>DASPTN010000145.1:0-26071 GCA_035623395.1 Gemmatimonadales bacterium | reverse complement strand
TCGAGGGGGTGCCCGCCGGCCTGCCGCTCCTGGCCGCCGACGTGGACGCGGACCTCGCGCGCCGTATGAAGGGCTACGGCCGCGGCGCCCGGATGAAGATCGAGGCGGACCGCGTGCAGCTCCTGTCGGGCGTGCGCGCCGGCGCCACCCTCGGCTCGCCCATCACCCTGCTGGTCGAGAACCGCGACTTCGAGCACTGGCGGGACGTGATGGCCCCGGAGCCGGCCGCCGAGCCGCCGCGGCGGCAGCTCACCCGGCCGCGCCCCGGCCACGCGGACCTCGCGGGCTCGCTCAAGTACGACCGGGCCGACGCGCGCGACATCCTGGAGCGGGCCTCGGCGCGCGAGACCGCCGCGCGCGTCGCCGCGGGGGCGGTGTGCCGGCGCCTCCTGGCGGAGCTCGGCGTCGAGATCGGCAGCCACGTCGTGGCGCTCGGCGGCGTGCTCGCCAGCCCGCCCTCGCCGCTTCCCGTGCCGCTGGATCCGGCCGCCGACCGTTCGCCGGTGCGCTGCCTGGACCCCGAGGCGGAGCGCGCGATGGTCGCCCAGATCGATGCGGCGGCCGCGGCGGGCGACACCCTCGGCGGCGTCGTGGAAGTGGTGGCGCGCGGGCTCGTCGTGGGTCTGGGCAGCCACGTGGCGTGGGACCGCCGGCTCGACGGGCGGCTGGCCGCGGCCCTGATGTCCATCCCGGCGGTGAAGGGCGTGGAGGTGGGGCTGGGCTTCGCCCTCGGCGGCCTGCCGGGCTCCCAGGCGCACGACGAGATCGTCCGCGCCGACGCGGCAGGCGCCGCGAGCGGCGGCTTCGCGCGGACGACCAACCGCGCGGGCGGGCTCGAGGGCGGCATGACGACGGGCGAGCCGCTGGTCCTGCGCGCCGCGATGAAGCCCATCTCGACCCTGATGACCCCGCTCCGGTCCGTGGATCTGCGCAGCGGCCGGCCGGCCCCGGCGCAGAGCGAGCGCTCCGACGTCACCGCCGTGCCCGCGCTGGGCGTCATCGCGGAGGCGGCGGTGGCGCTCACGCTCGCGGACGCGGTCGCGGAGAAGTTCGGCGGCGACTCCCTCGACGAGCTGCGGCGCAACCGCGACGGCTACCTCGCCCAGCTCGAGCGCCGCCGGGCCGGCTGGGAGCCGGTTGACTAGACGGCACATCGTCCTGGTCGGGCTGCCCGGGGCCGGCAAGTCCACCGTCGGTCGGCTGGTGGCCGCCGCGCTCGGCGCGCCGTTCGTGGACCTGGACGAGCTGATCGAGCGGAACGCGGGCAAGTCGATCGCGCGGGTGTTCGCCGAGGACGGCGAGTCCGCGTTCCGCGCGCTCGAGGCCGAGCTGGGCGGCGCGGCCCTCGCCGGCCCGCCGGCGGTCGTCGCGCCCGGCGCCGGGTTCTTCGCGCGCGACGTTACCCGCGCGATGACCCGGGGGTCTGGACTGGTGGTTTACCTTGAGACCGGACCCGAGGAGGCCGCCGCGCGCCTCGGCTCGGCGGCGGGACGCCCGCTGCTGGAGGGCGGTGAAACCGGCGAGCGCATGGCTGCGCTGCTCGCGGTGCGCGGTGCGAGCTATCGCGGGGCCGACCGGACCGTGCCGACCGGTGGGCGCCGCCCCGACGAGATCGCCGCCGCCGTGGTCTCGCTTGCCCGCGACCTCGCCGGCTGGTAGACTCCGCGCCCCGACGGTGCCGCCGCGCCGGAACCCCGGCGCACCCGGGGTGGTAGTGCGGAAGACGGGTGGATGACGGGCCGGTGACCTGAAAACCCGATCGTGAGGATCATGGCCGCAACCAGCAAGCTCGTGGTCGTCGAATCGCCCGCCAAGGCGAAGACCATCGGCAAGTATCTCGGCAAGGGCTACACGGTGAAGGCGACCGTGGGGCACATCCGGGATCTGCCCGAGCGCGAGCTGGGCGTGGACATCGAGGCCGGCTTCAAGCCCAAGTTCGTCACCGTCAAGGGCAAGCAGAAGGCGATCCAGGAGCTCAAGAAAGCCGCCAAGGAAGTCGGCCAGGTCCTGATCGCCACCGACCCGGACCGCGAGGGCGAGGCCATCGCGTGGCACGTGCGCCAGCAGCTCGGCGCCGACCGCGTGCGCCGGGTGCTGTTCCACGAGATCACCAAGGACGCCATCCAGCGCGCCATCACGCACACCATCGGGATCGACGAGAAGAAGGTCGAGGCCCAGCTCGCGCGCCGCATCCTGGACCGGCTGGTGGGCTTCAAGGTGAGCCCGCTGCTGTGGAAGGCGCTGAAGACCGGACTGTCGGCCGGCCGGGTGCAGACCGTCGCGCTGCGGCTGATCGTGGAGCGCGAGGAGGAGATCGCCAAGTTCGTGGCGCAGGAGTACTGGAGCGTCACGGCGAACTGCGAGAAGGACGGCCACGCGTTCGACGCCGAGCTCCACAAGCTCGACGGCAAGAAGCCCGAGATCCACACCGAGGCCGAGGCGCAGGCCGTGGTCGCGGCCGTGCGCGACCTCGCGTTCGTCGTCACCGACGTCAAGCGCAAGGAGCGGCGCAAGCGGCCGCCCGCGCCGTTCACCACCAGCACGCTGCAGCAGGAGGCGGCTAAGCGCCTCGGCTTCTCCAGCAAGCGGACGATGCGGGTGGCGCAGGACCTCTACGAAGGCGTGGAGATCGCCGACGAGGGCGCGGTCGGCCTGATCACCTACATGCGCACCGACTCCACCCGGGTGGCCAGCAGCGCGGTGGACGCGGCGCGGGGCTGGGTGAAGGGGCAGTTCGGCCAGAAGTACCTGCCCGACAAGCCGGTCCTCTACGGCGCCTCGCAGAATCCGCAGGCGCAGGACGCGCACGAGGCGATCCGCCCGACCGAGGTCGAGCGCACCCCCGAGAGCGTGCGCCGGGACCTCACGCCCGACCAGCTCAGGCTCTACCAGCTGGTGTGGCAGCGCTTCGTGGCCTCGCAGATGGCGCCCATCGTCTACGACACGACCAGCGTGGACTTCGACCTCGGGCGCTGGCTGTTCCGCGCCACGGGGTCCGTCATCCTGTTCGACGGCTACCACCGCCTGTACCACGAGGCGCGCGAGCAGGGCGAGGGGCGCACGCTCGAGGACCTCACGCCGCTGCCGGCGCTCGCCGTGGGCGACCGGGTCGCGCTGCTCGGCATCCTGCCGGAGCAGCACTTCACCGAGCCGCCGCCACGATACAGCGAAGCCTCGCTGGTCAAGGAGCTCGAGCGCCTCGGCATCGGCCGCCCGTCCACCTACTCGGCCATTTCCAGCACGCTGGTGGCGCGGCACTACGTGAGCCTGGAGGACAAGCGGTTCCACCCCACCGAGCTGGGCACCACCGTGGAGCGGATGCTGATCCCCCGCTTCCCCGACATCTTCAACGTCGAGTTCACCAGCGAGATGGAGAGCGAGCTCGACCGGATCGAGGAGGGCGAGCTCAGCCGGGTGGAGGTCCTCGACGACTTCTGGAAGCCGTTCGCCAAGGCGCTGTCCAAGGCCCGTCCCGAGGAGATGATCTCGGAAGCCCACAACCTCGAGGGGCTCGCGGATCAGCGCTGTCCCCGGTGCGGGAGCCCGGTGGTCGCCAAGGCCGGCCGGTTCGGCCCCTACATCGCGTGCACCAAGCAGAACGATCCGGAGTGCAAGTACACCAAGTCGCTCCGCAAGCCGCGGGCGCCCGACCGCCCGACCGACCAGCTGTGCCCGAAGTGCGGCGCGCCGCTGGTCATCAAGACGGGCCGCTACGGCGAGTTCCTAGCGTGCACGCGCTACCCCAAGTGCGATCACACCCAGCCGGTGCCGCTTGGCGTGAAGTGCCCGAAGTGCGGCGTCGGGGACCTGGCGGAGCGGCGCAGCAAGCGCGGCCGCTCCTTCTTCGGGTGCTCGCGGTACCCGGAGTGCGATTTCACCGTCTGGAACCGCCCGGTGCCGGTGACCTGTCCGTCCTGCGGCTACGTCGGGGCGGAGAGCAAGCAGACCAAGGCGAGGGGAGCGTTCCGGAAGTGCCTGAAGTGCGGCACGGAGTTCGCGGCCGAGGAGACGCCGGCGGCGGCAGCGGCGGCCACACCGGCCGCGTCCTGACCGCGACGGTCGTCGGCGGCGGCCTCGCCGGCTGCGAGGCGGCCTGGGCGCTCGCCGAGCGCGGCGTCCGGGTGACGCTGGTGGAGATGCGTCCGGCGGTGACGACGCCGGCTCATCACACCGACCTGCTGGCCGAGCTCGTCTGCAGCAATTCCTTCAAGAGCGTCGAGACGACGAATGCGCACGGCCTGCTCAAGGCCGAGCTGCGGCTGCTGGGCAGCCTGCTGCTGCGCTGCGCCGACGAGGCGCGGGTGCCGGGCGGCGCGGCCCTCGCGGTGGACCGCACCGCGTTCGCGAGCCGCGCGACCGAGCTGGTGGGCGGGCACCGCAACGTGCGGCTGGTGCGCGAGGAGGCCGCCGACCTCCCGTCTCCCGGCATCGTCGCCACGGGACCGCTGACGTCCGATCGCCTGGCGGCACGCATCGCGGCGCGGCTCGGCACCGAGGCCCTGGCGTTCTACGACGCGATCGCGCCGATCGTGTCGGACGACTCGCTCGACCATGCCCGCCTGTTCGCGGCCTCGCGGTACGGGAAGGGAGAGGGAGACGACTATCTCAACGCCCCGCTCTCCGAAGCCGAGTATCGCGGGTTCATCGCGGCACTCACCGGCGCGGACCGGTACCAGGCCCACGCGTTCGACGGCGTGCCGTACTTCGAGGGCTGCCTGCCGGTGGAGGAAATGGCGGCTCGTGGCCAGGACGCGCTGCGCTTCGGTCCGATGAAACCGGTCGGGCTCTCCGATCCCGCGAGCGGCCGGAGGCCCCACGCCGTGGTGCAGCTGCGGCGCGAGGATCGGGCGGGGCAGATGTGGAACCTGGTCGGCTTCCAGACCCGGCTGCGCACCGGAGAGCAGCAGCGGGTGTTCCGGCTGATCCCGGGACTGGGCGCGGCGGAGTTCCTGCGCTACGGCTCGATCCACCGCAACAGCTACCTGAACACGCCGGCGTGTCTCACGGCGCACCTGTCGCTCAGGGACTCGCCGTCGACGCTGTTCGCCGGCCAGCTCACCGGCATCGAGGGCTACACCGAGTCGCTCGGCGCCGGGCTCCTGGCGGGCATCAACCTGGCGCGCATGCTCCGCGGCTCGGAGCCGGTCGTCCCGCCGCCCGAGACGATGCTGGGCGCGCTCCTGGCGTACCTCCGCGACGCCGATCCACGGGCGTTCCAGCCGATGAACGCCAACTTCGGCCTGCTCCCGCCCCTCGAGAGCCCGCCGCGCGACCGGGTCCGGAAGAGGGCGCTCCTGGTCGAGCGGGCCCTGGCCGCGATGCGGTCCTTCGCCGGTCGCGTCGATGAGAGCTGAGGCGGCCGACTTCCTCCGCTGGCTGGAGTCGGAGCGCAACGACTCCCCCAACACCGTGAAGGCGTACGGGCGGGACGTGGCGGCGTTCGAGGACTTCCTGGACGGCTACTATGGCGGCGGGAGCTGGACGTGGGCGGGCGTGGACCGGCTGTCCATCCGGGGCTTTCTCGGCGACGCGGCCCGGCGGGGCTGGTCGAAACGCACCATGGCACGGGCGCTGTCGGCCATCCGGGCCTTCTACCGGTTCCTGAACCTGCACCACGGCGTGGAGGTGAACCCGGCCAGGGCCGCCAGCATGCCGAAGCTGGAGAAGCGCCTGCCCGGCTACCTCGACCGCAAGGCGGTGGACCGGCTGTTCGCCCTGGCGGAGGCCCGCGGCGCCGAGAACACCTTCCGCTCGACGCGCGACCGCGCCATTCTGGAGCTGTTCTATTCCACCGGCATGCGCCTGTCGGAGCTGGTGGGCCTCAACCTGGAGGACGTCGACCTCGTGTCGGACCAGGTGCGGGTGCGCGGCAAGGGGCGCAAGGAGCGCCTGCTTCCGGTCGGCCGGCCGGCCGTCACCGCGTTGCGGCGCTACTACGTGCGCCGCGACGAGGCGCTGCGCGAGGTCGCGGGCCCGGCGCGCCGCGCGGTGCCGGATCGTGCGGGCGGCGCGAAGAAAGCCGACGGCGCTCTCGCGATCTCCTCCGGCGCGATCTTCGTGAGCGAGCGGGGGCGGCGGCTCACGCCGCGGGCGGTCCAGCTCCTGGTGCGCCGCATGCTCGACGCGGTGAGCGAAGGGCAGCGGATCACGACCCACTCGCTGCGGCACTCGTTCGCCACCCACCTGCTCGACGCGGGGGCGGATCTGCGGGCGGTGCAGGAGCTGCTGGGCCACGCGTCGCTGTCGACGACCCAGATCTACACCCACACTAGCGTCGAGCGGTTGAAGCACGTCTATCACCAGGCACACCCGAGAGCCTAGATGGACACGATACGCGCCACCACGATCCTCTGCGTCCGCAAGGACGGCCACGTCGCGATGGGCGGCGACGGCCAAGTCACCGTCGGCGAGACGGTGCTCAAGGCGCACGCCCAGAAGGTCCGGACGCTGAAGGGCGGCAAGGCGCTCGCCGGGTTCGCCGGCGGCGCGGCCGACGCCCTGACGCTGTTCGAGAAGTTCGAGGAGAAGATGGAGCGCTACCCGGGCAACCTGGCGCGCGCGGCCGTCGAGCTGGCGAAGGACTGGCGCAGCGACCGGGTGCTGCGGCGGCTCGAGGCGCAGCTCGCCGTCGCCGACCGGGACAAGGGGCTGCTGGTGACCGGGAACGGCGACGTGATCGAGCCGGACGACGGCATCCTCGCGATCGGCTCCGGCGGCAGCTACGCCCTGGCGGCGGCGCGGGCCCTGCTGGGCCACGCGGCGCTCGACGCCCGCGCCATCGTGGAGCAGAGCCTGGAGATCGCCGCCGACATCTGCATCTTCACCAACCGCAACCTCACCGTTGTCGAGCTGGAGTAGGGCGGCGACGGCCGCGACCCTGGCCGCCACCCTCGGCGGCTGGGGCCTCGCAGTGCTCGCGCCCCGCGACTTCACGCTCGGCACGTTTCAGGACGACGCGCAGTACGCGGTGCTCGCCAAGGCGATCCGCGAGCAGCACACCTACCGCAACCTCAACTTCCCCGGCCGGCCTCCGGAGCTGAAGTTCGCGCCCGGCTGGCCCGCGGTCCTGGCGCTGGCCTGGCGTCCCGGCGAGCCGGACACGGCGAACCTCGAGCGGCTGCGGGCGGTGAACCTCGTCGTGGCGGGCCCGCTCGCCGGCGCGGTCGCCGCGGCGGGAGTGACGGTCTTCGGCCTCGCGCCGGCGCTCAGCGCGGTCGCCGCGGTGGCGGCGGTGGCCACGCCGGCCGTGATGATGTGGTGGACGATCCCGATGTCGGAGCCGCTGTGCCTCGCCTGCCTGGCGGTGGCGCTGGTGGTCGCGGCCTCCGGACGCCCGCGGGGCGCGGCGGCCGCGGCCGCGGTCGCGGTCTGGGTTCGCAGCATCGCGGCGCCGTTCCTGGTCGCGCTCGTCGCGGTGGAGTGGTGGAGGGGAGGATGGCGCCGGGCGCTCCAGCCGGCGGCCATCGGCTTCGGCCTCCTGCTGCCGTGGGCGGTGTGGATCGCGGTGCACCGCGCCGACGTGCCCTCGGTGCTCGCGAACGCGGGCTACGGGACGTACGCCGCGTTCTACGGGCAGGGACTGCGCGCCACCCCCGTCACGATGCTGTTCACGGTGCCCTACGTGAACGCGCCGATGGTGGTGCGCGAGCTCGGGGAGGCACTGCTGGGCTGGCGCTGGGCCCCGCGGCTGGTCGGGACCGCGTTCGGGCTCGGCCTGGTCGCGCTGGTGGCGCTCGGCGCCAGGCGCCGGCCGGTGCTGGCGGTGGGTCTCGCGCTCTACGCGGTGGTGGTGCTCCTCTGGCCGTTCCCCCAGGAGGACCGGTTCGTGGGCAGCGTCTGGCCGCTGCTCCTGCTGGCAGCCCTGGCCGCACTGCCCTGGCTCGGCGTCCGGGTGGGCGTGGTGGCCGTCGCGGCGCTGGCCGCGGCCCTCGCGTTCGGCCGCGGCGAGGGCGTGAGACTGCACCGGCAGCGGAGCCGCGGCACCCTCGAGCTCCTCGACTCGGTGCGCCCGCGGATCCCGCCCGGAGCCGTGGTGGCGACGTCGAATCCCCCGCTCGTGTACCTGCGGCTCGGCAATCCGACGGTCGTGAGCTGGAGGGAGCGCAGCTACCGGTGGTACCGGGACGGCTTCTGGGCGAGGGCCTGGGGACTCGGCGACGACTTGTGGGACGTCGTTCGCACGTACCGACCCGATTACCTTATCATCGAGCGGCGCGGCGCCGAGGGGCGGTACGCCGCCGGGAGCCTGATGCGGCAGTGCCCGGGGGTCCTGAGCTTGGTCTGGAGCACGCCGCGCGAGGAATACCTGTTCGCGATACACGCCGGCGAGCCGTGCGCCCCGGTGAGCGTGGAGCCCTGAGGCGCGGTCGCCATGACGAGGTGCGATGGCTGAGGTCCAGGTGCCCGAGACCGGGCAGGTGCCGACGGAGCAGGAAGCCGAGCCGCTGCCGTGGCTGGAGGAGCTTCCGCCGCGGCAGATCGTCGCGGAGCTCGATCGCTACATCGTGGGCCAGGCGGCGGCGAAGAAGGCCGTCGCCATCGCGATCCGCAACCGGTGGCGTCGCGCCCAGGCTCCAGACGACATCCGCGAGGAGATCCTCCCCAACAACATCATCATGATCGGGCCCACCGGCGTGGGGAAGACGGAGATCGCCCGCCGCCTGGCGAGGCTCGCCGGCGCGCCGTTCGTCAAGGTGGAAGCGTCGAAGTTCACCGAGGTGGGCTACGTCGGCCGCGACGTCGAGTCGATGGTGCGCGATCTGGTCGACGCCTCCATCAACATGGTGCGCGGCGAGCGCGAGGACGACGTCTATCCGCAGGCCGAGGTGCGGGCGGAGGAGCGGCTGCTCGACCTGCTGCTGCCGGCGCCGGCGGCGCCGGGCGCACCCGGGGCGGCGCCGGCGCCGCCCGAGCCGGCCACCGGCACCCCGTCGCGCACCCTGTTCGTGGTCTCGCCCAAGGGCGACGTGACGGAGCGGGCCGAGGAGGAGGACGCCAGAGGCCGGGAGCGGCGCGAGCGCACCCGCGAGAAGCTCCGCGCGCTGCTCAAGGACGGGAAGCTGGAGGAGCGTGACGTCGAGGTGGACGTGACCCAGGAGTCCTTCCCGCCGATGGACCTGTTCCAGCAGCCGGGGATGGAAGGGCCGGACGTGAACATCATGGACTGGCTCAAGGAGATCCTCCCCAAGCGCAAGAAGCGGCGCACCGTCCGGGTGAGCGAGGCGCGCCGCATCCTCATCGAGGAGGAGCTGCGCAAGCTGGTCGACATGGACGACGTGGTCAACGAGGCCCTGGACCGGGTCGAGAACCACGGCGTCGTGTTCATCGACGAGCTGGACAAGATCGCGGGCGAGCGCGGAACCATAGGGCCCGACGTCAGCCGGGAGGGCGTGCAGCGCGACCTGCTGCCCATCGTCGAGGGCTCCACGGTGCAGACGCGCTACGGGCTGGTGCGCACCGACCACGTCCTGTTCATCGCGGCCGGCGCGTTCCACGTCTCCAAGCCGTCGGACCTCATCCCGGAGCTGCAGGGCCGCTTCCCCATCCGCGTCGAGCTGGCGCCGCTGACCGAAGACGACTTCGTCCGGATCATGACCGAGCCGGAGAACGCGCTCACCAAGCAGTACGCGGCCCTGTGCGCCGCCGAGGGGGCGACGCTCGAGTTCACCGCCGAGGGCATCACTGAGGTGGCCCGCATCGCGGCGATCCTCAACGAGCGGATGGAGAACATCGGGGCGCGCCGGCTGCACACCGTGCTGACCACCCTGCTCGAGGACACGCTGTACGACCTGCCGGACGTCCCCGAGAAGCACATCGTCTTCGATCGCACGCGGGTCAAGGCGCGGCTCGACACGATCGTCCAGGACGAGGACCTCAGGAAATACATCCTCTAGAGGCCGGCCCCGTCCCGGTGCACCCCGCTCGGGCTCGCCGCGGCCGGCCGGGCGCCGCGGGGCCGTCGCTTGCCCGTGCGCACAGGCAGGGGTAGGTTCCCCTGCCTGCTGTCATTTTGACCGACAACCCCGACGCCACATGCCCAAGCGCGATTACCTCGTCTTCTCGGATCTCACCAAGCCGCAAGTGGATGCGCTGTTTCAGCTTGCGACGAAGATGAAGGCCGGTGACTACCGCGAGAAACCCCTCGCCGGGAAGACGCTGGCGATGGTGTTCGCCAAGTCGTCCACCCGCACCCGAGTCTCGTTCGAGGTCGGCGCGTACCAGCTCGGCGCTCACGCCCTGTTCCTCTCGTCGCGGGACATCCAGCTCGGCCGCGGCGAGCCGATCCGGGATACGGCGCGCGTGCTGTCGAGGTACGTCGACGGGATCATGATCCGCACCTTCGATCAGGCCGAGGTCGAGGAGCTGGCGAAGTTCGCGACGGTGCCGGTGATCAACGGCCTCACCGACCTGCACCACCCCTGCCAGATCCTGGCGGACGTGCTCACGATCCGGCAGCACCTCGGCGGCTACGCCGGCAAGCGGGTGGCCTGGATCGGCGACGGCAACAACATGGCCAACTCGTGGCTGGACGCGGCCGGGCTGCTCGGCTTCGAGCTGCGGCTCGCCTGTCCCGAGGGTTACGAGCCCGATCACGACATCTACGAGCGCGCGAAGAAGCTGACCAAGACGCTGATCACCGAGGAGCCCGAGGAGGCGGCGGAAGGGGCGGACGTCGTCACCACCGACGTCTGGGCCTCGATGGGGCAGGAGGGGGAGGCGGAGGAGCGCAAGCTCGCCTTCAAGGGCTACGTGGTGGACGCCGGGCTGATGAAGCGGGCGAAGCCGTCGGCCATCTTCCTGCACTGCCTGCCGGCGCACCGCGGCGAGGAGGTCGCGGAGGAGGTCTTCGAGGGACCGCAGTCGCGGGTGTTCGACGAGGCGGAGAACCGTCTCCACGTCCAGAAGGCACTGCTCGCCACCCTGATGGGATGATTCCGATGGACCAGCAACTGAAGCGCACTCCGTTCTACGATCTGCACGTCGCCGCCGGCGCCAAGATCGTCCCGTTCGCAGGCTTCGAGATGCCCGTCCAGTACCCCGAGGGGATCACCGCCGAGACGCTCACGGTGCGCCGCGGGGTCGGCCTGTTCGACGTGTCGCACATGGGCGAGTGCGAGGTGACCGGCAGGGACGCGCTCGCCTTCGTCTCCTACGTCACATCGAACGACCCGGCCGCGCTGGCCTACGGCCAGGTGCAGTACTCGTGCTTCATGCACGAGACCGGCGGCATCGTGGACGACTGCCTGGTGTACCGGCTGGCGGACCGGATGATGCTGGTGGTGAACGCCTCGAACACGGCCAAGGACTGGGAGCACGTCAGGCGCTACGCCTCGAAGTTCGACGTGAAGCTCGCCAACGTGTCGGACGAGGTGGCGCTGCTGGCGCTGCAGGGCCCGCGGGCGCAGGCGGTGCTCCAGCCGCTGGCGCCGGGCGTCGATCTCGACGCCATCCGGTACTACCACTGCGTCACGGGCAAGGTGGCCGGCGTCACCTGCATCATCAGCCGCACCGGCTACACCGGCGAGGACGGCTTCGAGCTGTACCATGGCAACCGCCATGCGGCGACACTGTGGAAAGCGCTGGTGCGGCCGGGCGGCGAGGTGAAGCCGGTCGGCCTGGGCGCGCGCGATGGCCTGCGGCTCGAGATGGCCTACCCGCTCTACGGCAACGACATCGACGATCAGACGTCGCCGCTCGAGGCCGGCCTCGGCTGGATCGTCAAGCTCAAGAAGGGCGACTGCGTGGGCAAGGGCGCGCTCGAGGGGCAGAAGGCGCGAGGCCTGACGCGGAAGCTGGTGGGCTTCGTGCTGAAGGAGCGGGGCTTTCCCCGCCACGGGTACCCGGTGTGGGTGAACGGCGAGCGGTTCGGCGAGGTGCGGAGCGGGATCGTGTCCCCGTCGACGGGCGAGCCGATCGGAACGGCGTACCTGCCGATCGCGTCCGCCACGCCGGGCCAGCGGTTCGAGGTCGAGATCCGCGGCAGCCGACTGCCCGCGGAGGTGGTCGAGACCCCGTTCTGGAAGAAGGGCACGCACCGCTGATCCGGCTCGCGGTCCTGACCGTATCGGACGGCGTGGCCGCGGGGCTGCGCGAGGACCGTTCGGGGGCGGCGGTGGCGGAGTGGGCGGTCGGGCGCGGCTTCCGCGTGGCGGACCGCGCGGTGGTGCCCGACGAGACGGCGGCCATCACCGCCAGGCTGGTGGCCTGGGCGGACGGCGGCGAGGTCGACGTGATCCTCACCACCGGCGGGACGGGGCTCACCGCCCGGGACCGCACTCCGGAGGCGACCCGCGCCGCGCTGGACACCGAGGCCCCGGGGATCGCCGAGGCCCTGCGGGCGGCCGGGCTCGTGCGGCAGCCCAGGGCGGCGCTGTCGCGGGGGACGGCGGGTACGCGCGGGCGTGTGCTGGTGGTCAACCTGCCGGGCTCGGTGGGTGGGGTGCGCGACTCGCTCGCGGGCCTGGAGCCGCTGGTGGAGCACGCCGTGGATCTGCTGCACGGGAAGACCGAGCACTCCTGATGGCGCATCGCATCCTCATCACCATGGACGATCTCGAGGCGGCCGTGAGGCTGAACGCCGCCTTCGAGGCCGCCGGGTTCGAGACCGCGATGGTCTCGGCGCTCGACGACGTGGGCGCCGCGGTGGTGCGCGAGGATCCCGATCTCCTGCTGCTCACGGGCGGGCTGCACGAGCCCGCCGCGGCGCGCCTCCTCTCGCTGGTGCGAGACGGACGGGTGGCGACGCTGGGGCTGCTGGAGCCCACCGACGCCGAGCCGGCGGCGGTGGCCCAGCGGATGGGCCTCACGGCGGCGGTCGTCAAGCCGGCCGACGCCATGGAGACGGTGGCGCTGTGCCGCCGCCTCATCGAGCGCAAGGCGCTGCAGGAGCGGACCGGGATCCTGGGCGACCACCCTGCCATCCAGGAAGTGCTGATCAAGATCGAGCAGATGGCACCGGTCTCGAGCACGGTGCTCATCGAGGGAGAGTCTGGCACGGGGAAGGAGCTGGTGGCGCGCGCGATCCACGACCTGTCGCCGCGGCGCTCGAAGCCCTTCATCGCCGTGAACTGCGCGGCGCTGCCGGAGACGCTCCTGGAATCCGAGCTGTTCGGGCACGAGAAGGGCTCGTTCACGGACGCGGTCGAGCGGCGGCTCGGCCGGTTCGAGCTGGCGGACACGGGGACGATCTTCCTCGACGAAGTGGGCGAGATGCCGCTGGCGACCCAGGTGAAGCTGCTGCGGGTGCTCGAGGAGCGGGAGTTCTTCCGGGTGGGCGGCGCCGCCCCGATCAAGGTGGACGTGCGCGTCGTCGCGGCCACCAACCGCCCGCTGCGGGACGCGATGGAGGCCGGCGAGCTGCGTTCCGACCTGTATTACCGCCTGAACGTGCTGTCGATCTACCTGCCCCCCCTGCGGGAGCGTCGCAGCGACATCCCCCTGTTGGTGCGGCGCTTCATCCACGAGTTCAGCGCGCTGCACGACCGTCCGTTCCGCGGCATCGAGCCCGCGGCGCTCCAGATTCTGGTGGACGCTCCGTGGCCCGGGAACGTGCGGCAGCTGCGGAACCTGGTGGAGTCGATGGTCGTGCTGGCGCCGACCAGCGAGATCCGGCCCGAGGACATCCCACGGGAGATCCGGGACCAGGGGAGAGGGCGTCTGCTGCCCGTTCGGGTCCCGGGAGTCGCGCGCGAGGTCGCCGGCCAGGAGCTGAACTACATCGTGCAGTCGCTGATCGACCTCAGGCTCCAGGTGGAAGACCTGCGGCGCAGGCTCGAGGAGCATCCGCAGCGGGTGGAGGTGATCGAGGTGCCGCACGAGGCGCCGGAGGCCGACGTGCTCGTCGGTGGGTCGGGTCGGGGAGGGGAGGGTGGAGCTCGCCCTGGCAAGCCGAGAGAATTGATCGTATATGAGGCGGGAATGCGTATGGCGGACGTCGAGCGTGCGGCGATCGAGGCGGCGCTGGCCGAAACCGGGGGCAATCGGCGCAAGGCGGCGGAGATGCTGGGCATCGGCGAGCGCACGTTGTACCGGAAGCTGAAGGACTACGAGGCGGGTGGCGCGTCGGTCTCACCCCCTACGTGAGATCCTGGCCACAAGTGATTGACTTTTCAATGTTTCGGACGTAAGATGGGGCACCCTCCCCCCGGGTGCTGGCGGCAGCGGAATCCGCTAGCGCGTGCAGTAATAAACCATCCAACAACAAGTTAGCCTTGATTCCCCAGGTGTGTTGAGCGCTGTCGGGTGAGGTGTCTCGGTGAGTGGCGGTGGGAGCTAGAGAGAAGCTGAGGGTGCCGAACCCGGCGAAGCCGAAGAAGGCCAGACTTGACGCGCCCGGTTCGAGGGTGCACAAGTCAAAGAGGCGGTACCGGCGCCGCGCAAAGCACCTGTCGCGGCACGAGGATTGAAGTACGAAAGGGTCGTGTTGATGAGTGCGAACCCTGGACTTCCGATTTCCGGTGAGTCGCCCGAGGCGTGGACGCTACGCCGGGCCGAGCAGCTGATATCCGCGCTGTCTGGGGTGTTGTCCGCCCGGATCGTAGCCGGCCGCGGGGGTGACTTCGAGGAGATCCACGTCCTGACGACGGCGGAGGTCCAGCCGAAGCAGGCGGTGCGGAATGTCGAGAGTGCGCTGATGGCGCAGCTCGGCATCAAGGTGGATCACCGGAAGATCAGCGTGGCGCAGACGGCCGAGGTGCGGCCGATCGACCTGTTGGAGCAGGAGGCGGTGACCAGCGCCGCGGTCCGGCGGAAGCTGGTGTTCGCGGACCTGGTGATCGAGTCGCCGCGGCCCAAGCGGGTCGAGGTTCGGGTGCTGCTGCGGTCGGGCGACGTGCTGGTGGAGGGGACGGAGGAGGGGGTGGACGAGGCCCGCAGCCGGGTGCAGCTGGCGGCGCGGGCGGCGGTGAAGGCGATCGAGAAGGACCTGGTGGATGCCGGCGTGGTGTTGGAGGGGGTGCGGGTGGTGGAGGCGTTCGATCGGAGACTGGTACTGGCCGGGGTGCACGGGGTGGGGGGGCGGACGTCGCAGCTGCTGGTCGGGACGTGTGAGGTCAAGGAGAGTCCCGAGCAGGCGGCTGTGCTGGCGGTACTGGATGCGACCAATAGGTGGTTTCTGTTGCAGCACTGAGCGCAGTTTGCAGATGCAGTTGGAGCGGTTTCGCTAGCGAAGTGTCTTGGCTCTTTCACAAAGGATACGGACCCCCGGCGAGGCTCCGAGCGAGCTGAGCGGGGATTAGGGAGCGGAGCGTCAGCGCGCCCGTAGCGAATGGGCGTGACTTCTCGACCTGAGAGGGGGTGACGCTCGTGTTCGATTTCGGTTGGTTCGCGGGCCTTATCGCGGCCATTATCCGCCTGCTGGTTCAGGATATGGGCGGGACGAATAGCTGGTAAGCCGTTCCCGGGGGTCGTATCAAACTCAGCATGTCTCTTCGCGTAAAGACCTTCGTACTCCTTACCGCAGTGGCGGCATTGCTCTGCATGCTTGCCGCCAACTGGAGTATTCCTGCAGATCCGCAGCCCATGTGGAACGCGATCGCCGCGTTCGGGGTGCTCGCCTTCTTTGCTGAGGCTTCATATCTCAGACTCCGCGTCGGCAGCGGCGAGACGAACGCCTCTGTAGCATTTGTTCCGCAGCTCGCCTCGATCCTCCTGCTGGATACAGGATGGGTGTTGCTGATCGCGGCGATGGCAGAACTTGGGGTCGAGTACGCCGTAAGAAAGAAGCCACCCGTAAAGATCGTGTTCAACGTCTCCCAGCTCATTGTCTCGCTCTTTGTGGCGTCGTGGCTCTATCATGAGCTGGGTGGCACGTCGACTCTGCTCAAAGAGAATTTCCATCTGGTGGCAGTGCCGATCGTTGCCGCCGCCGTCGCGTACTTCTTTGTCAACAACATGGCGGTGACCAGCGTCGTGGCGCTGAGCGACGGCCTGACGTTTCACCACGCATGGCAACGCATCGCTGGTCCATCGTTGTTCTACGACGTGTTCTCGTCGGCCCTCGCGCCGGTACTGGCGGTTCTTTACGCTAATTTCCACACGTTGGGCATCCTGGCGCTTGTCTTGCCGTTGTTCTTTGTCCGTCACATCTACCAGGTGAACATGCAGCTGGAGCAGGTCAACCGTGACCTGCTCGAGTTGATGGTCAAGGCCATCGAAGCTCGAGACCAATACACGTCGGGCCATTCGCTACGCGTATCACGGATCGCGAGCCAGTTGGCCCGAGAGCGCGGTCTGCCGGCCAAGGTGGTGGACCAGATCACCACTGCCGCGCTGTTGCACGATGTCGGCAAGATCCACGAGGACTTTGCGCCCCTTCTGCGGAAGGAGGCGAAGTTGGATGGTACTGAGAAGGCGCTGATGAGGACGCATCCGTCTCGATCCGCGGAGCTCGTGGCCACCATCTCGGCTTTCAGGGGTCCGATTGAACAGGCTGTCCGACACCACCACGAGAACTTCGATGGCACGGGCTACCCGCTAGGCTTGGCGGGCGAGGCGATCCCGATTGGCGCTCGTGTGATCATGCTCGCAGATACAATGGACGCGATGACCACCGATCGGCCGTACAGGAAGGCCCTCACGTACGAGCGAGTGGCCGACGAACTCCGGCGCTACGCTGGAAAGCAGTTTGACCCGCAGTTGGTGGATGTGGTCGTCCGGAGTGAGCAGATCAAAGCCCTCGTAGTGGCTCGCCTCCAAGACCAGCCGATCGATGCCTCCGCTGGCTTGGCGGTCTTTGCGCGCGTGGAGCGCCCGCACCCCCGCGTGGCCGCTGCCAGCTAGCGGCCGTACGGTGAGGTCTCAGTCAGGGACTTCGCCCGCCGCTGCCACTATTGCGCTTGCCTGGTAACGCCGAGCCATCGCGGCAAGCTCGCTTCTACGCTCAACCTCTCTAAGCCCTGTTGCTCGCTCCGATACCCGGATGAACTCCACTTGGAGCCGTAGCCAGTGATCCACGTCCCTGCGTGAGAGCTCCTTGGACGCGTGAACGAGGTTCGCGATGGCGAGGTCTCGGCGGCCGTCGTTGAGAAGAGTGTTCCAGGCGAGCGCCGCCTCAATCATCCATCGGTCTGCAAAGATCCAGCGAGGCTGCCGAACGAGTTTCCCTAGAGAACGGCACCTCTCTGAGAGCGTCAGCAGGTCTCCTGTATGCATCGCGCAGAGGCCGAGGCCAGCGCAGCAGTTTGCCGCTATGGGCCACAGGCCGACTAGGTTTGCCAACTCGAGACCCCTCTCGAAGGCTGCCGCAGCCTCGCCGACCCGGTCGGTAAGCAGCGCTAGCACTCCCTGATTCACGTGCCTATATACGCGGTAAGGCCAGAGAGGGAAGTTGCTATCAATGTGCGCGGAGAGGTCAAGATGATGAGCTGCGGCCTCGAATTGACCCATGGCGATCTGGGCCACGGCGATATTGACGAGGCTGGTAGCCTCCGCCTGTGGGTTCAGCGTACGGCGTGCCAAGGCCAAGCCGCAGCCAACCTGCTCAATTGACTCAGCATATCTGCCAAGTTGCCTCAGTACCGCCCCGATCCCGTCCCTGCACGCGTGCTCTAGCTCCCAGTTCTGCTCCCGCTCGGCCTTGCCACGCGCGCGCTCGAGAAGCGGCAGCGCCCGCTGCGGCCAGTAGTACTTTGCAAACACGTAGGCGCTGGCGAACAGGGCGTGCGCCGAGGGCTCGCCAGGGTTGCACGACGCCGACGCCCGGCGCTGAGCACGCGCCGTCGTGCGCACGAGGTCGAACGCGCCCGTCTTGTCCGCCGTCCGCATCAGCAGCGTCATCGCGTCGCTGCGGTGGGCAAAATCACCCGGACCCTCGGACCCGAGCAGGTCCTCCAGCGCCCGGCAGATCCGCGACAGCGCCGCGCGCCCCGAGTGGTGGTCCGCCGCGATCTCCAGATAGCGGAACTCCCCGACCACCCGCGCCGGGAGTTCCGGCTGCTCCCGCGCCTCACGGCACAACTGGTCCAGCTTCTCGAACTCCCTGAGCCCGAGATAGCAGTCGGCGAGCGAGACCGCCACGGCGCCGTCGTACCGGCCCGACACCCGCCGCACCAGCTCCAGCGCCTCGGCCCGCTCGCTCACCGCCCCCACCGAGCCCGCGAAGTCCGCCGCGGCCATCGCGTGGGCGCGGGCCTCGGCGAGAATGCCCGCGCGCTCCAGGTGGAGCGCCACTTCGATGCGCGCAGCCGGATTGCGCGCCGCCGACTCGGCCAACACGGCGGCCAGCCGCGCGTGGATCCGGCGCTGCTCGGCTTCCTCGAGCGCGCCGCGCGCCACTGCCGTGTAGCTGTCGTGCGCGAAACCGATGCTCGCCGCCTCGCGGCGCAGGAAACGACCTCCCTCGAGCTCGAACAGCGCCGACGCCAGCTCCGCGGGCGCCAGCTCGGTCACGGCTAGGATCTCATGCTCCACCAGGGGCCGCGCACCCACCGCGAGCGTGGAGGTCACCGCCCGTGCTCCGCGCGACAGCGCCGCCAGGCGCGTCGACGCCGATGCCTCGAACGACTCCTCCGCCGTGCGCGCCTGGTCGGCCAGACCCAGCAGCCAGTCGGAAGCCGGACGGCCGTCGTGAGCCGGGATGGCGAGGGCGAGCTCGGTGGCATGGAGCGGATTGCCCTGCGCGAGCCGGCCCACCGACTGGACGATGGGCGGCGACGGCTCAAGGCCGCGCTGCTGGAGCACGTCCGCCGCGATGTGCTGGAGACTGACCTCGTCGAGCGGGCCGAGGCGCTGGAGCTGCGCGAACCCCTGCTCCCTCGCCTGGGCGGCAAACTCTCCGCCGTCGCAGCCGTCGTCGTCCTCGGAGCGGGCGAGGCAGACCAGCAGGGTCCGCTGGCCGGATACCTGACGCCCGTAGTAGTGCAACAGGGCGAGCGTGGTCTCGTCCGCTTCCTGGACGTTGTCGACCACGAGCAGCAACGGCTGCTCGAACGACACCGACTCCCCGGCGCGGCAGGTCGCCTCGCACAGTCGGTGGCGGGCGGAATCGTCGGCGGCGAGCGCTTGCGGCGCGTGCGGGAAGCGCTCCCGCAGCTCGGGGGCGAGCCTGCCCAGCTCGCTGATCCACACCTCGCTCAGCGCCACAAACCCCGGTAGCCCGGCCAGCTGCCGGACCAGCGTGGAGACCGGCGCGAAGGGCACGCACTTCTCGGTCCGGAAACAGCGGGCGACGCACGCCGCTCCGCCGGCGACCCGAACCTGGTCGGACAGCTTGGTCGCGAGCGTGGTCTTGCCGATCCCGGGCGGGCCGACCAGGATGACGCACCGCCCGCTGCCTCCACGCGCCGCCTCCCACGCCTGCCACAGGGCGGCGAATTCCGCCGTGCGGCCGTACAGCGGCGACGCCGCCGGCGGCACCACGGCCTCGCTCACCCGGGCAACGCTCGCGTCGCCCGTGCCGGGCAGCGGCGCCCAGGGCCCGCAGCGCTGCCGCCGGGCCCAATCGCGCATCTCCGGTCCGGGCTCCGCCCCGAGCTCGTCGCGCAGGCGCGTTTCGAACTCGACGCATCGCCGCAGCGCCAGCGTGCGATCGCCGAGCAGGGTCAGCGACACCAGATGCGCCAGCATCGCCATCTCGTCGAGGCCGTCGAGCTCGAGCGCGGCCTCGGCCACGGACCGCATCGCTTCCCAGTCGCCCTCCGACCGGCTGCGGACCAGCAGCTCGTGAAGCGCCCGGCGCATGGTCTCCAGCAGACGGCGACGCTCCGCCTCCAGCCATCGCTCGAAGTTCGGGGCATGGGGGAACCAGATGCCGTCGAGCAGATTGCCACGCCACAGCGCACGGGCGTCCCGCTGCCGGCGCTGCGCCGCACACCGCTCGAACTCGGCGACGTCGGCCCACACGAGCTCCTCGCGCAGCACCAGCTCGTCCTTCGACCGCGACGCGATCGCCTCGCAGCGCAGACTCTTGTTGACCAGCGAGACCGCCTGCGAAAGCGAGTGGCGCCCGCGCACGGCGCTGTCGTCGCTCCACAGCAGCTCGATCAGCGCGTCCCGCGATTGGGGCTGGCCGGGCCGGCGGACCAGCAGCGTGAACAAGGCCAGCTGCTTCCTGGTCCGGAACGCCACGCGCGTGCCCCCCGGTCCCAGCAACGTCGTGGGGCCGAGACACCGGTACTCGTAGTCGTGAAGACGACTCTCGCTGAACGCACTCATCGGCACACGCAGCCCCTGGGGGTGGGTCCATGCCTAGGGCCGGCCGTCACCTACGTGTCACCAAACCGGACGGGTGCGCAAGCGAATGTCCGATAGGGCGACGCGTGATTTGGAGGCTGGCCGAGCGGTGCGAGTGCGAGCGTTCGAGCGTCATCCGGTCCGCCCTCGGTGCGTGCGATCTTGTCAGCGCTGCCGCGGATGTGAGGACGCGACGAGGGAACGCCCAGCCCATCGTTCCCGCCGCCGACAGTCGGGCTATCGCGTCGGCGCAACACGGGAGGTGTTGTACGCCGGTCTCAGTGACCGCCAGGGCCGTTTGATTTCGCCACAAGTATCTGTGAAGCAATGACTTACGTGTGTGCCGACGACCGCCTAGGGTGGCTTGTCTCTTGCACTAGCGTAGGTACCGGCGCAAGCTAGTTGCCCGGTCCCAACGACTGGTAACCATGATTTCAACGTCCCCCACAGGAGGGAGGAGTAGATGTCGCAAAGGAACCGCTTCGTAGGCATGGCAGTCGTCGGGCTGCTCTTCGCGAGCATCCTGACGACGCGCGCCGCGGCCCAGACGACGGCCACGGCGTCGATCGCGGCGAAGGCCCAGGTGTCGGGCGTCGCGCCGCTGACCGCAGCCGGGGTCAACGACGACGACTTCGGCAGCGTCACCGCCGGGACGCCCAAGGCGCCCACGAGCCTGGCGACGAACGCCGGCCGGTTCAACATCTCCGGCCAGCCGAACGCCACGGTCTCCGTCAGCTTCACGCTCCCGACCGTGCTGACCGGAACGGGCAACGCCACCATCCCGATCACGTTCTCCTCGAGTGACGGGCTGCGGTGGAACCCGTATCCGACCGTGTTCACCACGTTCAGCCCGGCCGCTCCGTTCGGGACGGCGCTGGACGGGACGGGCAATCTGGTGATCGGTATCGCGGGCACGGTGAATCCGCCGGCGCTCACGACGACGGGCCTCTACACGGGCACGATCACGCTGACGGTGTCGTACCAGTAGCGCGCCAGCGGCGGGGATCGTCCCCCGCGACATCCGTGTCGGTCCGGGAAAG
Organism: Gemmatimonadales bacterium; assembly: GCA_035623395.1. Classification (GTDB taxonomy): domain Bacteria; phylum Gemmatimonadota; class Gemmatimonadetes; order Gemmatimonadales; family JACORV01; genus Fen-1245. The sequence goes on along the minus strand of DASPTN010000145.1, from coordinate 4,862 downwards.
GCCACGCTTCGGTGGTTCGCATGCATCGGTTCTCGGACCGACACGGTCGCTGGTCTGACATGAGAAGCGCACTGGCGATCGGGCTGCTTGCGGCGTCCGCGATGACGCCGGCATGGACCTCTCCCGCGCGCGCACAGTCGGAGGTCCACAGGGTCAGGCTGCCGCTCACGGCGCTCGCCCTCAGCGACCTCAGCTTCGGAACCGTGCTGCCGGGCATCCCGTCGTCGGTGTCGGTGTTCGACGCGCAGCACGCAGGGTTGTTCGAAATCCAGGGACCGCACGACGCGAGCGTGCGGGTCGACTTCCTCCTGCCGACGGCGCTCACCAGTGAGGAGGGTGCCACGCTCCCCATCGTCTTCGGCCCCGGCGACGGGTTCGCCGACTTCAGCCACGGTCACCCGCGGCGCAGTCGCGCCTTCGATCCGCACCGGCCGGTGATCGGCTCGCTGGGCCGGAACGGGCACCTGTTCGTGTGGCTGGGCGGGACCGTGCAGCCGGGCAGGCCCCAGGCCAGCGGCCGGTACCGCGCCACCATCGCACTGACCGTCTACAACCTGGGGAGCTGAGCCATGACCCACCGGATCCGGGCCGCGCTGCGGGCCGCCACCGGCGCCGCCGTGGTCGCCGTCCTCCTGCCGGCCGTCATCGAGGCGGTCTACGTGTCGCCGACCGCGGTGTTCATGGACGATCGGGCGCCCTCCGCCCAGGTCACGATCGGCAACGCCGGCGACACCCCCGAGGAGGCGACGGTCGAGATCAAGTTCGGGTTCCCGGACGCCGACTCCGCCGGGACCCCGTTCGTCCGCATGATCGAGGACCCCGACAGCACCTATCCGTCCGCCGCCGACTGGATCCGGGCGTTCCCCCAGCGCGTGCTGCTCCAGCCCAAGTCGCAGCAGGTCGTGCGCCTCCTGGCGCGGCCGCCCGCGGGCCTCCCCACCGGGGAGTACTGGGCCCGGCTGATCGTCACGGGGCAGGGCGCGACGCAGCAGGTCGCCACGTCGGACACGGTGGTGCGGGCGGGCCTGAACCTCGTGATCCGCCTCGTCGCGTCGGTGAACTTCCGCAACGGCGAGGTGTCGACCGGGGTGGCGGTCCGGGACATGACGGCCGAGGCCGAGGGTGACTCGCTCACCGTGTGGACGCACATGGAGCGCAGGGGCAACGCCGCCTATCTGGGCACGGCCGACTTCGAGCTCGTGAATCAGACCGGCTCCGTGGTGCGGAGCTGGTCGAGCACCCTCGCAGTGTACGTCCCCATGCAGCGGCGCTTCTCGTTCCCGCTCGATTCGATCGCGCCGGGCGACTACCGCGTGCGCCTGCGGCTCCACACCGACCGGCCGGACCTGCCGCCGGAGCGGGTGCTGCGCGCCCCCGTCGTGACCGACTCCGCGGCCGTCCGGATCGGCTGACCGGAGCGATGAACGCTGCGCTGCGCCGGACGCCGCCGGCCGCGAGGCCGAGCCGCCTGCCAGGCGTCGCCATCCTGGCCGCCGCCGGCCTGCTGCTGTGCGCCGTTCCTTCGCGGTCGGCCGCACAGCTCGCGTTCCGCAGCGCCGCGCTCGCGCCGCGTGACGGCCCGGGCCGGGACACCGCGTACATGGATGCGGTGATTCAGCTCAACATCGACAACGGCCCTTCCGACGTCGTCCCGGCGCTGGCCATCAACTCGACGATCCTGCTGCCGGTGCGCCGCTTCTTCGCCATGGCCGAAATCCGCGTGGAGTCCTTCGCGCTCCACGACTCGGTGGTGGCGGTGCTGGAGCCGGGCCACGTGCCCCTGGTGATCAAGCCCGACGCACGCTTGCTCGTCCGGGGCGCCGACTCGGTCCCCTACGACACGGTCGACGTCGCGTGGTCGGACGGCGACCTGTTCGTCGCCACCGGGCTCCTGGACCGGCTGCTGGGCGTCAACACCAGCGTCGACGGGCGCGATCTCTCGGTGCTCGTGGGCCAGTCCGCCGGCCTGCCCGTCGTCCAGCGGCTGCGGCGCGAGCGCCGCCACCAGCTGCTGTATCGCGCGGCCGCGCCCGGGCAGGTGCTCGACCTCGCCCTGAGGCAGCGGACCGTGGACGGCGCGGTGTTCACCTGGTCGCTCACCGCGGCCACCAGCGGGCCCACGGACCAGCTCGCGGCGGAGCTCGGGTTCGGGACTGGGCTGCTCGGCGGCAGCGCTGAGCTGCGGCCGCAGCTGTGGGACGATCACGGCGCCTCCAGCGCGCAGCTGCAGGCCTCGTGGTCGCGGGCCTGGACCGACTCGCCGTGGATCCGCCAGGTCCGGCTCGGCGACGTGCAGACCAACGGCCTCCGCTCGATGCTGGTCGAGGGAGCCGTCATCACGAACGCGCCGTTCATCCGCTCCTCGCAGTTCGACGTCGAGCCGATCGTGGGCAACGTGCCGGCCGGCTGGGAGGCGGAGCTGTACGACGGCGGGCGGCTGCTCGCCTACTCGGAGGCGGACGCGGTCGGGGCGTTCCAGGTCCCGCTGCAGCTGCGCTACGGCGAGAACCCGTTCAACCTGATCCTCTACGGCCCCGCCGGCGAAGTGGTCCAGCAGAAGCGCACCATCCGCGTGCCGAGCAGCCGCCTGCCGGAGGGCCAGTTCGAGTACGCGTTCGCGGTCGGCCGCTGCCAGTACGATCCCTGCGACGCGCTGGTCAGCGGCGACGTGCGATACGGGCTCTCGAGCCACGTGACCCTGCAGGGCGGCTCCGACGGGTTCTTCCAGGGGGTGCGCGGCGCTCTGTGGCAGCCCTACGCGGCGATCTCGGCCGCACCGACACCGGCGCTGGCGCTCTCCGGCGAGGCGGTGGTGAACGGGCACCTGCGGGCCACGGCGGACTACGAGCCGAACGAGGACCTGCACGCCAACGGCACCTACACCAGCTACGCGCAGGCAGGAGCGCTCTACAGCGGCGCGGCGGCCGGCGGCTCGGAGGCCGACGGCTCGCTGTTCTGGCGGCCGGGCTGGATGAGCGGCTCCCTGTACTTCGACGCCACGGGCATGCTCACGAACAGCGCCGGCGTCCGCCAGGGCGTCGAGCGACTCTCGGCGACCACGCAGATCGGGCTGATCCGCTACTCGCTCGGGGTGCTGTACAGCAAGCTCTACCAGGGCGCCGCAGGCGACAGCGCGGGCCTCGCGTTCGACGCGAGCGCCGACGCGATCCTGCGGGGCCCGTGGCCGTGGCTGCGCGGCTCGACGCTCGAGGGCCAGATGGCCGTCGAGCCGGCGCACGGCCTGTCCGCCCTGCGGGCGAGCCTCGGCCACCGGATCTCGCGACTGCTGCGGCTGGACGCCGCGGTCGGCTGGTTCCGCTCGGGCGGCGTGACGCTGGAACTCGGCCTCACCACTGCGACGCCAGGTCCGCGGGTGGGGACGCGCAGCCGGCTCGCTTCCCAGACCGGCTCCAGCGCCCTCACGTTCGCGTCCGGGTCGGTCGCGTGGGACCCGCGCTCGCGGCTTGTGAAGACCGGCGACGCGGCGGCGCTCGACCGATCCGGCGTCTCGGGCGTCCTGTTCCGCGACGACAACGGCAACGGCGTGCAGGATCCCGGCGAGCCCGGCCTGCCCGGGATCCCGATCCGGGTCGGGGGGCTGGCGGCGGTGACGGATTCGGAGGGGCGGTTCGCCGTGTGGGGGCTGTTCCCGACGGAGCCGGTCGAGATCGACGTCGATACCCTGTCGCTGCCCGATCCGCACATGCTGCTGCCGGCGCCCGTCATCCGCGTGCGTCCCTCGCCCAACGCGTTCGGCGCCGTGGCACTGCCGGTCGTGGTGGGCGCCGAGATCGCCGGGTTCGTCGTGATGGGCCAGGAGCCGGTCCCCGGCGTGCCGGTCGTCCTGCGGGACCTCAACACCGGCAAGGAGATCACGGTCGTCACGTTCGCGAACGGAGGCTTCTACCGCGGCGCCGTGCCGCCCGGGGACTACGAGGTCACCTTGCCCGACGCGGTGCTCGACCACCTGAACGCGTACGCGCCGCCGCTGGAGATCTTCGTGCCGCCGGGGCCCGGCGAGAAGAACGTGTTCCAGGACCTCCAGCTCACCCTGCAGCCGCGCCAATGAGCCTCCGCCCGTCCGGCTCGCAGGGGGTGTTGCACGGGGCCCCGCCGCGCCATAATCCATTGATGCGCGCACCGCTGGATCGCTCGATCCTGGGTCCGCACGGGGCCTGAGTCGTGCCCATTCAGGGCAACCTCGAGGAGGCGGGCCTGCCCGACGTGCTCCAGCTGCTGGCGCTGGGGCGGAAGAGCGGGTGCCTGACGCTCGTCGACGGCGAGATGCAGGGGCACATCTACCTCGACGTCGGCCGGGTCAGCTACGCGACCGTGGCCAACCGTCTCGACCGGCTCGGGGACATGCTGGTTCGCAGCGGACGCATCACCCAGCACCAGCTCGACACGGCGGTCGCGGAGCAGAAGCGCACCAGCAAGCGCCAGATCGGTCGCATCCTGGTGGATTCGGGGCGGATCGACCGCGGCGAGCTCGAGCGGTTCATCAAGCTGCAGGTCGAGCAGGCCGTGTACTTCCTGTTCACCTGGAAGCAGGGCGCCTTCACCTTCACCACCGACCGGCTCCCGCCGCACCAGCCGCTGCTCGTGTCCCTGGACGTCGAAGGCCTGCTGCTCGAGGGCGCGCGCCAGGTCGACGAGTGGAGTCAGATCGAGAAGAAGATCCCCTCCTTCGAGCTCGTCTACCGCAGCGTCCGGGACAAGCTCGGGGCGACGGCCGAGAGCCTCACCGAGGAGCAGAAGCGGATTCTCCCGCTGCTCGACGGCGTGCGGGACGTCAACGCGATCGTCGACGAGACCGCGCTGAGCGAGTTCGAGGTCGGCAAGGCCCTGTACGGCCTCGTCAC
>DASPTN010000144.1:0-21350 GCA_035623395.1 Gemmatimonadales bacterium | reverse complement strand
TGGTTGCGGCCTCGCAAATGCTGAAATTTCAGCAGAACCTACCGGGGGGGTGGCGGCCTGTCAAGCGCCGGCCCGGAGTCCCGGCGGAGGTGCTTCCGCAACCGGCCTCAGGTAGTTTTTTTGGTTAGCCTCCGTGACCGCCCCAGAGCTGACCCGCTACGTGGCCGGACTCGCCCGAGCCGTGGCCCTCCTGCAGCGTTCCCCGGACCCGGGGGAGCCGCAGAAGGACGCGCTGCGCGCGCTGGTGGATCTCGCCGCCGGGCGCTCGGCGACGTTCCGGTTCTACGGGGGCGAGCTGACGCTCGACGGCGTGGCCGTTCCGACGGCCGACCCGCGGCTGGCGGCGTTCGCCGAGCGGCTGGCCGCGCAGAGCGTGGCCGAGATCGTGATCGCCAAGGGTGCCGGTCCGGACGAGCTGCTGGCGCTGGCGCTCGGCCTCGCGGCCGAGCCCGGCTTCGGCCGCATCAAGGAGCGGCTCCGGGACGCGAACTCGGCGCGCGTGATGGTCGTGCTGCAGCAGTTCGACCAGCAGTCGGCCCGGACGGTGTCGGCGGCGTTCGAGAAGATGCGGTACGACCAGAGCGTCCTGTCGGAGTGGAACAAGTACCTCGAGCAGGGGACGCGGGCGGAGGCGGAGCGGGTGGCCGACGCGCAGGGCGACGGCACCGGCCCGACCATCCCCGTGGGCGGGGCACCCGGCGACGAAGCCAGCCCCTTCGACGTCGGGAACCTGGAGATCATCGAGCCCGAGCAGAACGACGCCGCGCCGGCGCGCGAGGGGGAGCTGGAGATGTTTCCTCCGCCGCAGCCCGCGGTGCGGCTGCCGCGGCCGTCGGTGATCGAGGAAGCGGTCTCGCCGGAGAGCTGGCTCGGCGCGTTCGAGCGGAGCGTGAAGAAGAAGTTCCCCGATCACTTCGGGGACGTGGACTGGGGCTATCGGTTCGACAAGGCCACCGGCACGGTGACCGCGGGCGACCTGCAGGGCCGCAGCAGCCTGTCGATCTCCCTGCCCTCGGGCTACCTCGAGCAGTCGGCGTGGCTGCTGGCGGGCAAGCTCCTGGCCGAGCTGCGCAAGCGCGCGGAAGAGGAAGGGGCCGTCCGCAGGAAGCGCTGAGGGAGGAACCCACCATGAACCAGGCCGACCACGCACCTCTCCTCGCCATCGCGATGCTCGCCGCCGCCGCCGACGGCACCACGTCCGACGCGGAGCGGCAGGAGATCGCCTCGGCCGCCTCCCGCATCGGCTCGCCGGACGTCACCCGGCTCGCCCGGCATCTCGCGTCGGGCCAGGCGCGGCTCGCGGACCTCGCAGGCCTGCTGTCCGACGACGAGGCCCGGCGCGCCGCCTACGAGACCGCGGTGGCCGTGTGTCACGCCGACGGCGCGACGAATGCGGCGGAAGACCGGTTCCTGGACGAGCTGCGGGAGGCGCTCGGGCTGCCCGCGGCCTCGGTCGCCCGGACGCGACAGACGGCCGGGGTGCTGGCCGCGGCGCCGATGTCCGTCGCCGGGAGCGGCGACGACGCGCTCGACCAGCTGATCCTCCGCCAGGCGATGCTCACCGGCGCGCTCGAGATCCTGCCGGACCAGCTGGCGAACATCGCGATCCTCCCGCTGCAGCTGCGTCTGGTCTACCAGATCGGGCAGCGGCACGGCCAGAAGGTCGACGCGTCGCAGGTGAAGGACCTGGCGGCGACGCTGGGCCTCGGCGCGGCGGCGCAGGCGCTGGAGGGCGTCGTCTCGAAACTCCTGGGCGGCCTCGCCGGCGGGCTGCTGGGCGGGCTCGTGGGCGGCGCCGCCCGCGTCGCCACCAGTGCCGCGGTGACCTTCGCCGCGACCTACGCACTGGGCCACGTGGCCGACCGCTACTACGCGCAGGGGCGCACGCTGAGCGCGGCCGACCTCCGGGAGCTGTTCGCGCGCTTCCAGCAGGAAGCCCGGACCATCTATCCGAAGGTGCAGCAGCAGATCCAGGATCAGTCTCGCTCGCTCAACCTCCAGAGCGTGCTGGACACCGTCCGGGGAGCGTGACCGGCTCCCGGCCGCCAGGCCGGGGCCGTTCCGCTCGAGCGCACCGGCGGCCCGCACGCCGCTGCGGTTTCCGCATCACAACATCCCCGCCGATGGTGGGTCTAACCGGCAGTCGGTTCGCGACCGTTTCCTCTAGGCCGAGGCTCCAGGGCCCGCTCAGCGATGAGCGGTGCCTCGCCCGGGAGGTCCGGAGCGGTGCACATCCTCCACGTGCTGTCCCAGCACGAGGTGACCGGCGCGGAGACCTACGCGGCGACGCTGATCGCCGAGCAGGCGCGCGAGGGCCACCGGGTCACCATCGTGTCCGACACGCTCAACACGGCCGTCGACGCGGACTACCTGCCGATGGACATCGGCCGGCGTGACTATCCCCAGCGGGTCCGCAACGTCTTCGCCCTCCGCCGGCTGATCCGGTCCCGCGGCATCGATCTCGTGCACGCGCATTCGCGTGCGGCGAGCTGGGTCGCCTTCTTCGCGACGCGCCTGTCCCGCATTCCCCTGGTCTCCTCCCTCCACATCCTCCAGTCCCCGCACCTCTCCGCCCGGCTGTTCAGCGTCTACGGCGAGGAGATGGTCTCGGTGTCCCGCAACGTGCGGGCGCACGCGCTGCAGGTGCTGGGGCTGCCCGAGGAACGGATGCACCTGGTGCGCAACGGGGTGGACGTGGAGCGGCTCGCCCGGGCGCCGGGGCGGGCGGAGGCCCGCCGCCGCCTCGGCCTGCCGGCCGAGGTCCCCATCGTGGTGCTGGTCGGCCGGCTCTCCGGGCACCGGACCAAGGTCGCCCTCAGCGTGGTGGCGGAGGCGCTCCCGCTGATCCACGAACGGGTGCCGGGAACCCTGCTGCTCGTGGTGGGCGGGATGAAGATGCCGGACGAGTTCCCCGCGCTGGTGCGCGCGATCAACCGGCGGGTCGGCGCCGAGGCGGTGCGGCACGTGGGGCACCAGCGCGACGTGGTGCCGTTCGACGCCGCCGCCGACGTCGTGGTGGCGGCCGGCCGCAGCGCCATCGAGGCGCTGGCCATGGGCCGCGCGGTGGTGGCGACCGGCGAGGCGTGCCACGTGGGCGTGGTGTGCGCCGAGACCGCCGACCACGCGATGCGGACCAACTTCGGCGACTTCGCCCGCGACCAGCCGCCGGCCCCCGACCGCGTGGCGGAGGACGTGGTGGCGTTGCTCGCCGACCCGTGCCGGCGCGCCGCGGCGGCCGCGTGGGGCCAGGCCTTCGCGCGCCGGACCTACGACGTGCGGCGCACCTGGCGGCAGCTGCGGGAGGTCTACCGCCGGGCCCTGGCCTTCCGGGCCGTGGACGCGAGGACGCTGCTGCCCTCCACCGCCTGACGCGGACGGGACGAACGCAGGCGGGGGCCCGGAGCGAGCTCCGGACCCCCGCGGTGCCGCGATTCCGGCGGAGCGTCAGCGGCCCGCCAGCTCCCTCACTTCCCACGCGAGCAGCTTGACCTTGGCCTGATCGGCCGCCGACCCCGCGTCGCCGTCAAGTTGCGTGGCGAGACGGGTCAGCGACTCGCGCCGCCGCGTTCCCGACTGCTTCTCGGCGGCGCCCAACGCGCTGCGCACCGCGCGCAGGCGGGCAGGAGCCAGGCCGTTGCCGCGCTCCAGCTGGTCGCAGTAGGCCCGCGCCACCACGAAGGCCGCCGGCCAGACGATCTGCTGCTGGTCCTGCACGTTCTCCTGGTCGACCCGCACCAGGTTCGCGGCGTCGATCTCGTTCTGCGTCAGCCACGCGCTCGGCGTGAGGTCGAGGACGTCGAGCCCCCGCGCGATCTCGCTGCTCACGATGTGGCCGTTGTACCAGTAGGCCGACCACGAGCCCGCGCCCTCGAGCTTGGTCGAGTCCATCGGGCCGCGGTCGAAGAACGCGATCTCCCGCGGATGCGCGGGATCGGTCCAGTCGAACACCGAGATGCCGCCCTGGTACCAGCCCTGCACCATGACGTCGCGGCCGGGCACCGGCACCAGCGAGCCGTTGTGCGCGACGCAGTTCTCGTACTGGGTCTGCGCCGCCGGCATCTTGTAGTAGCTCTGGAAGGTGAGCGTCGTGTCGTTCAGCGTGAACAGCGCGTCGGCGCCCCATTCTTTCCGGTCGAACGAGCGGCACCGCGGCTGGAGGCCGCCGCCCCACTCGTCGGTGAACAGGATCTTGCGGCCGTCGTTGCTGAACGTGGCCGAGTGCCAGTAGGAGAAGTTGGGATCGGCGACGGCGGCCACGCGCCGCGGGTTGGCCGGGTCGCGGATGTCGAGCACCAGCCCGTAGCCCGCGCACGCGCCGCCCGCCAGGCCGATGGCCGGATAGACGGTGATGTCGTGGCACTGCACCGGGCCCGGGCGGACGCCGCCGGGCGGCGTGGGCCCGTTGATCAGCCGGTCCACGATCGCCTGCAGCGAGTCCCGGAGGCCGGCGCTGTCGGCGGCCGTCGGCGCGCCGTTGCCGCCGCGCGCCCTCACCACCGAGTCCAGCATCCGGTTGATGAACTGCGGCGGCGCCACCTGCTTGAGCCCGAAGATCGACACGACGAAGGCGCCCCTCGCGGCGGCCGAGTCGGCCAACCGCGCGGCGGCCGCGACGTCTTCCGGCGCCTCCGGGTGCGTCTCCGCGTGGGCCAGGCCGGTGAGGATCGCCGGCTTGGTCACCACCGCCGCCTGCTCCGGGTGCGCCAGCGGCACGCGGATCACCTCGATCTTGAACTGCTCGCTCCTCGGGTCCTGGTCGGGCCGCAGGCCCGAGCAGCCCGCCAGCTCGTTCGGCGAGCGCACCGGCGCCGAACCCGACACGTAGACGTAGACGTCCGCCGTGTCGCTCGGCGACGTGACCAGCGTGTGCGTGTGCGAGCCGCGGCAGGTCTGGACGTTGGCCACCACCCGCGGATGCGCGATGTCCGTGATGTCGAAGATGCGCACGCCCCGCATCCGGTCGGCGCTCACCGAGTCGTGCACGCCCTGGGTGCCGCAGTCGAGCCGCCCGCTGTTCGACTCCACCGACATGAACAGCAGGTTGCGGTAGACCGACACGTCGTTCTGGGAGCCCGGGCACACCAGCGAGCCCGCCAGCGTCGGGTGAGCGGGCTGCGAGATGTCCCAGATCTGCACGCCGGAGAAGTTGCCCTGGACGACGTACTTGCCCGTGAAGGCCAGGTCCGAGTTGATGAAGTTGAAGTCGCCCGGGTCGTTCGCGTTCATGAACTGCGCCGAGGGCGGCGTCGTCGAGACGAGCTTCATGTTCCAGAACGCCGTGGCCGCGTTCATCCAGCCGGCGCGGAGGCCGACCCGCGGATCGGGGCTCGGCGGCGCTCCCGCCATCTGCGCGCGGCCGATGCCGGTCGCACCGAGCGAGAGCGCGAGGCCGAGCGCCAGGGGGGACGGGCGGAGCCGCGACGCTCCGGTCCGGGGCGCGCCCGCGGCGCGCAGCGACGACGTCGTGGTCACCTTGAGTTGCGTCTGCAGCGAGGTCATGGGCTCCTCTGAGCGGGTGGCATTGCCGCGAGCATGCGGTTCATCCGGTCGATCTCCGCCGTCTGGTCGGCGTTCACGTCGGTGGCGAACTGGAAGACGAGGCCGTCCTGGCCGGCGCCGGGCTCGTTCATCAGCTGCGCCACCATCGTGAGCGCGCCCTGGTGGTGCTGGATCATGAAGGTCAGGAACAGCCGGTCGAAGGCCGGGCCCCGGGCGCTGTCGAGCCGGGCGAGCTGCGCGCCGCCGAGCATCCCCGGCATCATCATCGACCCGCCCATGCCCGGCATGGCGGGCATCTGCCGGCTCATGCCGGCCATGCCCCGGTCCAGCCCCGCGACGCGACGGCTGGCCGACGTGTCCGCGTCCGGCACCTCGAGTCCGCGCTCGCGGAGCCAGCGCGTCATCGCCGCGATCTCGTCGCGCTGCGAGATGCCGATCCGCTCGCACAGCTCCAGAACGGAGGGACCCGCGCCGTGCGACGGCGCCCAGCCCGCCATCAGGATGGCCTGCGCGTGGTGGACGATCATGCCGGTCATGAACTGGCGGTCGGCGTCCGAGGGCCGGTCCGCCGCGGCCGGCGCCGCTGCCTGGGCCACGGCCGCCGCCGGCCGGAGGCCGACGCTCGAGGCCGCTAGGGCCAGGGCGCTCAAGAGTCCCGCCGCGAAGCCTCGCGGCTGCGAATAGCTCATGGGGCTGTCTCGTGAAGTACGACGAATATTATCGCAATGAGTTTCGAACGGTAGCGGCCACTTCCGCCCGGCCACCCGCCATCGGCCTGCCGGGTGCGTCCGGCCCGGCGGCTTCCGTCCCTAGGTCCGGCGGCTGGCCTTCGCGATCGCGACCCACTTCTCGAGCGGCAGCGCGGCGACGATCTCGCCGATCACGCCGAGCGCCAGGTCGTCGGCCTTCCGGAACCGCACGCAGGCCTTGCCCATGTCGAGCTTCTTCCCCGCCGCGCTGAAGCCGTCGGCGAGGCGCCGCCGCAGCTCGGGGCTCCCATAGGCGCCCATCAGGTGCAGGGTGAGATAGCTCTTCGGCGCGCCGAGCGCCGCGTACCAGAGCGGCTGCCCGTTGTACGTGTCCGGGTAACGCTCCAGGGGCACCTCGTAGGCGATGACGCTCCCCCGCACCGCCTCACGGTACCCGGCCGGCAGGTGCGCGCGGATGACGTCCCGGACGCGCGACAGCTCGGCCGCCGCGGCCGGCGGCAGCGCGGCCAGCCAGGCGTCGGGGCTTGCGGCCGCGCCCGTCGGCCGCCGCGCGGCCGGTCGGGATTTGCCGCGGGGACGGGGCGCCATCAGCGCACCAGCCCGGGGTAGAGCCTGGCCGCGACGGTGAGCAGCACCGCGAACACCGCCGCCTGCACCAGGACGTCCGGGCCCGCGCCGAACACGCTGTGGCCGCCGCTGACCATGAGACCGCGCAGCGCGTCCACGAGGTAGGTGAGCGGGTTGGCGCGCGCCACGCCCCTGAGCCACGCCGGCATGATCGAGAGCGGGTAGATGGCGTTGCTGGCGAAGAACAGCGGCATCGTCAGCACCTGCCCGATCCCCATGAACCGCTCGCGCGTCTTCACCACGCAGGCGACGATCAGCGAGAAGGTGGCGAACAGCGCCGACCCGAGCATCACGATGGCCGCGACACCCAGCAGCGCCGCGGGCGCGAACCGGAGGTGCACGCCCATGACCAGCGCCAGCAGGTAGACGATCACGGCCTGGGTGAGGCCCCGGAGCCCCGCGGAGAGCGCCTTGCCCATCACCAGAGCCCCGCGGTAGGCCGGGCTCACCAGCAGCTTGTGGATGATGCCGAGGTCGCGCTCCCAGATGGCCGCGATGCCGAAGAAGATGGCGCTGAACAGCACGCTCTGCGCGAGCACGCCGGGGGCCATGAACTCGATGTAGCTCAGGTCGCCGGTCGGGATGGCGCGGACCCGGGTGAACACCTGCCCGAAGACCACCAGCCACAGCGCCGGCTGCACCGCGCGCGTCAGCAGCTCGGTCGGGTCGCGCGACAGCTTGCGGACCTCGACCTCGGCGATGGCCAGGCTCTGCCGCACGAAGTCGAGCCCGAGCGCGGCGTCAGTTGAGGCGACGGGCGGTGCTGCGCGTACGGCGGACGTCACGATAGCTGCCTCCGGCCTCGATGGTTCCTCCGGCGATCTGCGCGAACACGTCGTCGAGCGTCGCCTCCGGACCGATGCGGCCCTTCAGCTCCTCCGGCGTGCCCAGGGCCGCGACCCGGCCCTGGTGCATGATCCCCAGCTCGTCGCACAGCGCGTCGGCCTCCTCCATGTCGTGGGTGGTGATCAGGATGGCCGTGCCGCGCCGGCTTCTCAACTCCTCGAGCCGCTCCCACACCGCCCGCCGGGCCAGCGGGTCGAGCCCGACCGTGGGCTCGTCGAGGAACAGCACGGACGGCTGGTGCAGCATCGCCTGGGCCAGCTCCAGCCGCCGGATCATCCCGCCGGAGTAGGTGCGCACCAGCTGGTCGGCCGCGGGCGCCAGGCCCATGAAGTCGAGCGCCGCGCCGATCCGCTCCCGGCGCTCCGCGCGGGGAATGCGGTACAGCTTCGCGGACAGGCTGAGGTTCTCCCGCCCGGTGAGGCCGCCGTCCGCCGAGACCAGCTGCGGCACGTAGCCGATGCGGCGGCGCACGTCGCGCGGCCGCGCCGCCACCTCGAAGCCTGCCACCCAGGCCGAGCCCGACGTCGGCGGGAGCAGCGTGGTCAGCATCTTGATGGTGGTCGTCTTGCCCGCGCCGTTGGGCCCGAGCAGTCCGAAGATCACGCCCTGGCGGACCTCGAGGTCGAGCCGGTCCACGGCCACCAGCGCGTCGAAGCGGCGCGTGAGCGCGGCGGTGGCGATGACGACGTCCGGATCCATGCGCGACACGTTACCGACACGGGGCGGCTTCACGCCACCCGCGAGCGCGGAGGTGTATCTTTCCGGCTCCGACCTCACCGGCTCGAGCATGGCTCCAAGGCTGGCCTCACTCGCGGCGCTCGCCCTCGCCGCGTCCGGCTTCGCGGCGCACGCGGGCGCGCAGGCTCCGGCGGCGATCGCCCGTCTCGACCGCGCCCCGGCGATGGACGGCACGCTCGACGATCCCGCCTGGGCGGCCGCCTCCCGCTTCACCGCCTTCAGGACACTGCACCCCGAGGCCGGCCGGGAGCCGTCGGAGTCCACCACCGTCTATCTCGGGTACGACCACGACCACCTCTACGTCGGGGTCGCGAGCCGCGACCACGGGGCGGACAGCATCCGCGCGGTGGCCACCGACGCGGACGCCGCGTGGCGCGACGACTGGGTCGCGTTCTGCCTCGACCCGCAGGACCAGGGTCTCGACGCCTACTACTTCCTGGTGACGCCGGCCGGATTCAGGGTGGCGGGCGTCCTCGGGTTCGACGGCGGGCCCGTGCAGACCGTTAACCGCGAGTGGTCGGCCGCGGTCAAGCGCGGCGCCGGGGGCTGGACGGCCGAGCTGGCGATCCCGCTGGCCCAGCTGCCCTATCCCGCGGGCGACACGGTGCGGATGGCGTTCAAGCTGGCCCGCGCCATCAGCCGGCGGGGCGAGGAGATGGACTACCCGTCGATCGATCCGGACCGCGCGCACATCGCGCAGCTCCGGCGCATCGTGCTGTCGGGCATCGTGCCGAGCGACGAGCCGCGGGGCCGCGCGCTGCTCGACGACCGCGCCGCCTTCCAGGACAAGCTCCGGCGGCTGCGGCGCACCGGCGACTCGACGATGGAGGGCCGGGTCGAGGGCTGGGGTGACGCGTCGGTGTACGACGACCTGGTCTTCCCGTCCCGCCCGCTGGCGCGGAGCGCCGCGCCCTCCCACTTCGCGCGGCGGCTCGAGACGGACGCGGTCGCCGCGCGGTTCGCGCCGCTGGAGTACCTGCCGGGCCGGGCGGTGGGGGACCTGGACCGGTTTCTGACCCGCACCCAGACCACGTCGCTGCTCGTCGTCCACGACGACACGATCGTCTACGAGCGGTACTTCAACGGCTGGGGGCCCGACTCGATCTTCACCTCGTTCTCCGTCGCCAAGGCGTTCGTCTCGACGCTGGTGGGCATCGCGATCGACCGTGGCCTGATCCGCTCGGTCGGCGACACCGTCACCCGCTACCTGCCGGAGCTGGCGCGGCGCGACCCGCGACTCGGCCGCATCACCGTCCGCGACCTGCTGCGGATGGCGTCGGGCCTGCGCTACGTCGAGGACCGGGAACCGTACGACAACCGCTGGACCTACCTGCCGCCGGATCTCCGCCGCGCCGCGCTGGAGCGCTCGACCGTGGTGGAGGAGCCGGGCACGCGCTGGCTCTACAACAACTACAATCCGCTGCTGATCGGGATGATCCTCGAGCGCGTGAGCCACCGCACCGTCACCGCGCTGCTGCAGGACTGGATCTGGACCCCGCTCGGGATGGAGCGCGGCGGCTCGTGGAGCATCGACAGCCGCGCGCACGGGTTCGAGAAGATGGAGAGCGGGATCAACGCGCGGCCGCTGGACTTCGCCAAGCTGGGCGCGCTGTACCTCCACCACGGACGCTGGAACGGCCGGCAGGTGGTGTCCGCCTCGTGGGTGCGCGACGCGACCCAGCCGTGGCCCGAGCCGCCCGGCTACTACGAGGACCAGGGCTTCTTCGGCCCCGGCGGCCATTACTTCGGCTACTTCTGGTGGGGCGACACGCGCGCCGGCGGCGAGAGCGACTTCCACACCGTGGGCAACAAGGGCCAGTACATCTGGTGCTCGCCGCAGCTGCACCTCATCATCGTGCGGACGGGCATGGAGTTCGGGATCGGCTCGGGCGCCTGGCTGCGCCTGTTCCGGCAGGTCGCGGACCGGTTCGAGGTGGAAGGAGGCCGGTGATGCGCCGGCAGGCGGAGCCGTGAAGGCGTACGGCGAGCGATGAGCGGCGGCGCCCTCGTGCCCGACGCGCGCGAGCGCGCGGTGGACCTGCTCACCCGCGCCTACGCGGACGACCGGATCTCCGAGGAGGAGCTGGAGGCACGGCTGGAGCGCGTGTACCACGCCCGGACCGGCGCCGAGCTCGCGGCGATCGTGGCGGACCTGGCGTCGCCGGCGCCGGCGGCGGTCGAGGTCGCGACGCGGGCGCCGCGGCGGATCGCGGCCGTGTTCTCCGGCCAGGAGCAGCGGATGATGGGGGTGGTGCCGCGCGAGCTGGAGGTGCGCGCCCGGCTGGGCTACGTCGAGCTGAACCTCACCAAGGCGACCTTCGAGCCCGGCGAGACCGTGATCGACGTCCGCGCCTTCATGGGGTACGTCCAGATCCGCTTCCCGGAAGGCGTCCGTGTGGAGTGCGAGGGCCGCGCGCTGTTCGGCTTCTTCGCCCTCGCCGGCGGCGCCACGGCGGACGCCGGCGCGTCGACCCCCGTGGTGCGGGTGATCGGGCGCGCGACGCTCGGCTACGCGGAGTGCTTCGCCCTGCGGCGCGAGCCGCCGGAGCTCCCGGGCGGCGGCGCCCCGCGCCTCCCGGCCGCGGGACGCTGACCGCCCGGCCCTTCACGTCACCACGACCGAGTTGTCGCTGCCGAACGGGTTCGGGACGTACTTGTCGGCCTTGGGATCGTTCTCCCACCGCACGCCGTCGACCAGGTACCGGAAGCCGTACTCGCGCCCCGACGGGAGATCCACCGCGACCCGCCACGTGCCGTCGGCGGCGCGGCGCATCGCCCTCGGCTTGCGCCACTCGGTGAAGTCCCCGAGCAGCTGGACGGCCGCCGCGTTGCGCTGCGGCAGGATGAACGTCACGCGCACGTGACCGTTGTCGGTGAGCGGCTTCTTGGTGAGCATCGTGGCCTCCGAATCCATGCCGACGGCGAATTGAGGAGTTCTACACCGGCACGCGGGCGCGGGTGCCCGGGCCCCGGGTGCGTCTCCCGCACCGCGCGGCCGCCGGCGCCGTGACCGAGGCGTGACGGAACCCGCACGGGCGCGCCCGAGTATCAGCGCTGATCCCCGTCACGCCTTCCCGACCCCCCTCGGGCGCGGTCCGGCGGAGCCGTTCCGTTCCCGTCGTGCCCGCGCCCTCGGGACGCTATCTTCACGGCTCCTAGCGAACCCGGGGAGACCGATGCTCGCCACGCAGGTGCGGCAGAAAGACAGCGTCTTCTACGTCGTGGCCTATCCGGCCCAGGGCCTGCTCGACCGGGTGCGGTTCATCAGCCGCTACTACGGCGAAGGCGAGCAGATCGCGCCGGAGGAGGCGCCGGACGAGGACGACATCGGCAAGTTCATCGAGCGGATCGAGCGCTCGGAGCGGGCGTTCCAGCGCCCGCTGTCGCGCGCCAAGGTGCGCGCGATCAAGAACTTCTACGAGACGGCGGTGAGCCAGCCGCCGATCCCCGGCACGGTGCTGCTGTTCACCGCGGAGCGGCTCCGGTTCACGCCGCACGGCATGGCGGGCACGACCGGCGTCCTGACCGAGCCGGAGGGGAAGTATCTGGTGATCGACGGGCAGCACCGGCTCGCGGCGCTGCAGTTCTACCGCAACGAGCGTCCGGCGGAGGCCGCCACGGTGCACGTTCCGTGCGTGATCTTCGACGGCAAGTCGGAGGACTTCGCGACCGAGATGTTCGTGATCATCAACTCCACGCCCACGCGCATCAACAAGAGCCACCTGGTGGACCTGTACGAGCGCGTGTCGTGGGCGTCGCCGGACAAGAAGTTCGCGGCGCGGGTGGTGGAGCTGCTGTACTCGGAGGGCGACAGCCCGCTGCGCTACCGGATCAACCGGCTCGGTGGCCGGAGCAAGCAGGAGAAGTGGATCCTCCAGGCGGAGCTGTTCAACGAGATCCACCGCTGGGTGTCCGCCCGGTGGCGCCGCATCGAGCGCCAGGGGACGGACGCGCGGCACGCCGAGCGGCACTACCGGGTGGTGCGCGACTTCCTGAAGGCGGCGGAGCGGGCGTGGGAAGACGCCTGGGGCAACGGCTCGTACGTCGTCACCGCGTCGGTGACCCTGAAGGCGATGATCCGGGTGTGTGCCGCGCTGGCGGAGACCGACGCCGAGCCGGAGGACGGCCGGCAGTCGCGCTGGGCGGAGCGCCTGTCGCCGTGGGGCCAGATGAAGCGCGACTTCCGCTCCGAGGGCTTCTACGAGCGCTTCCCCGCCAAGGGCCAGGTGGAGCGGGTGGCGAAGGTGCAGCGCGAGCTGTCGCGCGCCGCGGGCATCGCGGCGCTCGCGGCGCAGGGCCGGAGCGCGTGACGGCGGCGGACCGACGGAGGTGACCGATGGACGGTGAGCGGGGACGGGCCAGGATCGCGGGCAGCGAGCGGGCGCCGCTGGCGGGGGCGAGCCGCGTCGGGCCGGTGGACGAGCGGGAGCTGATCGACGTCACGGTCCGGCTCCGCCCCGCCGCGGCCGGGAAGGCGCGCCAGGTCTACGCGGGCGCGAAACGGAAAACGGCGCGGCGCCCGCTGACGCGCGAGGCGCTCGGGGCGCTGGTCGGCTCCAGCGCCGCCGACGCGCGGAAGGTCGAGCGCTACGCGCACGAGGCCGGCCTGTCGGTCGTGGAGGTGAGCCTGCCGCGGCGCACCATCGTGCTGCGGGGCACCGCCGCCGCGATGCAGCGGGCCTTCGGCGTGTCGCTCGAGACGGTCCGCGTCGGTCCGCGCACCTTCCGTCACCGCACCGGCGACGTCACGGTCCCGGACGACCTCGCGGCGATCGTCACCGGCGTGTTCGGGCTCGACGACCGGCCGCAGGCCAAGCCCCACTTCCGGCGCCGCGCCATCGACGGCGCGGCCGCGGCGCACGAGGCCCCGGCGCCGACGGCTTACCCGCCGACCCAGGTCGCCCGGGCGTACGATTTCCCCGCCAAGGCGACCGGCCAGGGCCAGTGCGTGGCGATCGTCGAGCTGGGCGGCGGCTTCAAGGCGGCGGAGATCACCACGTACCTGCAGGGCCTGGGCCTCGGCCCGGCCGACGTGGTCGCGGTGAGCGTCGACGGCGCCCACAACGCCCCGACCGGCAATCCCGACAGCGCCGACGGCGAGGTGGTGCTCGACATCGAGGTCGTCGCCGCCGTCGCGCCCAAGGCCGCCATCGCCGTCTACTTCGCCCCCAACACCGACCGCGGCTTCCTCGACGCGGTCACGACCGCGGTGCACGACACGCACCGGAACCCGACCGTGATCTCCGTCAGCTGGGGCGGGCCCGAGCCTTCGTGGACGGCCCAGGCGACCACCGCGTTCGACGAGGCGCTGCAGGAGGCGGCGGCGGCCGGCATCCCGGTGTGCGTGGCGGCCGGCGACGACGGCGCGACCGACGGGGTCTCCGACGGCCAGAAGCACGTGGACTTCCCGGCCTCGAGCCCCCACGCGCTGGCGTGCGGCGGCACGCGCCTGGTGCTGTCCGGCTCCACGGTCACGGAGACCGTGTGGAACGACCTGCCGAACGGTGGCGCGACGGGCGGCGGCTTCTCGGCCGTCTTCCCCGCCCCGTCGTGGCAGCTGCCGGTGCTCAAGGCGAGCGGCCAGAAGAACCGCGGCGTCCCGGACGTGAGCGGCAACGCCGACCCGCAGACCGGCTACAAGATCCTGGTGGACGGATCCTGGGGCGCGATCGGGGGCACCAGCGCGGTGGCCCCGCTGTGGGCGGGCCTCATCGCGCTGTGCAACCAGGCGACCGGGCGCCGGCCGGCGGATCTCGCGCAGCGGCTGTACGCCGCCGCGCCCGACGGCTTCCGCGACATCACGCAGGGGAACAACGGCGGCTTCTCGGCGGGCGCCGGCTGGGACGCGTGCACGGGGCTGGGCGTGCCGGTGGGCAGCGGCCTGGTGGCCGGCGTGTGGAGCGCCGCGAAGAAGAAGAGGAAGGGCAAGCGCTAGACGAGCCGGTGCGTCTTGAGGTTCACCGTCACCTGGTCGGTGTACTTCGGGCCCCTGCTCGGTGAGCGGAACGCGACGGTGAGCTGCGTCGCGCTCACCGTCACCAGCAGGTACCCATAGGCGAGGATGGGCGGCTTCTCGAGCGTGACGTCGCCCACCGTCGTCTTCCTGGTCATCGTCACCCCGGACGCCTTCACGTTGTAGCCCCCGCTGCCCGCCACGACGTACGGGATCTGGCGTCCCTGCACCGTCCGCGTGAACCGCTGGTAGAGATGCGCGTGCCCGGAGAACACCGCGTCCGGCCACAGGCCGGCCCTGGTGAAGCACGCGTCGAGGTCGGTGCTCAGGCCGGTGGCGCCGCCGTGCTTGGCGTCGACCGAGAGCGGCGGGTGGTGCACCGCCACGATGACGGCGCGCCGGCCCTGCTCCCGCAGCGGCTTGAGGCGCGCCAGCTCGGCGGTGAGGAAGGCGAGCTGCTCGTCGCCGATCGGGAAGTGGCCGCCCTGCGACGAGATGATGCCCGGCCCGCCGTCCAGCACGTTGCTGTACAGGCCGACGATGGAAACGAACGGCGCGTCGAGGGTGAAGTAGACCGAGGGCTGCGTCATCACGCTCCGCACCAGGCCCGCCCCGTCGGGCGACGGCGCGACCTGGGCGGCGCAGAAGTTCCGCAGGAACGCCTCGAGCGTGGCGGGCGCCGCCGGCGGGACGCCGAAGACCATGCCGTCGTGGTTGCCGGGGATGGCGAAGATCGGCCGGTCGTAGCCGCGGAACGGGTCGTAGAACTGGTCGAAGTAGTACCGGCCCTCGCCGAAGCTGTAGACCACGTCCCCGAGGTGGAAGAAGAACGCCGGCGCGGCCTTGCCGCCCTTCTGCACGTCCGCCGCCATCAGGTCCGCGACCGCCAGCTCGTTCGGCAGGTGGCTCTCCTTCGAGGCGCCGGTGTCGCCCACGGCGTGGAAGGTGATCGCCCCGGCGCCGGTGATGCGCCGGATCTCGTCGGGGCCGACGACGTCGGCGAGGTCCATCCGTTGCGGCGCCGCGCGCGGCTTCGGGATCGGCTGCACCTCGTTCTTGTGCGCCAGGTAGTACGGCGAGTCGTAGTACGTCTCGTCGTCCGTCTTCACCTGGAACGACGTGGGATCGGCGCCGGGGTGCGCTTCGGCGAACAGGCGGGTCGGCGGATTGGGCATGGGCGCTCCGGGTCCGCTGAGTCGGGAGATGCGCTGCGTCGGGATGGATGGACAGTAGCCGCGAGGCGCGGCGGCGGAAAGGCCGGCGCGGATCCCTCAAACGGCAGCGCCCGGCACGGGGCCGGGCGCTGGCTGAGGGTTGAGGGAGCGCCGCTCTACGGGAGCACGGTCGGGGCGGAGGCCGCCACCGCCGCGTTGAGGTTGCCGTTCCAGTTGAACTGCAGCGTATTGCTGCCCGTCCCGGTCAGCGAGAGGCCGCTGAAGGTCGCCAGGCCCGACGCGTTGGTGGTCGCGGTGCCGTTGTTGACCGTCGCCGTGCCGCTCGCCAGCGTCGCGAGGATCGGGATGCCCGACACCGCCACGTTGGCGTTGTTGACGTCCACCAGCTGGACGACGGGCTGCTGGGCGAGCGGCACGCCGCTCGTGCCCGACGTGGACGGCTGGGTGTTGATCTTGAGCGAGATGGCCAGCGCGACATTGGACGGCGCGAAGATGGCCGCCGGCGCGTAGTCCGTCGAGAACCGCAGCTGGTAGCTCGGCTCCGGCGTCGCGACCGTCGGCGCCGTGATGGTGAGACCCGAGTAGGTGGCCACGCCGTTCGCGTCGGTGTACTGCTGGTCGCCCGTGAACGTCACCGAGCCCGTCGGCGTCGTCACCAGGACGCCGATGTTCTGCACCGGCACCTGCGCGCCCACCGAGTCCACCAGCCATACCACCGGCTGGACCGCGAGCGGCACGCCGCTCGCCTCGGTGGTGCTCGGCGCCGTCTTCAGCAGCATGGTCGTCGCCATCCGGATGGGCGCCGACGTCGCGGACGTCAGGCCCGGCACGCTGAACACCAGGCTGTAGCTCGGCGACAGGCCGGTCAGCGTGATCGCGGTGAAGCTGGCGAAGCCGCCCGAGGGCGTGGCCGTGTTGTTGGTGACCACGATCCCGCCGCTCGAGGACGTCGTCGAGGCCGTGATCGTGACACCGGTGCTGTCGACGGCGTTGCCGCCGGCGTCCTCGACCTCGACCTGGACCCCGCTGATCGCCCGGCCGGACACCGCCGCCGTGGCCGGCGCGATCGTGATGGCCAGCTGCGTCGCCAGCGTGGTGGAGCTGGTCGCCACCGCCGCCGTCATCGAGCCGCCCGTGAACTTCAGCGTCGGGCTGCCCGACCCGGCCACGGCCAGGTTGGTGAACGTCGCGACCCCGGAGGCGTTGGTGACCGCCGTGCCGCCGGTGATCGTCCCGGTGCCGCTCTGGAAGCCCGCGGTCACCGTCACGCCCGCCACCGCCACCGCGGCGCTGTTGGCGTCCTGCAGCTGCACGACCGGCTGGCTCACCAGCGGATTGCCGCTCGCGCCCTTGCCGGACGGCTGCGTGGTGAGCACCAGCTTGCTCGCCAGCGAGGTCGCGGCCGCCGCCGTCGCGGAGGTGAGACCGGTTGCCGCGAACGACAGCGTGTAGCTGGCCGCCGTCCCGCTGATGGTCAGGTTCGTGAAGGTGGCCGCGCCGGAGGCGTTCGTGACCGCCGTGGCGTTGGTGACCGACCCGCCGCCGCCGACCGAAGCCGTGACGGTCACGCCGGCCGACGCCACCGGGTTGCTGCTCGCGTCCTGGATCTGCACGACCGGCTGCGTCGGCAGCGCCACGCCGCTCGCCGCCACCGTGGCCGGCTGGGTCGTGACGGCCAGCTTGGTCCCGGTCGCGGTCAACACGGTGATCGGCTGCGTCGCCGCGGTCCAGGTCTGGCCGGTGGGAGTGAAGGTCAGGGTGTACTGCGTGCCCGCGGTACCCGTGATCCCGACGCCGCTGAAGGTCGCCACGCCGCTCGAGGTCGTGGCCGTGGCCGTCGCCGGCACCGTGGTCGCGCCGGTGCTCGCCGTCATGGTGATGGTCGTGCCGTTGAAGCTGCTGCTCGTCACCGTGTTGCCGCCCGCGTCCTGAATGGCGACTCTCGGCTGCTGCGTGAACGCCGAGCCGCTCACCGCCCCGGCGGCCAGGCGCGTGAGGCCCAGCTGCGTCGCCGTGCCCACGGTCACGGTGACCGTGTCCAGCGCCGGGGTCAGGCCGCCGCTCGTGAACGTGAGCACGTAGGCCTGGCCGGACGTTCCGACGACGCCCACGCCGGCGAAGGTGACGACGCCGCTGACGGCCGCGACCGTCGTCGTGCCCACGGTCGTGCCCTTCCCGTCTCCGCCGCTGACGCTCATCGTGACGCTGGCGGTGCTGGTCGTCACCGTGTTGCCGCCCGCGTCGGCGATCGCCACCACCGGCTGCGTGCCGAAGGCTGCGCCGGCCGGCGAGGTGGACGGTGCGCCGGTGGTGAGCACCAGCTTGGCCGCCGCGCCCGCCGTCGGCGTGATGGACTGCGTCACCTGGGTCAGGGCCGGCACGCTGGTGAAGGTCAGCGTGTAGGGCGTGCCGGACGTGCCCGTGATGCCCACGTTGGTGAACGTCGCCACGCCCGCCGCGGCCGTGGCCGTCGCGGTCCCGACGACCGTCGCCCCCGCGCTCACCGACATCGTGACCACGGTGGAGTAGTCGGTCGTGCGGGTGTTGCTCTGCGCGTCCTGGATGGAAACCTGCGGCTGGGTCGTGAACGCCGACCCGCTCGCCGCGCCGGCCGCCGCGCGCGTCAGCGCCAGCTTGGTCGCCGCACCCGCGACCGGCGTGATGGACTGCGTCACCTGCGTCAACACCGGCACGCTGGTGAAGGTGAGCGTGTAGGGCGTCCCCGCCGTGCCCGTGATGCCCGCGGTCGTGAACGTGGCCAGGCCCGCCACGGCCGTGGCCGTGACCGTCCCGACCGTCCCCGCGCCCGCGCTCACCGCCATCGTGACCACGGTGCTGTTGTCGCTCGTCACCGTGTGGCTCGAGGCATCCTGGATCGCCACCACCGGCTGGGTCGTGAACGCCGCCCCGCTCGCGGCCCCCGCCGCCGCCGTCGACAGGCCGAGCTTCGTCGCGGTACCCGTCGGCGTGATGGTCTGCGTCGCCGAGGTGAGGCCGCTGCTCGAGTACGTCAGCGTGTACTGGGTGCCGGACGTCCCGGTGATGCCGACGTTGGTCCATGTGGCCACGCCGTTCACCGCGCTAGCGGCGGCCGTCCCGATCACCGTCGCGCCCGCGCTCGCGCCCATCGTCACGCTGGCGGTGCTGCTGGTCACCGTGTTGCCGCCCGCGTCCTGGACGGTCACCTGCGGCTGGGTGGTGAAGGCGCTGCCGCTCACCGAGCCCGCGGCCGCCCTCGTCAGCGAGAGCTTGGTGGCCGGCCCGACCACCGGCGTGATGGACTGCGTCGCCGAGGTCAGCGTGCCGCTGGCGAAGGTCAGGGTGTAGGGCGTCCCCGCCGTCCCGCTGATCCCGACATTGGTGAACGTCGCCACCCCGCTCACCGCTGCCACCGTCGCGGTACCCACCGTGGTCGCGCCCGCGCTCACCGTCATCGTCACGCTGGCGGTGCTGGTGGTCACCGTGTTGTTCCCGGCGTCGCGGATCGCCACCACCGGCTGGGTGGTGAACGCCGCGCCGCTCGGCGCGGTCGCCGCCTGGGTCGTCAGGACGAGCTGCGTCGGCGCGCCGATGGTCGGCGTGATCGACTGCGTCGTCAGGGTCAGCGCCGGCACGCTGGTGTAGGTCAGCGTGTAGGGAGTGCCCACCGTGCCGCTGATGCCGGCCGTGGCGAACGTCGCCACCCCGGCCACGGCCGTGGCGTTGACCGTCCCGACGGTCGTCGCCCCGGTGGAGACGGCCATCGTCACCACGGTGGAGTTGTCGGTCGTGATCGTGTTGCCGCCCACGTCCTCGATCTTCACCACCGGCTGGGTCGTGAAGGCCGCGCCGTTCGCCGCCCCGGCGGCCGCCGTGGTCAGCGCCAGCTTCGTCGCGGTGCCCAGCGCCGGCGTGATGGTCTGCGTCGCCGAGGTCAGGCCGCTGCTCGCGAACGTCAGCGTGTACTGCGTGCCCACCGTGCCGCTGATCCCGACGTTGGTGAACGTCGCCACGCCCGCGACGGCGGCGACCGAAGCGTTCCCGAGCGTCGTCGCCCCCGCGCTCACCGTCATCTGCACGGTCGCGGTGCTGGTCGTGATCGTGTTGCCGCCCGCGTCCTGGACCGTCACGACCGGCTGCGTCGTGAACGCCGCGCCGCTCACCGAGCCCGCCGCGGCGGTGGTCAGCGCCAGCTTGGCCGCCGCCCCGAGCGCCGGCGTGATCGTCTGCGTCGCCGAGGTCACTCCGGTGGCCGCGAAGGTCAGCGTGTACTGCGTGCCCGCCGTGCCGGTGATCCCCACGTTGAGGAACGTCGCCACGCCGCTCACCGCCGCGACCGTCGCCGACCCGACCGTGGTCGCCCCGGTGCTCACCGTCATCGTCACGCTGGCGGTGCTGCCCGTCACCGTGTTGCCGCCCGCGTCCTGGACCGTCACGATCGGCTGGGTCGTGAACGCCGCGCCGTTGACCGCTCCCGCGGCCGCCGTGCTCAACGCCAGCTTGGTCGCCGGCCCCACCGTCGGCGCGATCGACTGCGTCGCCGGCGTCAGCACCGGCACGCTCGAGAAGGTCAGCGTGTACGGCGTGCCGGCGATGCCCGTGATGCCCACGTTGGCGAACGTCGCCACGCCGCTCACCGCCGTCGCCGTCGCCGTGCCGACCGTCGTGGCGCCGGCGCTCACCGCCATGGTCACCACGGTGCTGTTGTCCGTCGTCACCGTGTTGCCGCCCGCGTCCTGGATCTTCACGACCGGCTGGGTCGTGAACGCCACGCCGCTGGCCGCGCCCGCCGCCGCCGTGGTCAGCGCGAGCTGCGTCGCCGCGCCGAGCGCCGGCGTGATCTGCTGCGTCGCGTTGGTCAGGCCCGTGCTCGCGTAGGTCAGCGTGTACGGGGTGCCCACCGTCCCGTCGATCCCGACGTTGCCGAACGTCACGACGCCGCTGGCCGCGGCGACCGTCGCCGTCCCGATCACCGTCGCGCCACTGCTCACCGTCATCGTGACGCTGGCGGTGCTGGTCGTGATCGTGTTGCCGCCGGCGTCCTCGACCGTCACCTGCGGCTGCGTCGTGAACGCGGCTCCGCTCACCGAGCCGGCCGCCGCCCGC
This sequence comes from Gemmatimonadales bacterium, assembly GCA_035623395.1. Taxonomy (GTDB): domain Bacteria; phylum Gemmatimonadota; class Gemmatimonadetes; order Gemmatimonadales; family JACORV01; genus Fen-1245. The sequence continues at coordinate 717 of DASPTN010000144.1, read as the reverse complement.
GTCAGCACGAGCTGGGTCGCCGCCCCGAGGGCCGGCGTGATCGACTGCGTCGCCGGAGTCAGCGCGCCGTCGGAGAAGGTCAGGGTGTAGGCCGTGCCCGCCGCCCCGGTGATCCCGACGTTGGTGAACGTCGCCACCCCGCTCACCGCCGTGACCGTGGCCGTCCCGACCACGGTCGCGCCGGCACTCACCGTCATCGTCACCGCGGTGGTGTTGCCGGTCAGCGTGTTGCCGAGCGCATCCTGCACCGCGACCACCGGCTGGGTCGTGAAGGCCAGCCCGTTCACGGCGCCCACCGCCGCCGTCAGCAGCGTCAGCTTCGTCGCCGCGCCCGCGTTGCCGGTCGCCGTGAAGGTCAGCGGCGAGCCGGTGAGCCCCGCCGACGTCGCCGTCAGCGTGTTGCTCCCCGCCACCGCGCCCAGCGTCCAGCTGGTGACCTGGGCGATGCCGCTCGCGTTCGTCGTCACGGCCGTCGTGGGCGCGACCGTCCCACCACCGGTCGCGACCGCGAAGGTCACGCTCACCCCGCTCACGGGGTTGTTGTTGACGTCACGTACGATCACCGACGGAGGCACCGGGACCGCCGTCCCGACCGTGGCCGACTGGTTGTTGCCGGCGTTGACGGCGATCTGCGTCGCCGCGCCGGCGGCGCCGGTCGCCGTGAAGGTCAGCGGCGAGCCGGTGAGCCCCGCCGACGTCGCCGTCAGCGTGTTGCTC
>DASPTN010000143.1:0-8606 GCA_035623395.1 Gemmatimonadales bacterium | reverse complement strand
CGTTGCCGCGGGCTCGCTCGCCCTGGCCGTCGGCGTGGCGCCGCAGCCGATCTGCCGCGGCAACGATCCCAACCGCTGCGCGCGCGTGGTGGTGCTGATCCTCGCCCCGACCCGCGAAGCCTCGGAGTACCTGCGGGCGATGAGCGCCGTAGCCCGGGCGCTCGCCTCCGACGACGTCCTCGAGAAGCTGCACGCCGCGCGCACCGCCGAGGACGTGCTGGCGATCGCCGGCCTGAGGGACGCGCCGGTCCCGGCCGAGGTGACCGTGCGCGACCTGATGACGGTGAGCGTGACGACGGTGGGCCCCGACACCACGCTCAGCGACGCGGCGCGCGTGATGCTCGGACGCGGCGTCCGGGCGCTCCCGGTGACCGGGGACAACGGGGAAGTGCTCGGCCTGCTGACGGACGGGCACCTGCTCAAGCACCTCCTCCCGCAGACCGTGCAGCAGCTGTCGACCGGCCAGATGAAGGCCGTCAAGCGCCGCACCACGCGCGCCTCGCCGACCTCGCCCCGGGATCTGCCGGTCCGCGAGGCGATGGACCGCACGGTGCTGTGCCTGGCCGAGGATCAGACCATCGCCGACGTCGCCGCGCTGATGCTCGCCAAGGACGTCGACCGCTTTCCGGTCACGCGCGATGGGGCCCTGGTCGGCTTCCTGACGCGCGGCGACATCGTCCGCAAACTCCTGGGGTACTGACCGCCCGATGCTCACGCTCGCGATCATCAAGCCCGACGCCATGGCGTCGGGGAAGGCCGGCAAGGTTCTGGCCCACCTCGAGGCCGCCGGGTTCAAGGTCCGCGCCGCCCGCCTGGCGCGGCTGGCCGTTCCGCAGGCCGAGGCGTTCTACGCCGTCCACCGGGAGCGGCCGTTCTTCCGCCCTCTCGTCGCGTTCATGACCTCGGGGCCCTGCCTGCCGCTGGCACTCGAGCGCGACGACGCGGTCGCCAGGCTCCGGGAAGTGATCGGAGCCACGGACCCCAAGGACGCCGCGCCGGGGACGGTGCGCGCGCTCTACGCCGAATCCAAGGAGCGCAACGCGATCCACGCCTCGGACAGTCCGGAGAACGCCGCCCGCGAGGTCGCCTTCTTCTTCTCGGACTTGGACTTGGGCTGAGGTTGCGCGCCCGCACGCCGCATCGTTGACCCAAGTCTGACAAGGAGTTAGCTTCACCGGCCATGTTGCGCATCGACCTCGCGGCGGTGCGCGAGGGCCCGGTCGCCGTTGCCGACCAGATCGCACCCGACGACCCGCTGGTGACCGCCACCGGGCTGGCTCTCGCGGCCCCGCTGGCCGTCGCCGGAAGGCTCAGCACCGCCGGTGAAGGCAAGTTCTACTTGCAGGCATCGATCGAGACCGTGCTCCGGGCAGAGTGCCGTCGCTGCCTCGTGCCCGTCGATGTCCCGATTTCCGAATCGCTCGGCCTCGTTTTCGTGCGCGAGGAGGACGCCGGCGACGAGGACGACTGCTACACGGTGCCGCGGCGGGCCTCGGTCCTCGACCTGTCGGAGGCCGTGCGGGAGGAGTTGCTGCTGGCGGTTCCGCAGTACGTCGAGTGCCGCGAGGACTGCCGCGGCCTGTGCAAGCGCTGCGGGGCCGACCTGAACGCCGGCCCGTGCGGCTGTGCCACCGAGATGGACCCGCGGTGGGAAGCGCTCACGAAGCTACGAGGGGAATGAGGCAATGGCTGTCCCGAAGCGAAGGACGTCGAAGTCCAAGAAGCGGATGCGCCGTACCCACTTCAAGGCGCAGGCCCCGACGCTCTCCCCCTGCCCGAAGTGCGGCGAGATGCGCATCCCGCATCGCGTGTGCCCCAACTGCGGCTACTACAAGGGCGAGAGGCGGATCGAGATCGAGGACGAGTGATCCGCATCGCCATCGACGCGATGGGGGGCGACCACGCCCCGGCCGTGCCGGTCGCGGGGGCGGCGCTCGCCCTCGGCGAGCTGCCATCCGACGTCACGGTCCAGCTCGTCGGCCAGCAGCGCCTGGTGGAGCGGGAGCTGGAGCGGCACGCCGTGGACCGGGACCGGCTCCAGGTCATCGATGCGCCCGAAGCGATCGCGATGGGCGAGAAACCACTTCATGCCATCAAGTCCAAACGTAACTCGTCCATCGTCTTAGGCATCGGCCTCCAGAAGACCTCCAGGTCGGACGCCTTCATCAGCGCCGGGAACACGGGCGCGGTGATGGCCGGCTCCACGCTGATCCTCGGGCTGTACGAGGGATTCGAGCGGCCGGCTATCGGGACGACGTTTCCGACCAGCCGCCAGTCGGTCCTGGTGCTGGACGCCGGGGCGAACGTCGACTGCACGGCCGCCGAGCTGGTCGGCTTCGCCCAGCTGGGCGTGGTGTACGCGCGGGACGTGATGGGCCGGACCAGCCCGGCGGTGGGGTTGCTCAACATCGGCGAGGAGGAGGAGAAGGGCAGCGCGGCCGCCAAGGAGGCGCACCGGCTGCTCAGGGCCTCCGGCCTGCCGTTCGTGGGGAACGTCGAGGGCCGCCACATCCTGCTCGGCCGCTCGGAGGCCGGCGACTTCGACGTGGTGGTCTGCGACGGGTTCGTGGGCAACGTGCTGCTCAAGTTCTACGAGTCGCTGGGGCGGTTGTTCCACGGGCTGGTCGAGCGCGAGCTGGGCGCCGAGGTCGTGGCGGGGGAGGCGATGGCGCGCATCTTCCGCGCGCTCGACTACTCCGAGTACGGCGGCGCGCCGCTCCTGGGCGTGCGGGGCATCTCGATCATCTGCCACGGCCGCTCCACGGCCAACGCCATCCGCCACGCCGTCCGGCTGGCGGTGGACGCCGCCCAGCACCAGCTGGTCCAGCACATGAGCCGCGAGTTCGCCGCCAGCGGACAGGTGACATGAAACAACCGTCTTCGGCCTTCGCCGGCCTGGGCTCCTACGTGCCGCCGAAGGTGCTGACCAACGCCGACTTCGAGCGCATGCTCGACACGTCCGACACCTGGATCCGCGAGCGCACGGGGATCCGGGAGCGACACATCGCGGGTCCGGAGGACACCGCGGCGGAGATGGGACGGAAGGCGAGCCTCAAGGCGCTGGAGGAGGCCGGCCTCGGGCCGCTCGATGTGGACGTGCTGGTGGCGGCGACGGCGACCCCGGACCGGCTGCTGCCCTCCACGGCCTGCGACATCCAGGCGCTGCTCGGGGCGAAGAACGCCGCGTCGTTCGACGTCCTGGCCGCCTGCCCGGGCTGGATCTATGCGCTGGTGGTGGCCGAATCGATGCTGGTCGCCGGGCGCGCCGAGCGGGCCCTGGTCGTCGGGACCGAGAAGCTGAGCGCGATCACCGACTACACCGACCGCTCGACGGCGGTGCTGTTCGGCGACGCCGCCGGCGCGGTGGTCCTGACCAAGGGCGACGGGTCCCGCGGCCTCCTCTCGACCTACCTGATGAGCGACGGGACCCTGGCCGAGCTGCTGCACCGGCCGGGCGGCGGCTCGGTCTGCCCGCCCAGCGAGCAGATGCTCAAGGACCGGAGCTACTTCCTCAAGATGGCGGGCCGCGAGGTGTTCAAGGCGGCGGTGCGCGCCATGGCCGACGCGGCGAGCAAGGCGCTGGAGCGCGCCGGCGTCTCCGGCGAGCAGGTGGACCTGCTGGTGCCGCATCAGGCGAACATCCGCATCATCGAGGCGACGGCGACGCACGCCGGCATCCCGATGGACCGCGTGTACGTGAACGTGGACCGCTACGGCAACACCAGCTCGGCGTCGATCCCCCTGGCGCTGGACGAGGCGCGCCGCTGCGGCCGGCTCGAGCCGGGGATGATCACGCTCCTCGTGACGTTCGGAGCGGGCTTCACCTGGGGCGCGGCGGTCCTGAAGTGGTGAGCGCGCCGGGCGCGCGCTCAGCTGCGATGGCTGGCCCTGGCCCGAGTGCCACCGCGGCCCTGCTGTGTCCGGGGCAGGGCTCGCAGAAGGTCGGGATGGCGAAGGATCTCGCGGAGGCGTTTCCCGCGGCGCGGGCGGCCCTGGAGGCGGTGGACGAGGCGCTCGGCTTCCGGCTCTCGCACGTGATGTGGAACGGCCCCGAGGACCTCCTGACCCGGACGGACCACGCGCAGCCGGCGATCCTGGCGCACACGGCGGCGGCCTGGGCGGTGGCCGGGCCGAAGCTGGGGGGGCGGGTGGCCGGGGCGGCGGGGCACTCGCTCGGCGAGTACAGCGCCTACGTGGCGGCGGGCGCGGTCGGGGTGGCCGACGCGGCGCGGCTGGTGCGGCGCCGGGGTGAGCTGATGCACGAGGCCGGCACGGCGCGGCCCGGCACCATGGCGGCCGTGATGGGCCTCGCGGCCGAGCAGGTCGCCGCCGCCTGCCGCGAGGCGAGCGGATCCGACGCCGTCGCGGTGGCCGCGAACCTCAACGCGCCCGACCAGATCGTGATCTCCGGGGATCCGGCGGCGGTCGCGCGCGCGGGCGAGCTGCTCAAGGCGGCGGGCGCGAAGCGGGTGATCCCGCTCAAGGTCAGCGGCGCGTTCCACTCGCCGCTGATGGCGCCGGCGGCGGCCCGCTTCGGCGAGGCCCTGGCGGCGGCGCCGCTCCGCGACCCGGCGTTCGCCGTGGTGGCGAACGCGAGCGCCGCGCCGGTCCGCGACGCCGGCACCGCGCGACGGCGGCTCGCCGAGCAGCTCACCAGCCCGGTGCGGTGGGTCGAGTCGGTGCAGGCGCTCGCGGGGCTGGCCGGCGCGGAGGCGACGTTCGTCGAGCTGGGCCCGGGAGCGGTGCTCACCGGTCTGGCGAAGCGGATCGTGGCGGGCTGCCGGACGCTCAACCTCGGCACGGCCGCCGAGGTGGCGGCGTTCCTGGAGGCGGCGTGAATTTCGGGATCGACGACAAGGTCGCGATGGTGACGGGCGCGGGGCGCGGCATCGGCCGCGCGATCGCGACCGAGCTGGCGTGCGGGATGGGGGCGCACGTGGCGGTGCTGGACCGGGACTACGAGCACGCGCTCGAGGTCGCGTCCGAGATCGCCTGCGGCGCCAAGGGCTTCCGGGTGGACGTCGCGGACACGGCGGCGATCGAGGCCTGCGTGGCCGAGGTGGAGCGCGACCTCGGTCCGATCGAGGTGCTCGTCAACAACGCCGGCGTGACCCGCGACAACCTGCTGGCGCGCCTGTCGGACGAGCAGTGGGACACCGTGATGGACGTGAACCTCAAGGGCGCGTACCGCACGATGAAGGCGGTGACCCGCGGCATGATGAAGCGGAGGTCCGGCCGGATCATCAACGTCGCGAGCGTGGTCGGGCTGGTCGGAAACAGGGGGCAGTCGAACTACGCGGCGTCGAAGGCCGGGCTGATCGGCCTCACCAAGGCCGCGGCGAAGGAGCTGGCGTCGCGGAACATCCGGGTCAACGCCGTCGCCCCGGGCTTCATCGACACGGACATGACGGCCGGGCTCTCGGCCGAGGCGCGCGGCGCGCTGACCGCGCAGATCGCGATGGGACGGCTTGGGACCCCGCAGGACGTGGCCTCCGCGGTGGCCTTCCTCGCATCCGATGCCGCATCGTACATTACGGGCCAAGTCATCGTGGTAGACGGCGGGATGGTGATGTAGCGGTCTCACCTTTTGGAGGACGCAACGCTCATGGCCGACATGGCGAATCTCGAAGCGCGAGTGAAGGACATCATTGCCGAGGAGCTGGGCGTGGAGCGCGAGAAGCTCACCAGCGAGGCGAGCTTCATGGAGGATCTCGGCGCCGACAGCCTCGACACGGTCGAGCTCGTGATGGCCTTCGAGAAGGAGTTCGACCTCGACATCCCGGACGAAGAGGCGGAGAAGCTGCGGACCGTCGGGGACGCGCTCAACTACCTGCATCAGCGGATGGGCGCGAAGTAGTGGAGCGTCGGGTCGTCGTCACCGGCCTGGGGCTGGTGACGCCCGTCGGCAACACCGTCGAAGACACCTGGAGCGCGCTGGTCGCCGGCAAGTCCGGGGCAGCGCGCATTCGGCGTTTCGACCCCTCGGCGCTGGACGTCACGTTCGGCTGCGAGGTGAAGGGCTTCGACCCGCTGGCCTACCTGGAGCGCAAGGAGGCCAAGCGGTGCGACCTGTTCGTGCAGTACGCGGTCGCCGCCACCGCCCAGGCGGTGCAGCACGCGGGGCTGGGCCGGGGGTTCCCGGCGCCCGAGCGGACCGGCGTCCTGATCGGCTCCGGCATCGGCGGCATCGCGACGTTCGAGGAGCAGTGCCGGACCTTCATCGAGAAGGGGCCGAGCCGGGTGTCGGCGTTCTTCGTGCCGATGTTCATCCCCGACATGGCCTCCGGCCTGGTGGCCATGCGCTACGGCGTGACGGGACCGAACTTCTGCACCGTGTCGGCGTGCGCGTCGTCGGCGCACGCGATCGGCGAGGCGTTCCGGACCATCCAGCGCGGCGACGCGGACGCGATGATCGCCGGCGGGGCGGAGGCGGCGATCACGCCGCTCGCCATCGCGGGCTTCGCGAACATGAAGGCGCTCTCACCGCGCAACGACGACCCCGCGCACGCGTCACGGCCGTTCGACAAGACCCGCGACGGGTTCGTCCTCGGCGACGGCTCGGGCATCGTGGTGCTGGAGAGCCTGGAGCACGCCACGGCGCGCGGCGCCACGATCCTCGCCGAGGTGGCGGGCTTCGGGATGAGCGCGGACGCGTACCACATGACCCAGCCGGCGCCGGAAGGGCGGGGCGCGCAGCAGGCGATGCGCGCGGCGCTGGCCGACGCGTGCATGCCGGTGGACCGGATCGCCTACGTCAACGCGCACGGCACCTCCACGCCGGCCGGCGACACGGCCGAGACGCAGGCCGTGAAGGCGGTGTTCGGGCCGGCCGCGAGGTCGCTGGTCTTCGGCTCCACCAAGTCGATGACCGGGCACCTGCTCGGCGCGGCGGGCGGCGTGGAGTTCGCCATCTGCACGCTGGTCATCGGCCGCGGCATCATCCCGCCGACGATCAACTACGTCACGCCGGACCCCGATTGCGACCTGGACTGCGCGCCGAACCGCGTGGTCGAGCGCCGGGTGGACGTGGCGATGTCGAACTCGTTCGGCTTCGGCGGCCACAACGTGACGCTGGTGGCGAAACGGTTCGCCGCGTAGCGGCGGGCGGGCGATGACCTCCACGCTGAGCGAGATCCCCGCGCTCGCGGGCCGCGACGGACCGGTCCGGGCCGTCGCCGACAAGCTCGCCGCCGGGGAACGGCTCGACGCCGACGACGCCGTCGCCCTGTTCGAGAGCCGGGACCTGGTGGCCGTGGGCGCCCTCGCCGACGCCGCCAACCGCGCCAGGAACGGCCGGCGCGTGTTCTTCTCCGCCAACCAGCACATCAACCCCACCAACGTCTGCGTCCTGCGCAACACCTGCGTGTTCTGCTCGTTCGCCCGCACGCCGAAGGAGGAGGGCGCGTACACGCGGACGCTGGAGGAGGTGCTGGCCGAGGCCGGCCGCGCCAAGAGCGCTCCCACCCGCGAGTTCCACATCGTGGGCGGGCTGCACCCCAAGCTGCGCCTGAGCTACTACACCGACATCATCCGCGCCCTGCGCGCCGCCTATCCTGGCGTGCACGTGAAGGCGCTGACCGCCGTCGAGATCGCGCACCTGGCCCGCATCGAGAAGTGCTCGTTCCGCGAGGTGCTCCTCCAGCTCAAGGAGGCCGGCCTCACCAGCCTCCCGGGCGGCGGCGCGGAGGTGTTCGGCCGCGCGGTGCGGATGACCATCGCCGACCGCAAGCTGGCCGGAGAGGACTGGCTGGAGGTGCACCGCCAGGCGCACGCCCTCGGCATTCCGACCAACTGCACGATGCTCTACGGCCACGTGGAGACCCTGCGCGACCGCGCCGAGCACCTGCTCATCCTGCGCGGCCTGCAGGACGAGACCGGCGGCTTCCTCACCTACATCCCGCTGGCCTACCACCCGGATCACAACGCGCTGGGCGAGGAGATGGGGTGGACCGGACGCCCGACGACGGGCATCGACGACCTGATGAACGTGGCCGTCGGCCGGCTGATGCTCGACAACGTCCCCCACGTGAAGACGCACTGGCCGATGGTCTCGCCGTTCGTCTCCCAGGTGGCGCTCGACTTCGGCTGCGACGACGTGGAGGGCACGGTGGTCTACGAGCGCGTCTACCACGAGGCGGGCGCGCGGACGCCGATGGAGATGGGCTACGACGACCTGGTGAAGCTGATCCGCGACGCGGGGAAGGTCCCCGTGGAGCGCAACTCCCTCTACGAAACCGTGCGGACGGTGTTTCCGGAGTCGCCGGTGCGGGCGGCGCAACCAACGCCTCCGCCAGCCGGTCCAGCCGCGTCCGGCGCCTTCGAGTGATGCGGCTCGGGCGGATCGGCTACGTGAACTGCTACCCGGTGTACGGGGCGATGGACCGCGGCGTGGTCGCCGCGCCGGCGACCCTGGTGACGGGCACGCCGGCCGAGCTGAACGACCGCCTCGCCGACGGCCGCCTCGACGTGAGCGTGATCTCCGCCGTCGCCTACGCGCAGCAGGCCGGCGAGTACGAGCTGCTGCCCGACCTGGCCATCAGCTCCGACGGCCCGGTGCGCAGCGTGCTGCTGTTCAGCCGCCGCCCGCCCGAGGCCCTGGGGGGCGC
>DASPTN010000142.1:0-4132 GCA_035623395.1 Gemmatimonadales bacterium | reverse complement strand
GCACCCGCGCCTCGCGCCGCGGCACGCCCCGGGCCCTCAATCCGAACGCGACGTTCTCGCGCACGGTGAGGTGGGGGAACAGCGCGTAGTCCTGGGCCACGTAGCCGACCTCGCGCTCCCAGGCCGGCGCCTCGACGCCCGCCGCGGCGTCGAAGTACACGCGCTCGCCGACCGCGACGCGGCCGGCGTCCGGCCGGTCGAGTCCCGCGAGCAGGCGCAGCAGGGTCGTCTTCCCGGCGCCGCTCTCGCCCACCACGACGAGCGTGCCGCCCGCCGGCGCCTCCACGGCGACGTCGAGCGCGAAGCCGCCGCGCCGCTTAGCGAGCGTCGCCCGGAGCACGGCCCACCCACGGCAGGCGGGGCGGCCGATGCGCGAGCCGCAACCCGAGCAGCACGGTGAACGACAGGATCAGCAGGATCACCGCGAGCGCGACCGCGCTCTGGAGGTCCGTCTGGAAGCCGATGTACACGGCGAGCGGCAGGGTCTGCGTCCTTCCGGGGAGGTTGCCGGCGAACATGATCGTCGCGCCGAACTCGCCGAGAGCGCGCGCCCAGCTCATCGCGCCGCCCGCGAGCACCGAGGGCAGCGCCAGCGGCAGCAGGACCCGCCGGAACGCGTAGCCGGGCGTCGCGCGCAGCGTCGCGGCCGCGTCGGCGTACCGCGCTTCCACCTCCCGCAGGCCCGCGGTGGCGGCCGAGACGAAGAACGGACAGGCGACGAACACCTGTGCCAGGACCACGGCCAGCGTGGTGAAGGGGATCGAGAGGCCGAGCGCGGCGAGCGCCTTGCCCGCCAGGCCGGCCCGTCCGAACGCGAGCAGCAGGCCCACGCCGGCGACGGTGGGCGGCAGCACCATCGGCAGCTCGAGCAGGACCTCGACGACGCGCTTGCCGGGGAACCGGCGGGTCGCGAGGAGGTAGGCCGCGGGCACGCCGAGCGCGGCGATCGCGACCGTGGCGGCGAGGCTCGTGACCAGGCTGAGGCGCAGCGCCGTCAGGGACGCCGGCGCGAGAAGCCGCGCCCACAGCTCGGCCGGCGGGACGCGCAGCAGCAGGCTCAGGAGCGGCAGGCCCAGGAAGACCAGCAGCACGGCCACGGCCGCGAGCACGCCGATCTCCCACAGCACCGCGCCGGCGCGGCGGCCGGCCGTTCCCTGCGCGGCCCGCGCCGTGGTCAGTCGCCGGCCGTGCCGACGAGCCCGTTCGCCCGGAGCACGGCCTGCCCGGACGGCGAGAGCAGCAGCGCGACGAAAGCCCGCGCGTCCTCGGGATCGCGCGCGCGGCGCAGCACGGCGACCGGGTAGTCGGCGACCACGTTGGCCGCGTCGGGCACGTCGATGCGCTTCACGTGCGGCGCCACCTCCGCGCCGACGTCGGAGACGTACACGATCCCGGCGTCGGCTTCGCCGAGCTGCACCTTCGCGACCACGGCCTTCACGTCCTCTTCGTTCGACACCACGTTGGCGAGCACGCGCCGGTCGAAATCCGCCCCGAACCCCGGCAGTCTCGACAGATTGCTCAGCGCCTGGCGCGCGTACCGGCCGACCGGCACCGCGTCGGCCGCCAGCACCAGCTTGACGCCCGGCCGCGCCAGGTCCTGCAGGCCCGCGATCGGGGCCGCCGCCGGCGTGACGACGATCAGGCGGTTGTGCGCGAAGACCGTCGGCGTGCCGTCGACGAGGCCGCTGTCCCGCACCGCGGCCATCCAGCGGAGGTCCGCCGAGGCGAACACGTCCGCCGCGGCGCCCTGCTGGATCTGGAGCACCAGCTGCTGCGATCCGGCGAAGTTGAAGGCGATCTCGAGGCCCGGCGTCCGGTGCCGCAGCGTGTCGCCGAGCTGGCCGAACGCGCGGCTGAGGGACGCCGCCGCGAAGACGGTGAGCGTCCGTGACGGCGCCGACGGCGCCGCGGCGCCGGGCCCGCGGGCCGGCCGGCCCGCCGCCACCAGCGCCAGGCACACGGGCACGCCGAGCCACCGTGCCACCCTGGATGCGCGCATGCCCGTCACCCCTTTCCGATCATCACTTCCGTGGACTTGATCACCGCGAACACCTCGTCGCCCGCCTTGAGCCGCAGGCGCCTGGCCGAGCCGCTGGTGATGACCGACACCAGCTCCTGATCCCCGATCGCCACGCGCACCTCGGCCATCACGCCGTCCAGCTTGACCGACCTGATGCGGCCGCGGAGCTGATTCCGGGCGCTCAGCTCGACCGGCGCGCTCGCCAGCTCCGATGCGCGCGCGCCGAGCAGGCGGTCCAGCTCCTCGCGCGGGAACAGCCACTTCCGGCCGACGCGGACGGCGGGGAGCTTCCCCGCCCGCGACAGGCGCTGCACGCGCTTGACGCTGAGGTGCAGGACGGCCGCAGCTTCGGCGGCGCTCAATGTGTTCATAGATGTCTCTAGATATCCTAACGTGCCCTCAACAGCAAGCGATGGCCGTCGGGCGCTGAGCGCGATCGTCGCGGGCGGCACCGTGCGCGGGGCGCGGGCGCGGCGGCGCGGCCGCCCCGTGTGCTAGGTTAGAAAGTGCAGCTCCGGAGCGTGGGGAGGCGTCCAGCCATGGCGGTGCGGATCGTTCGACTGGGGAGCGCGCGGGCTGGCGGCGAGGGCCTGCGCATCGGCACCGTGCGGCATCCGCCGCGGGGCGTGCCGAAGGAGCAGCATTCGTCGCAGAACTGGTACGACGTGTGGCTGCCGGAGCTGGCGCCGAGCGCTCCGCTGGTGAAGCTCGCCCAGGCCGCGGACACGGCCGGCGCCTGGGCCCGGTTCGTGAGGCGCTATCGCACGGAGATGGCGGCGCCGGACCGGGCGCACCTGCTGCGGCTCCTGGCGGCGCTGTCGCACGAGTCCGACTTCTCGGTGGGATGCTACTGCGCCGACGAGGCCCGCTGCCACCGCTCGGTGCTGCGGGCGCTGCTCGAGGAGCTGGGCGCCGAGATCGTGTAGGCCGCGGGGCAGGTGATTACGGGACCGCCCGACGGTATGTTCCGATGGACTACCGGAAATCCCCGACGCAGCCGGACCGGCTCCACCCGTCACGAGAGAGGCCGCGCAGAGGCATGTGTGGATTCGTCGGAGTGTTCGATCTCAAGAAGGACGCGGATTCGCTGAGGGCCCAGGTCCTCGCGATGTCGAAGAAGGTCCGCCATCGCGGACCCGACTGGTCGGGCGTGTTCCTCTCGGGCAAGGCCATCCTGGCCCACGAGCGGCTCGCGATCGTCGATCCGCAGTCCGGCCGCCAGCCGCTGTACAGCAAGGACGGCAACCTCGTCCTGGCGGTGAACGGCGAGATCTATAACCACGAGGACATCCGCGGCGGCCTGAACGGCTCGTACGAGTTCCTGACGCACTCCGACTGCGAGGTGATCCTGGCGCTGTACCGCCAGAAGGGCGTCGACTTCCTCGAGGACCTGAACGGCATCTACGCGTTCGCGCTGTACGACAAGGCGCAGGACGCGTACCTGATCGCGCGCGACCACATCGGGATCGTGCCGCTGTACATGGGCTGGGACCAGTACGGCAACTTCTACGTGGCCTCGGAGCTGAAGGCGCTCGAGGGCGTGTGCCGCAAGTTCGAGGAGTTCCCGCCCGGCCACTACCTGTGGAGCAGGGAGGGCACGCTCCACCGCTGGTACGAGCGGGACTGGATGCAGTACGGCGCGGTGGAGCACAACGCCACCGACCGGAGCCTGCTGCGCCGCGCCCTCGAGCAGGCGGTCCACCGGCAGCTGATGTCCGACGTGCCCTACGGCGTGCTGCTCTCCGGCGGGCTGGACTCGTCGGTCATCTCGGCCACGGCCAAGCGGTTCGCCTCGCGCCGGGTCGAGTCGCACGACACGCAGGAGGCGTGGTGGCCGCAGCTGCACTCGTTCGCCGTCGGGCTGGAGGGCTCGCCCGACCTCGCGGCGGCGCGGCAGGTGGCGGAGCACATCGGCACCGTCCACCACGAGATCCACTTCACCATCCAGGAAGGCCTCGACGCCCTGCGGGACGTGATCTACCACCTCGAGACCTACGACGTCACGACGGTGCGCGCCTCCACGCCGATGTACCTGATGGCGCGGGTGATCAAGTCGATGGGCGTGAAGATGGTGCTGTCGGGCGAGGGGGCGGACGAGGTGTTCGGCGGGTA
>DASPTN010000141.1:0-14306 GCA_035623395.1 Gemmatimonadales bacterium | reverse complement strand
CTGCTCGTTCACCAGCGACGCCTTGTCGTGGCTCGCCACCGTGAACTCGCCGGGGTTGTAGTGCACCACCTCGACCTCGCCCGAGACCGGGAGCCGGTTCACGTGCACGTTGAACACGCTCATGAATATGGAGATGCGGGTCGCCTGCTGGTGAAGATACATCGGCTCCTCCACCTGGGCGATGCTGCACACCCGCCCGTCGGCCGGCGCGATCACCAGCCCCTCGCCGCGGGGCCCGGTCCGCTCCGGGTCGCGGAAGAACGCGGCGACCCACACGGTCAGGACGATCCCCACCAGGAACGGCAGCCAGGTCCAGCCCGGCCAGGAGTACCACACGACGGCGAGCGCGGCGTCCAGGGCGAGCGCCACCCGGACGAAGGGCCATCCCTCCTGCGCGATGCGCATCACGTTCCCTCCACGGTGGGCTCGGTCAGACGGCGGAAGATGTCGCGGTACCGTTGGCTTGTCTCGCGTACCACCTCGGCCGGGAGCGGCGGGGCCGGGGCATCGCCGTTCCACGTGCCCGCGCGCCGCAGCCCGTCGAGGTAGTCGCGCACCGGCTGCTTGTCGAAGCTGGGCTGCCCCTGGCCGGGGCGATAGCCCGACGCCGGCCAGAAGCGCGACGAATCGGGCGTCAGCACCTCGTCGATGAGCACCAGGCGGCCGTCGCCCGATCGGCCGAACTCGAACTTGGTGTCGGCGATGATGATGCCGCGCTTGGCGGCGAACCCCTGCGCCTCGCCGTACAGCGCGAGCGAGCGGTCCCGGAGCTCGGCGGCGACCTTCGCGCCGAGCGCGCCGGTCACCCGTTCGAACGTGACGTTCTCGTCGTGGCCGACCTCGGCCTTGGTGGCGGGGGAGAAGATCGGCGTCGGCAGACGGTCCGACTCCCGGAGGCCGCCAGGCATCGGCTCGCCCGCCAGGGTGCCCGACTGCCGGTACTCCTTCCACGCCGAGCCCGAGATGTAGCCGCGCACCACGCACTCGAACGGGACCGGCTCGCTGCGGCGCACCAGCATCGCGCGGCCGGCGAGCGCGGCCCGGTGGGCGGCGAGCTTCGGCACCGCCGCGACGATCTCGCCCGCGTCGGCGGTGAGGCAGTGGTGCGGCACCGCGGCGGCGAGGCGGGCGAACCAGAAGGCGCTGAGCTGCGTCAGCACCTCGCCCTTGTGGGGGACCGGCTCCCCGAGCACCACGTCGAAGGCGCTGATGCGATCGCTGGCCACGATGAGCAGCCGCTCCTCGTCCACGCGATAGACCTCGCGCACCTTGCCCCGGCGCTCGAGGGGCAGCGGCAGATCGCTCCGCATCGTCGCCGTCATACCTTCACCTCCGCGGGCGGCGCCTCGGGAAGGCCCGCCACCAGGGGATCGATCACGTCGTGCAGGAACTCGTCCACCTGCTCCGGCGCCCGGCCGACGAACGCCGCCGGCGTGAGCGTGCGGGCGATCTCGGCCACCGGCACCGAGCGGAACGCGGGGTCGGCCGCCAGGCGCTCGAGCAGGTCGTTCGGCGTGTCCTGCTCGGCCACCGCCTTCGCCACCGCCATGCTGTGGCGCCGCACCACCTCGTGCAGGCTCTGGCGGTCGCCCCCGGCCTTGACCCCGAGCATCAGGCAGCGCTCGGTCGCCATGAACGGCAGCTCGCGCGCCACGTGCCTGCCGATCACCGCCTCGCGCACCTCCAGGCCGGAGGCGACGTCCGCCATCAGCACCAGGATCGCGTCCACGGCGAGGAACGCCTCGGGCAGCACCACGCGCCGGTTGGCGCTGTCGTCGAGCGTCCGCTCGAACCACTGCTGCGCCGCGGTCTCCTCGGCGTTGGCCGGCAGGTGCATCGCGTAGCGCGCCAGCGACGCGATCCGCTCGGCCCGCATCGGGTTGCGCTTGTAGGCCATCGCGGACGAGCCGACCTGCTCGGCCTCGAACGGCTCGAGCAGCTCGCCGAGATGCTGGAGGATCCGCAGGTCGGCCGCGCACTTGGCGGCCGACTGCGCGACGCCGGCGAGCACGGCCAGCACCTGCGCGTCGACCTTCCGCGGGTAGGTCTGCCCGCTGATCGGGACCACCCGCGCGAAGCCCATCTTCTCGGCGACGCAGCGGTCGAGCCGCCGGACCTTGTCGTGGTCGCCGCCGAACAGGTCGAGGAACGACGCCTGGGTGCCCGTGGTGCCCTTGCAGCCGAGCAGGGCCAGGTCGTCGCGGCGGTGCCGCACCTCGGCCAGGTCGGACGCGAAGCCCTGCATCCACAGCGCCGCGCGCTTGCCCACGGTGGTGAGCTGCGCGGGCTGGAGGTGCGTGTACGCGAGCGTCGGCAGCGCGCGGTGCCGCGCCGCGACGCCGCGCCACGCCCGCAGGACCGCCGCCAGGCGAAGCTCCACCAGGCGCAGTCCCTCGCGCAGGAGCAGCAGGTCGGCGTTGTCGGTGACGTACGCCGACGTGGCGCCCAGGTGGATGAACGGCCGGGCGGCGGGGGCGACGTCGCCGAAGGCGTGGACGTGCGCCATCACGTCGTGGCGGAACCGCGCTTCGTACTCGGCCGCCCGCGCGAAGTCCACCTCGTCGACGTGCGCCCGCATCTCCGCGATCGCCTCGGCCGGGATCGCCAGGCCCAGCTCGCGCTCGGCCTCCGCCAGCGCGATCCACAGCCGCCGCCACAGGCCGACCCGCGTCGCCGCGCCCCACAGCCGCTGCATCGCCGGCGAGGCGTAGCGCGTGGCGAGCGGCGACACGTAGCGGTCCTGGTCGCTCACCGGGCCCTCAGAACTGGACCCAGTTGTACACGCCGTGCCGGTCGAACCACAGCGTCACCTCGCCCCGGTTGCGGAAGTACGCGATGATCTTCCGCACCTGCTCCGCGTCGGTGATGTCCTCGTTGTTGATCCGGAGCACCACGTCCCCGGCCTGCAGGCCGATGGTCTGCTGCGACTCGGGGCCCGCGCTCACCACCAGCGCGCCGTACGCGTTCCTCAGCTGGCGCTCGGCCTGGATGGCCGGCGTGACGGTCACCAGCTCCAGGTCGCCGAGGGTGACACGCTGGGCGCGCTCGGAGGGCAGGTCCGAGGCGCGCACCGTCGCGAGGGCGACGCCGCTGCCGCGTCGCAGCGCGACGTGCAGCGTATCGCCCACGTCCAGGTCGAGGAGCGACGCCTCCCAGTCGAGGTAGTTGCGCACCGGCCTGGCGCCGACCCGGATGATCGTGTCGCCCTCGCCGATCCCCGCCTGGTTGCCCGGGCTGCCGGGCGCCACGTGCTGCACCACCACGCCGACCTGCCGCCGCCACGCGTCGGTGTTGGCGCCCGGCTCCGCGATCTGCACGCCGGTCCAGCCGCGCGGCACCCGGCCGTAGGCCCTGAGGTCGCGCGCGACGCGCATGGCCCGCTCGATCGGGATCGCGAAGCCGAGGCCGACGTTGCCGCCCGACTCGGACAGGATGAACGAATTGACGCCGACCACCTCGCCGGCGGCGTCGACCAGCGGCCCGCCGGAGTTGCCCGGGTTGATCGCCGCGTCGGTCTGGATCATGTCCACGTACAGCCCCGGCTGCCCGGCCGAGGGCACCACCGAGCGCTTGAGCGCGCTCACCACGCCCGCCGTGACCGACGGCTCGCTGTTGCCGAGCAGGAAGCCGTACGGATTCCCGATCGCCACCACCCAGTCGCCGGTCGCCAGGTCGCCGGTGCGGCCGATGCGCGCCACCGGGAAGTCCCCGCCGTCGATCTTGACGACCGCGACGTCGGTGCGCGCGTCCTCGCCCAGCAGTCGCGCGGGGAAGGTCCGGCCGTCGCGCAGCGTCACCACGATCGAGTCCGCCCCCGTCACCACGTGCTGGTTGGTGATGATCATGCCGTCGGACGAGACGATGAAGCCGGAGCCGAGGCCCTGGACCACACGCTCGGAGCCGGGGGGCAGGAAGAACAGGTCGAACACGGTGCGGGGCAGGGTGCGCTCGCGGCGCACCACGTTCACGCTCACCACCGCGGGCCCCACCCGGGCGGCGGCGACGCTCAGGGCCGAGTGCCGGCCGGCGCCGACGACGTCGTAGGGCTGCTGCTGCGCGGCGAGCGTCGCCGCGAGGCCCAGCGACGCGAGCGCGGCGGCGAGCGCCGGGGTGGCTCTCACGCCGTGGGCTCTCCCGCCCCGGCGCGGGCGCCCAGCTTGCCCCAGTCGTCGAGGAACTGGTCCAGCCCGCGGTCGGTCAGCGGGTGGAGCAGCAGCTGGCGCAGCACGGCGGGCGGCATCGTGCCGATGTCCGCTCCCGCCAGCGCGGCCTGCAGGACGTGGAGCGGGTGGCGGAGCGACGCCGCCAGCAGCTCGGTCTCGATCTCGTAGTTGCGGAACACCGCGCGGATCTGCCGGACGACCTCCATGCCCTCGTGCCCGACGTCGTCGAGCCGGCCCACGAACGGGCTGACGTAAGCCGCCCCGGCCTTGGCCGCGAGCAGCGCCTGCATGGCCGAGAAGATCAGCGTGACGTTGACCGGGATCCCGTCGGCGGAGAGCCGGCGGATCGCCGTGAGCCCCGCCTCGATCATCGGGATCTTCACCACGATGTTCTCGGCGAGCTTGGCCAGCTCCTTGCCCTCGCGGTACATCTCCTCGGCGTCCACCGCGACCACCTCGGCCGAGACCGGGCCTTCGACGGTCCGGCAGATCTCCACCAGCAGCGCGCGCGGGTCCGCGTCGCCCGCCACCTTGGCCAGCAGGCTCGGGTTGGTGGTCACGCCGTCGATGAGCCCCGCGCCGGCGGCCCAGCGGATGTCGTCGAGCTTGGCGGTGTCGAGATAGATCTTCATGAGCCCGTGGCGTAGAGGTGCTGCGGGTAGCGCACGCCCACCAGGAACAGGCCGTGCGCGGGAGCCGGCGGCGACGCCGACCGGTTGTCCCGGGCCGAGAGCAGCCGGCGGAGGTCGCCCGGCGGCCGCCGCCCGCGCGCGATGTCGACCATCAGGCCGACCAGGAAGCGCACCATGTGGTGCAGGAACCGGTCGGCGGTGATCCAGAACTCCACTCCCTCGGCCTGCTCGCGCCGCAGCCACAGCGCCTCGAGGACCTTGCAGCGCCAGTGCGAGCGCTCGGGGCCCTTGGCCGACAGGGCGAGAAAGCTGTGCTCGCCCACGAGCTCCCGGGCCGCGGTCGCGAGCGCCGCCGCCTCGAGCGGTCCGGCGAGCGCCCACTCGTAGCGCCGCCGGAACGGTGAGTGCGCCGCGTCGCCGGTGCCGATCCGATAGCAGTAGGTGCGCTCCACCGCATGGCGGCGCGGATTGAAGCCCGCGACCATGCGGCTCGCCGAAGCGATCCAGATGTCGGAGGGTAGGAGAGCATTCATCGCGCGCACCAGGTCTCGCGGCTTCCACCGCTCGGGGACCATCGCCGCCGCCGCCTGGCCTGTGGCATGCACCCCGGCGTCCGTGCGTCCGGCCCCGATCACCGGCGTTCGCTTGCCCAGGAGCCGCGCCAGGATGTCCTCGACGTCGCCCTGGACCGTGCGCGCTGCCGGCTGACGCTGCCACCCTGCGAATGCCCCGCCGTCGTACTGCAGCAGCATGAGGGTCGGCCGCGCCGCCATGTTCGCCAAACCTAGCCGCGGCCCGGGGGGTGGTCAAGCGACGCAAGTGCTTGTTCTATTTGAGAAACCGCAATTTCCGGCGACGCACGCTCGCCGGGCATTCCACCGGACCCGAACGCCCGAGCGCTCGCGCGACCGATGCCTCCGACCGATCCCGTCTCCCGCGCCATCGGCATGCTCGCCGAGCGCCGCGACCTGCCCGCGTCCCTGGCGTCGCAGGCCTTCGGCCAGGTCATGGCGGGCGAGTCCACGCCGGTGCAGACCGCAGCGCTGCTCGTCGCCCTGCGCGTCAAGGGCGAGGCGCCCGCCGAGCTCGAGGGCGCGGCCCTCGCGCTGCGCGCGGCGATGGTGCGCGTGGACGCCGGCGCGCCCGAGCAGCTGGTGGACACCTGCGGCACCGGCGGCGGCGCGGTCGGGACCTTCAACATCTCGACCGCGGCCGCGCTGGTGGCCGCGGGCGCCGGCGCGAGGGTCGTGAAGCACGGGAACCGCTCGTTCACCTCGCGCTCCGGCAGCGCCGACCTGCTCGAGGCCCTCGGGGTCGAGATCCAGCTCGAGCCGGCGCGAGCCGCCGCGGCGCTCCAGCGATGCGGGATGGTGTTCCTGTTCGCGCCCCTCTACCACCCGGCGATGCGCCACGCCGGGCCGGTGCGCCGTGAGCTGGGCCTGACGACGATCATGAACCTGCTGGGGCCGCTGGCGAACCCCGCCGGCGCGATGCGCCAGGTCGTGGGCGTCGCCGACGCCGAGCGCGCGCGGCTCGTGGCGGACACGCTCGGCCTGCTCGGCGCCCAGCGCGCGCTGGTCGTGCACGGCCGGGCGGGCCTCGACGAGATCGCGCCCCCCGGACTCGGCCAGACGGAGGTGCACGAGGTGCATGGCGGCCGGGTCCGGCACTGGACGCTCGACCCCGACCGGTTCGGCCTCGCGGCCGGCGACGCGGCCGAGCTGGCCGGCGGGAGCCCCGCCGACAACGCGCGGATCGTCGCCGGCATCCTCTCCGGCGCGGACCGGTCGGTGCGCCGCAGCGCGGTGCTGATCAACGCTGCCGCGGCCCTGGTGGCCGCCGGCGTGGCGGAGCAGTGGGAGCGGGCGGTGGAACGGGCCGCGGAGGCCCTGGACTCGGGCGCCGCGCGGTCGGTGCTGGAGCGGCTGCGCGCGGAGAAGCGGAGCTAGTACTTGCGGATCACGCCCACCACGACGCCCTGGATCGTCACGTCGTCCTCGTGAACGACGATCGGCTCGACGGCGGCGTTGGCGGGCTGGAGGCGAATCCAGCCGCTCTTTTCGCGGTAGAACTTCTTCACGGTCGCGTGGGTGCCCTGGAGCAGGGCGATGACCATCTCCCCGTTGCGCGCGCTGTTGCGGCTGGTGACGACCACGTAGTCGCCGTCCCGGATCTGCTCCTCGATCATCGAGTCGCCGCGCACCCGGAGCACGTAGTTCGGGCCCGTGGCCGGGAGCATGTCCTCCGGCAGGATGATCGTCTCCTGCTCCTGGACGGCCTCGATCGGCTCGCCCGCCGCCACCGCGCCGAGGAGGGGCACCTCGACCACGCCGGGAGCCCGCGCCCTCGAGAGCACCTCGATGGACCGGCTCTCGTTGTAGGAGCGGCGGATGACGCCCTTGCGCTCGAGGTTGCTGAGATGCTCGTGGACCGTGGCGAGCGACGCGTACTTCATCGCCGAGGCGATCTCCTCGAAGCTCGGCGCGTAGCCGTGGTCGCCGATGTAGCCGGTCAGATAGTCCAGGATCTCGCGCTGGCGCTTGGTGAGGGGTACCATGGCTCCTTCCGGGCCGGGTCGGGCCGCCGAATTCCCGAACATACGCCGAAAACGAAGCTAACCGAATGAAAGCCGAAGCACAAGCAGGGGTGCTGACCGGGATCCTCCGGGAGGCGGAGCGGCGGGCGGCCGCGGCGCGCTCCGAGCGCGGGAGGCTCGAGCGCGAAGCGGCCCGGGCACGGGCGGCGCCGGACTTCGCGGCCGCGCTCGGGCCGGGACGGGGCGTGGCGGTGATCGGCGAGATCAAGCGCCGGTCGCCCTCGGCCGGCCGGCTCGCGGGAGCCGCCGCGAACGACGCCGCCGCGCTGGCCCGCCGGCTGGCCGATGCGGGTGCCGCCGCCCTGTCGGTGCTCACCGAGCCGGGGCACTTCGACGGGTCGCTGGAGGATCTGGCGCGGGTCGCGGCCGCGGTCGGGATCCCGGTCCTGAGGAAGGACTTCCTCCTCGATGCCGCGCAGCTGTTCGAGGCGCGGGCGGCCGGCGCGTCCGCCGTGCTCCTCATCGCGCGCGTGCTGCCCGGCGAGCGGCTGGTCGAGCTGGCGCGGGTGGCGCAGGACCTCGGTCTCGCCTGTCTGGTGGAAGTGCACGCGGAGGCCGAGCTGCCGCCCGCCGTCGCCGCGCGGCCCGCCGCCATCGGCGTCAACGCGAGGGACCTCGACACCCTGGCGCTGGACGCCGCGCTGGTGGAGCGCCTCATCGGCCAGGTGCCGGGAGACCTGCTCGCGGTGGCCGAGAGCGGGC
Organism: Gemmatimonadales bacterium; assembly: GCA_035623395.1. Lineage (GTDB taxonomy): Bacteria > Gemmatimonadota > Gemmatimonadetes > Gemmatimonadales > JACORV01 > Fen-1245. The sequence goes on along the minus strand of DASPTN010000141.1, from coordinate 6,213 downwards.
TCGCGACCCGCGGCGACGTCGAGCGGGTCGCCGGGTGCGGCGCGGACGCCGTCCTGGTCGGCACCGCGGTGTCGGGCGCGGCCGATCCGGCGGCGGCGCTGCGGCCGCTCCTCGGGGTCGAGCGGCGCGGGCGCGGGGAGCGGTCCCGGTGAGCGGGCGGTTCGGCGTGTACGGCGGGCGTTACGTGCCGGAGACGCTGATGAGCGCCCTCGAGGAGCTGGCCTCGACCTGGGACCGCCTGTCGGGCGACGCGGCGTTCTGGGCGGAGTACGACGGGCTGCTCGCCGACTACGTGGGCCGGCCGACGCCGCTGTCCGAGGCGCCGCGCCTCTCCCACGCGGTGGGGGCCCGCGTGCTGCTGAAGCGCGAGGACCTGAACCACACGGGCGCGCACAAGATCAACAACGCGCTCGGCCAAGTGCTGCTCGCGCGGCGGACGGGCAAGCGGCGCATCATCGCGGAGACGGGTGCCGGCCAGCACGGCGTCGCGACGGCGACGGTGTGCGCGCGGTTCGGCCTCGAGTGCGTGATCTACATGGGCGAGGAGGACATGGCGCGGCAGGCGCTGAACGTGTACCGGATGCGCCTGCTGGGAGCGGAGGTCCGTCCGGTGGGATCGGGCACCCGCACGCTCAAGGACGCGACCAGCGAAGCGATCCGCGATTGGGTCACCAACGTCGAGTCCACGCACTATATTATCGGCTCCGTCGTCGGGCCCGACCCGTATCCGCGGCTGGTGCGCGATCTCCAGGCCGTGATCGGGCGCGAGGCCCGTCGCCAGTGCCTGGAGCGGATCGGCGCGCTGCCCGCGTGCGTGGTGGCGTGCGTCGGCGGCGGCTCGAACGCGATGGGCATCTGGGCGGCGTTCCTCCCCGACGCCGGCGTGGAGCTGGTCGGAGTGGAGGCGGCGGGCACGGGGCTGGCGGGAGGCGTGCACTCGGCCTCGCTGCTCGCCGGCCGGCCGGGCGTGCTGCACGGGAGCCTCAGCTACCTGCTGCAGGACGCGGACGGGCAGGTCAGCCCGGCGCACTCGGTGGCCCCGGGGCTCGATTATCCGGGCGTCGGCCCGGAGCACGCGGCGCTCAAGGACTCGGGCCGTGCGCGGTACGTGGCCGTGGACGACGCCGCCGCGCTGGACGCCTTCGCGCGGCTGAGCCGGCTGGAGGGCGTGATCCCCGCGCTGGAGAGCGCGCATGCGGTGGCGTGGGTGCTCGGGGAAGCCGGCCGCTGGAAGCCGGGTGCGGTCGTGGTTCTGAACCTCAGCGGGCGCGGCGACAAGGACGTCGCCGCGGCCGCGGCACTCGAGAGCAGGGCCGAGTGACGATGGGTGCGACTCCTGAGCTGGCGCTGCCGCCGACGGCGGTCGAAGAGCTGATGCAGGCTCTCGCCAAGGGGATGCGCGCCCACCAGCTCTACCTCCCCAACAACCCGGTCTACCAGAAAGCCCTCGAGAACCTGCGCGCCGCGTTCAAGCCCGTCTGGGAGGCGCAGGACGAGCTGGTGCTCGACGTGTTCGAGACCGAGCTGCACTGGGAAGGCAACGTGGTGTACAGCTCGCCGTCGCGCAGCGAGGGCTTCACCTGGGTGTTCTTCAAGGACGGCGTGCGGTCGCTCACCCTGCTCGCCGGCGTCGAGCAGGAGGAGATCCTCGGCCTGCTCGACGTCGTGCACCGGGCGCGCACGCTGCAGCCCGAGGACAACGACGACCTGCTGACGCTCCTGTGGGAGAAGGATTTCCAGCTGATCCGCTACGTCTTCCAGGAGCTGGCGAGCGACGTCGGCGGGATGGCGCTGCCGTCCGGCGAGGAGCTCACGGCCTCGGCGGGCGCGCTGCGCCACGTCTCCGCGGCGGTGGAGGAGGAGGCGCCGCCGCGGCAGGGCCTGGTGCGGGCCGAGGACTTCGACACCACGCTCTACTTCCTCGACGAACGGGAGATCGCGCAGCTGCGCGAGGAGGTGAACCGGGAGTACGCGCAGGACCTGCGGCGCAGCGTGCTCGCGATGCTGTTCGACGTCATGGAGCTGCAGCCGTTCCCCACGGTCCGGGCGGAGCTGATCTCGATCCTCGACAGCTTCCTGCCGTACCTGCTCGGGGCCGGGGACTTCCTCTCGGTCGCGTACGTGCTGCGCGAGGTGCGGACGGTGCTGCAGCGCGCGCGGGAGCTGCTGCCCGAGCATCGCAAGGCGCTGGCGGACCTGCCGGGCCGCCTGTCGCAGCCCGAGGCCCTGTCGCAGCTGCTGACGTCGCTCGACGAGGCCGCCGCGCACCCGTCGGCCGAGGAGCTGGGCGAGCTGTTCGCGGAGCTGCGGCCCGAGGCGCTGCCCACGCTCCTCTCCTGGCTGCCGCGGGTCACGAACCAGCGGCTCAAGGTCGTGCTCGAGCAGTCGCTGCAGCGCCTCGCCGCGGCGCACGTGCCCGACCTGGTGGGCGCCATCGCCGGCGCCGACGCGGCGGTCGCGCTGGAGGCGGTCAAGCTCGCCGGCCGGCTCAAGCTCAAGGAGGCGGCGCCGGCGGTGGCGCAGTCGCTGGGCCACGAGGAGACCGCGATCCGCGTCGCCGCCGTCCAGGCCCTGGCCGACTTCGCCACCCCGGCGGCGCTGCAGGGGCTGGAGCGGGCGCTCGACGACGCCGACCGGGACGTGCGGCTCACCGCCGTGCGGGTGCTGATGCAGCACAAGCACCGGGGCGCGCTGCCCAAGGTGACGGCCGCGGTCGAGGGCAAGTCGGTGCGCGCCGCCGACCTGACCGAGAAGATGGCGTTCTTCGAGGCCTACGGCTCGCTGGTCGGCGAGTCCGGCGTCGCCGCGCTCGACGCGATGCTCAACAGCGGCGGCTTCCTCAAGCGCAAGGAGGATCCGGAGACGCGCGCCTGCGCGGCGCTCGCGCTGGGCCGGATCGGCACCCCGGCGGCGCGCCAGGCCCTGGAGCGGGCCACCGGGTCGAAGGAAGCGCTGGTGCGCAACGCGGTGACGCGGGCCCTGCGCGGCCTGCCGCCGGGGAGCTGAGATGACCGAGCCCGGCCGCCGGCCCTCGGTGGTGGAGTCGATCCAGACCACGGACGCCTACATCCGCGGGGCGGGCCGGTCGTTCCTGGTCGCGCTGTACACGGTGCTGCGCTCGCTCAAGCTCTATCCGCTCGAGAACGCCCAGGTGCAGAAGTCGCTCGACGAGCTGATGGCCGCCGTGAACAGCCTGCTCGAGCGGGAGAAGGAGATCGAGCTCCGGGTCACCGGCGAGTTCATCTTCGTCAACGCCACGCGGCTGCGTCTCGACCTCGACAACTACGCCTCGTTCTCCCACGTGCTCGGCATCCTGCGGGCCGTCGGCGTCGGCGTGGTGCGGGCGACGGAGGGTGCGGACCGCCGCGAGTGGACGACCCTGCTGTCGCTGCTGCTCGCCGTCTCGGTGCGCGACGCGACGGTGAACCGCTTCCACGAGCTGTCGAGCAAGCTCGAGGAGGGCGCGGTCAGCCGCATCGCGGTGGAGCCGCCGGTCGAGTCCGAGATCAGCGAGGAGGAGGAGGAGCGGGCGAAGGAGCACGCCAAGCGCACCTACCAGCGCTCGGTCGCGGTGACCAAGGAGGTCATCAACTCGGTGCGGATGGGCCGCACCGCGAGCGTCAAGAAGGTGAAGCGGGCCGTGCAGGCCATCGTCGACCAGGTGCTGTCGGCCGAATCGGCGCTGGTGGGCCTCACGACCCTGCGCGACTACGACGACTACACGTTCACCCACTCGGTGAACGTATGCATCTTCGCCGTCGCGCTCGGCCGCAAGCTCGGCCTCACCAAGCTCCAGCTCTACGATCTCGGCATGGCGGCGCTGTTCCACGACGTGGGCAAGTCGCGCGTGCCGCTCGAGGTGCTGAACAAGGACGGCAGCCTCGACGAGGAAGAGTGGCGGATCATGACCGCGCACCCCTGGCTCGGGGTGCTGACCCTGTTCGCGATGCGCGGCTACGGCGAGATCCCGTACCGCAGCATGATCACGGCCTACGAGCACCACATGAAGGCGGACCTGACGGGGTACCCGAAGACGCTGCGGGCCCGGCAGGTGTCGATCTTCTCCAAGATCATCGCCGTCGCCGACGGGTTCGACGCTGCCACCTCCCGCCGCACCTACCAGACGACGCCGATCCAGCCCGACGGGGTCCTCAAGGAGATGCTGGAGAACCCCAAGCGCGGCTACGACCAGATCCTGGTGAAGGCGTTCATCAACCTGATCGGCGTGTATCCGGTCGGCACGCTGATCATCCTCGATTCCTACGAGCTGGCGATCGTCGCGGCCTCGAACCCCAACCCCGAGTTCCTCCACCGGCCGATGGCGCGGATCGTCTCCGACGCCACCGGCACGGTGGTGTACCCGGGCCACGTGGTGGACCTCTCCGAGCGGGACGCGAACGGCAACTTCCTGCGCTCCATCATCAAGGTCTCGAATCCGGAAAAGTACGGCATCCGGGTCTCCGACTACTTTGTCTGAGCCGGCGCCCGCCGGCCTCCTCGCCGCGTGCTGGGCCCGGCTCCGCGAGGCCGGGCGGCCCGGGCTCGTGGCGTACGTGACCGCCGGCCATCCGAGCCCGGCCGAGACCGCGGCGTTCCTGCGCGGCGCGGCGGCGGCCGGGGTCGACGTCGTCGAGCTCGGCGTGCCGTGGAGCGACCCGGTGGCCGACGGCCCCACCATCCAGGCGAGCACGCACGCCGCGCTGGCGGGCGGCACGACGCTCGCGGGCGCGCTGGCGCTGCTCGCGCGCTCGGAGCGCAGCGCGCCGACCGTGGTGTTCTCCTACCTCAACCCGGTCCTGGCGCTCGGCCCCGCCCGCTTCGCGCGCGAGGCGCGCGCCGCCGGTGCCGCCGGCATCCTGATCACGGACCTTCCGGTCGGCGCCGACGAGGCGATCGAGACCGCGCTCGGGTCGGCGGGACTGCCGCTGGTGCGGCTGGTCGCGCCGACGACGCCGCCGGCCCGCCAGGCGGTCATCGCCGCCCGGAGCGGGGGGTTCGTCTACCTGGTGTCGCGCCTGGGCGTGACGGGAGAAGGCGGCAGCGTCTCGGCGTCCCTGGCGCCGCAGGTCGCGTCGCTGCGGACGATGACGCGCCTGCCGGTCGCGGTGGGCTTCGGCATCTCGACGCCCGCGCAGGCGGCCGCGGTCGCCCGGCTCGCCGACGGCGTGGTGATCGGGAGCGCCGTGGTCGCCCGCATGGCGCGCGGCGGGGCCGCCGCCGCCCTGGAGTGGCTGCGCACGGTGCGGGCCGCGCTGGACGCGCGGGGCTGACCCGGGTACCGTTGCACGATGCCGAACGACGCCATCACGCTCCGCGGCATGCGGTTCCACACCCTCGTCGGCCTGCTGCCGCACGAGGAGCACATTCCGCAGCCGCTGGAGCTGGACGTCACGGTGTACCTCTCGCTGCGACGGGTCGGCGTCACCGACTCGCCGAAGGCGCTGCTGGACTACCGTCATCTCTACCGCCTGGTGGCCGACTCGGTCGGCACCAGCCATCACCGGCTGCTCGAAGGGCTGTGCGAGCTGGTGGCCGCGAAGGCGCTGGCCCTCGACAACGTCGAGCGCGTCCGCGTCGCGGCGCGCAAGCCGCACGCTCCGATCCCAGGGCCGCTCGAGTCGGTCGAAGTCGTGATCGAGCGTTCCCGGGAGGGAGCCGGACCCACCGCCTGATCGCGGGAGTGCCAATGACCGTACGTTGCTGGCCCGTCGTCCTGGCCGCGGCCGTCGCGGCTCCGGTCGGAGGCGTGTCGCAGACGCCGGCTCCTTCGCCGGCCCCGGCCGCCGCCCCCGCGCCCCCGCCGCCGCTCGTGAAAGCCCAGGTGGACCTGGGGCTGGTGAGCACCAGCGGCAACACCTCCGTGCGCACGCTCAACGTCGGCGAGCAGCTGGTCGTGAACCCGGCGCCGTGGAAGTTCACCCAGACGTTCGCGATCGTGAACTCGCACACCGCCGGCGTCGAGACGGCGAACACGCTGACGGCCGGCCTGCGCGGCGACTACGCGATGAGCTCCCGCTTCCGCCTGTACGGCCTGGTCGATTACACCCGCAACCGGTTCGCCGGCATCGCCCGCCGGTTCGAGGAGGCCGTCGGCCTCGCCTACGGAGCGCTCACCGGCCCGACCACCGTGCTGGATCTCGAGGCGGGCGCCGGCCGCAACGAGCAGGCCGGCGTGACGGGCCCCACGCAGTCGTACTGGACCGGCCGCCTCGC
>DASPTN010000140.1:0-7331 GCA_035623395.1 Gemmatimonadales bacterium | reverse complement strand
GACGCGGGCGGCGGGGAACCGGCGGCGCTGCTCCATCGCGGCGAGCGCCGCCGCCGTCCCGCGCGCCTTCAGCGCCGCGGCCAGCTCGGCCGCCGTCTGGTAGCGGTCGGTGGGCTTCTTCTCGGTGCAGCGCCCCACGATCCGGTCGAGCTGCGTGCTCACGTTCGGCCGCCGGGTCCGCAGCGCCGGCATCGCCTTGGTGAGATGCTGGATCAGGATGCCCTGCGTGGTCGGGCCGTCGAACGGCACTTCTCCCGCGAGCATCTCCCACAGGACGATGCCCAACGAGTAGATGTCGCTGCGGCCGTCCACCTCCAGGCCGCCGGCGGCCTGCTCGGGGCTCATGTAGTGCGGCGAGCCGATGACCGCGCCGGTCCCGGTGAGCCGCTCGCCCGTGCCCGCCGCGGCCTTGGCGATCCCGAAGTCGGCGACCAGCACCCGCCGCTGCTCGCCCTGGAGCATCACGTTCTGCGGCTTGATGTCGCGGTGCACGAGGCCCTGCGCGTGCGCTTCCGAGAGGGCGTCGGCGATGTCGGCGCCGATGCGGATCACCTCCTCCTCGGTGAGCTGGCCCTCGCGCCGCAGCCTCGCGTCCAGCGTCTCCCCGTGCACGAGCGGCATCCCGAAGTACACCAGCCCCTCGCCCTCGCCGACGAAGAAGATGGAGAGGATGTTGGGGTGGTGCAGCTTCGCGGCCGACTCCGCCTCGCGGATGAAGCGGAGCACGCTCCCGCGGCTGCCGGTGAACTCGGGACGCAGGACCTTGACGGCGATCTGCCGCGACAGCTTGCGGTCGGTGACGGCGAACACGTGCGCGAACCCGCCCTCGCCCAGCTCGTGCTCGACGAGGTAGTTCGGCCCCAGCGCCGCCTGCAGCTTCCTCACGAGGTCGCCCTGCGCCGCCGCGCGCACCGACTGGCGCGTGGCCGTCCGCATCGTCTCGGTGGTGGCCTCGGGGTTGGGCGTGCCGCACTTCGGGCAGTAGAGCGTGTCTACCGACAGCTCGCTGCTGCAGGTGGCGCAGGTTGGCATGGCCCTCAAGCCTAGCAGGCCGAGGGGCCTCCTGCCAGGGCCGGCGACGCCGCGCCGCGGCCGCCGCGTGCGCGACGCGAGGCCGCGGCGTCGGCCGGTTCTCCGTCGCCCGGTCCGCGCTCAGCGTCCGGTGTACCGGAGCAGCCCCTCGTACTCGCCGGTCGTGTCGTACCTGGCGAAGACGGTGACGGTGCCGGGCTCGGCGGTCGCTTCGCCGGCGAAGCCGTCTCCCTGCGGCACGAGCCTCGTCCATCGCCCGCCGGCCACCACCGCGACCTCGAGAGCGCCGGGCGCCCGCAGCGCGAACGTGTACGCGCGTCCCGCCCGAAGCACGCCGTCGAGCGGACCGAGGAGCCGGACGCCCCGGACGCCGAAGGCCTCGAAGGCTGTGGGGAACACCGCGCCGGGCGCGCCGCCCGCGCGCACGCGGTAGTCGAGGATCCACTCCAGCGGCCCCGCGGCGCCCAGCGGCTTGGCGAACACGCGGAGCAGGTAGCTGCCCCGTCGCGGGAACCGGGCGTCGATCCGCGCCTCGCCGGAGTCGACCTGGACGAACGCGAACTCGCCGTCGACCTGTCGCTGGGTCGACGCATCCAGCACCTGCGCCGTCATCTGCTCCGGTTGCGTGAGGCCGAGCGTCACGGTCAGGGGGCCGTCGGCGTCGAGCACCAGCCGGTCGCGGTTGCCGATCCGGAATCCGGCCTCGAAGAACATCGGCCGCAGGTACACGAGATCGGCGTATTCCGCGGCCGTCAAAGGACGGTCGAGCAGCTGCCAGCTCGAGTCCTGGGGCAGGTGGTCGAAGACGAACTCTCCCGGCTCCGTGAGGAAGTAGTGATCCTGGAAGCGGCGAACGAACCGCAGCGACTCGTCCAGGTAGCCGGCGCCCCAGGTCGGGTCCATCAGGCGCCAGGTGCCGTCGATCCGCACCGCGTCCCAGGCGTGGTTGGTGGGACCCTCGAACCTCTGGCCCGGCGTGTAGCCGTAGCCCTTCGACCAGCCGCTCACGACCTGGACCTCGAGTCCCATCGCCCGGCCGAGCGCCTGGGTGAGCTGCGCGAAGCCCTCGCAAACGGACGTGCGGCGCTCCAGGACCGCCTCGGGACTCGGGTCGCCGGGCCGCCCGCTGCGGAATCCCTCCACGTCGTAGGTGATGTGCCCGGCGACCCAGCGGTAGAGAGCGCGGGCTCGCGTCAGGTCGTCACCGCCGGCGCGGGCGAGGTACCCGGCCAGCTCCGCCACCGAGCGCTCGGCGTCGGGCGGCGCCGAGTCGGCCAGGGCGTCGGCGACGGCGTAGCGGCTCGCCGCGCCGCCGGTCCGGGGAGCGGCGCCACTTTGTGCTGCCGCCACGGCGGGCAGGCCGAGGATGGCTGCGGCGAGCGCGGCCAGCGGTCGCGTCGGTCGTCTCATGGCAGAGGACCGTACAGTGAGGGGCGGGCCGGCCGCGGGTCAAGGCGCGCGGCAATCGGCTGGTCCCGGCTGGACAATTGGCCGGCGGCGCTGCAGGTGTTCTATGTCCGCGGGCGGCCGCCCGCGGGTGCGGCCCGTGCGTCGGCCGCCACCCCATTGAGGAGTCATCGTGAGCGAGCGAGCGTCCGCGCAGTCCGGGTCTCTCCAAGCCGGCCCCTTGTCGGTGTCGTTGACCGTGAAGGACATGCAGAAGAGCCTCGCCTGGTACCGCGACGTGCTGGGCTGCAGCGTGGTCCGGACGCGCGAGCAGGACGGAGCGCTGCGGTCGGTGTCGCTCAGCGCCGGCGACGTGCGGATCGCGATCAACCTGGACGACGGGAAGAAGGGCTGGGACCGGGTGAAGGGCGAGGGGTTCTCGCTGCAGATCTCCACGAGCCAGGACATCGACGCGATCGCGAAGGGGATCCGGCAGCGCGGCGGCAGCCTCGACACCGAACCCGCCGACATGCCGTGGGGCGTCCGCATGTTCCGGCTGCGGGACCCGGACGGGTACAAGTTCGCCATCTCATCGCCCCGTCCGGCCTGACCGCAGCCGCGGGACGGGCCCGACAGACGCTTGGAACCGCAGCACCAACCTCGGGGGTCGAGCCATGACCGACGCCAGGGTCGCCCGCGGACCGCAGCACCGCGCCGCCGCAGCCGAAGATCCCCGCCCCCGGGGCGCCGACCACGCCGCCGCCTCGCCGGGCGTCGAGCGCTACGTCGCCGCCGCCGCGGAGGCCGCGCGCAGGCACGCGGCAGACCTCGCGACCATCCGGAAGTGCCGGTTCGACACCATCGCGGTGCACGGGCTGTACTCGATGGAGGAGGCGCTCGACTTCAACCAGGGATCGGTGATCGAGCCGATCTACATGAGCACCTCGCAGGGGTACCGCGATTCGGACGAGATGGAGGCCGCGCTGTCGTACCGGATCCCGACCTGGTGCTACTCCCGCATCGCGAATCCCAGCCTCTACTACTTCGAGAACGTGCTCGCCCTGCTCGAGGGCTACGGGTTCGACGGCGAGACGTCCTGCTGCGCCACGTCCTCCGGCATGTCGGCGATCGTCAGCGCCACCGAGCCGTTCGTCGCGGTGGACCCGGCGGCGCCGCATCGCCCGATGAACTTCGTGTCCACGTGCCAGGTGTACGGCGGGACGTTCCAGTACTTCAACGAGCGGCTCGCGCGCGAGCGCGGGATCGAGTGCCGCTGGATCTGCTCGTCGACCGATCTCGACGAGTGGGAAGAGGCCATCGACGAGAACACCCGCTTCCTCTACGGGGAGCTGCCCTCCAATCCCGGCCAGGCGTTCTTCGACCTCGCCGCCGTCGCGGAGCTGGCGCACGCGCACGGGATTCCGCTGATCGTCGACAGCACCGTGGCGACGCCGGCCCTGCTGCGGCCGCTCCAGCACGGCGCCGACGTCGTCGTCCAGTCGGTCACGAAGACGCTCAGCTCGTCGGGATTCGGCATCGCCGGCGCGGTCATCGCCCGCAAGGGCCTCGGCTGCCGAATGGGACCTGACGCGATGCGGGCCGACTTCGCGACCTACCTGAAGACGCTGCCGAACCGCGACCACGGCCCCAACCTCTCCCCGATGCACGCGATCCTCTCGCTGAACGACATCCGCACCCTGCGCTCCAAGGTCGATCTGTTCAGCCGCAACACCATGCAGGTGGCCGAGTACCTGGCGAAGCACCGCGCCGTCGAGCAGGTCGACTACCTCGGCCTTCCGGGGCACCCGCTGCACGAGCTGGCGAGCCGCTACCTCCTCCTGGTGGACGCCGAGCACGACCGCGAGTACGGCGGGCCGGTCAACCGGTACGGGCACCTGATGTCGTTCCGGGTGAGGGGCGGGGCGAAGGCTGCGCGCGCCATGTTCGACGCGCTGCAGCGGATCTGGCGCGCCACCGATCTCGGCCGGGTGAAGTCGGTCGCCACCATCCCGGCGATCTCGACCCACCAGCAGCAGGGCGAGGAGTGCCGCGAGATGGCGGACATCCCGGCCAACATGGTGCGGCTGTGCGTCGGCGCCGAGCACCCCGACGACGTCATCGCCGATCTCGACCAGGCGCTGGCGGCCATCGACGGCAGGGTGGCGGTCGGCGTGCCCGCGGCCTTCTCGGTCGGCGGCGCGTCGCGCGAGAAGCCGCGGTGAGCGTGGCGGCGGGCATCCGGCTCTACAGCACCAATCATCGGGCGGCCGAGGTCGATCTCGCTCAGGCGCTGCTCACGGGGCAGGCCGGCGACAGGGGCCTGTTCATGCCGCGCCCGGTCCCGCAGCTGGGCTGCGACCTGCTGGCGCGGGCCGGCGCGCTCCCGTACCCGGAGCTGGCCGCGTCGGTGCTCGGCCTCTACACGGAGGGGGTCTTCACGCCCGACGCGCTGCGCGCGATCTGCGAGGACGCGTACGACTTCGACGTCCCCCTCGAGCGCGTGGACGGCCCGCGGCACGTGATGCGGCTGGACCGTGGCCCCACCGCCTCCTTCAAGGACTTCGCCGCGCGGTTCATGGGCCGCGCGCTCGGCCGCCTGGTGCGCGAGCGCGGCCGGGACCTGCTGATCGTCACGGCGACGTCGGGCGACACCGGCTCCGCCGTCGCGAACGCGTTCCTCGGCGTCGAGGGGATCCGGGTGGTGGTGCTGTTTCCCGTCCACGAGGTCTCCGAGCGCCAGCGGCGCCAGATGACCACGCTCGGCGGGAACGTCACGACCCTCGCGCTCGACGCGAAGTTCGACGACTGCCAGGCTCTCGCCAAGCAGGCGTTCGCCGATCCCTCGCTGGCGTCCCTCAACCTCTCGTCCGCGAACTCGATCAACATCGGCCGGCTCCTGCCGCAGGCCGTCTACTACGTGTACGCGGCCTCCCGGCTGGCGGACGCCGGCGGCGGCGAGAAGGTCGTCTTCGCGGTGCCGTCGGGGAACTTCGGCGACCTGATGGGTGGGCTGCTGGCGTGGCGGATGGGCCTCGGCGTCGAGCGGTTCGTCGTCGCGACCAATGCCAACGACGAGGTGCCGCGGTTCCTGGCGACCGGGCGCTACGAGAAGATCGTCCCGTCGCGGAAGTGCATCTCGAACGCGATGAACGTCGGCCACCCCTCGAACTTCGCGCGGGTCGTCGACCTGTACGGCGGCACGATGGACGAGGCCGGCAACGTCCAGGCCCCGCCCGACCTGGCGCGCATGCGCCGCGAGCTGTTCGGCGTCAGCGTCGGCGACGAGGAGACGCGGCGGACGATCGTCGAGGCCTGGCGCCGTCACCACGTCCTGCTGGAGCCGCACGGGGCGGCAGGCTGGGCCGGGCTCGAGCACTTCCTCGCGGCCTGCCCGGCGTTCGGGAGCACCACGGCCATCTCGCTCGAGACCGCGCACCCGGCGAAGTTCCCGGAGGAGATCCGTGCCCTCGTCGACGTCGATCCGGCGCTGCCCGCGAGCCTCCAGGGCCTGGACGCCATGAAGGAGAACTACCGCGAGATGGCGACCGACTACGGGACGTTCAGGGACTTCCTGCTGCGCGAGTACGGCCGGTGAAGTCGGTCATCGTCATCGGCGACGGGATGTCGGACCGGCCGATCGACCGGCTGGGCGGCAAGACGCCGCTGCAGGTCGCGCGCAAGCCGCACATCGACCGCATCGCCCGCGAGGGGCGCACGGGCCTGTTCCGCACGGTCGGCGAAACCGGCCCCGCCGATTCCGCGGTCGCCAACCTGGCGGTGCTCGGCTACGACCCCGCCGCCAGCTCGCAGGGCCGGGCCGTGCTCGAGGCCGCCAGCATGGGGGTCGAGCTCGGGCCCGACGACGTCGCGGTGCGCTGCAACCTGGTGTGTCTCGAGGGGCCGCGCGACGACCGCCGCATCAGGAACCACTCGGCCGGGCACATCTCGAACGAGGAGGCCGCGGAGCTGATCCGCGCGCTCGACGCCGAGCTGGGCGGAGGGAAGGGCGAGCGCCCGGTGCGCTTCTTCCCCGGCGTGAGCTACCGCCACCTGCTGGTGCTGCGCGGCGGCTGGGCGTCGCCCGCGGTGGAGTGCGCGCCGCCCCACGACAACGTCGGCGGACGGGTCGCCGACCTGCTGCCGCGTCCGCTCGAGCCCGGAGCCGCGCCCACCGCGCGGCGGCTGAACGAGCTGTACCAGCGGGCGCTGCCCATCCTCGAGCGGCATCCGGTGAACGCCGCGCGGCGGGCCGCCGGGAAGGACGAGGCCAACGCGATCTGGACGTGGTCGCCGGGGCGGCGCCAGCCACTTGAGACGCTGAAGGCGCGTTACGGCGTGCGCGGCGCCGTGATCTCGGCCGTGGACCTCATCATGGGACTCGGCGTGTGCGTCGGGATGGACCTGATCCGGGTGCCCGGCGCGACCGGCCTCTCCGACACCAATTACGAGGGCAAGGCGCAAGCCTGTCTCGACGCGCTCGAGGACCACGACCTGGTCTACGTCCACGTCGAGGCCACCGACGAGGCGGGCCACACGCGCGACCTCGACCTCAAGATCCGCTGCATCGAGTACCTCGACCAGCGGCTGGTGCGGCTGATCCTCGAGGGTCTCGACGCGCGCGGGATGCGCGCCGCGATCGCGGTGCTCCCGGACCATCCCACGCCGGTCGCGACCGGCCAGCACGGCCGCGATCCCGTGCCGGTCGCCATTCGGCGTCCGGGCGATGTGCCCGACGCGACCGAGCGCTACGACGAGGTCGAGGCCGCGCGGGGCTCGCTCGGGATGATGGTCGGCGACCAGTTCATGCGGAGGATGACGGGGCGGGGGTAGGACGAGCGGCCTGGGTCGCGTTGGTGGCTGTTTGCGCTTACCGACGATCCCGAGGGAGGTTCAAATGACTCGAGCCAACGAGA
>DASPTN010000139.1:0-14790 GCA_035623395.1 Gemmatimonadales bacterium | reverse complement strand
GCGGTGCTGGTTTACCGGCAGCTCCCGCGCGCGCGCCGCGGCGCGGCGAAGCGGTTCTGGGCCAACGTCCGCAAGCACGGTCCGCTGTGGATCCCCTATCGCCTCGGCTACGCGGCGCTGGCCGTGCTCCGCACCCTCCTCGGCCGCAAGGCGGCACCCGCTCCGGCCGCGGCGTCCGCCGTCCCGGTGGAGCTGATCGAGACCGACGCCCTGGCGCAGCCCGACACGCTCGCGCGGGTCGCCGCGTGGCGGCCGGATCTCGGCGTGTCCCTGGGAGCGCCGATCCTCAAGCCCGCCGTGTTCACCGTGCCGGCGCGCGGCACCATCAACCTGCACCAGGGCAAGGTGCCCGACTTCCGCGGCGCGCCGCCCGGCTTCTGGGAGCTGGCGACCGGGGCCCGCGAGATCGGCGCGACCGTGCACTGGATCGACGAGGGCCTCGACACCGGGCGCATCATCGCCGCGGCCACCGCGCCGCTGTACGCCCGCGACACGCTGCGCGACGTCCAGGCGCGCGTCGAGGAGCTCGGCCGCACCGTGCTGGCCCGCGCGCTCGAGCTGGTGGCCGCCGGGCCGGTGGACGGAGCGCCGCAGCCCAAGGGCGGGCACACGTACCGGATGCCGCTCCTGTCCCGGCGCATGGCGCTGGCGACGCGGCTGGGACGGCGCCGGCTGGCGCGCGCCCTGAGCCCCCGCGCGGTGGCGAAGGCGGCCGCGTCGGTCGTGCTGCTCGGCGTCGTGCGTCCGCTGCGGGACGCGCTGCGCACGCTGCGGCGCCGCCACCCGCTGCGCGTCTTCAACTACCATCGCGTGACCTGCCTGTGCCGCGACGGGATGACCGTCTCGCCCGCCGGGTTCGCGCGCCAGATGGACTACATCCGCCGCCACCACGACGTCGTGACCCTCGACGAGGCGCTCGCGATCGCGCGCTCCCGCCGCCGGCTGCGGCGCCCCGCCGCCCTCGTCACGTTCGACGACGGCTACCTGAGCGTGCTCGAGGAGGCCTGGCCGGCGATGCGCGCGCGCGGGATGCCCGGCTGCTGCTTCGTGGCGACGGACCTGGTGGGCACCGGTGCGACGCTGCCCCACGACGAGGGCAGCCCGGTGCGCGGGCTGCTGGGCCTGATGACCTGGGCCGACCTCCGCGCCCTGCGCGACGCCGGATGGGCGGTCGGCGTGCACTCGGCCACCCACGCGCGGCTGTCGAGCGTGTCCGGTGACGCGCTCGTCCGGGAGGTGGACGGCGCGCTGCGGACGCTGCGCCACGAGCTCGGCCAGGACGAGGTGACCTTCGCCTATCCGTTCGGCGGACCGCGCGACATCTCCGGCGAGGCGCTCGAGCGGATCCGCGCGGCCGGCTACGCCGCGTGCTTCAGCGACGTGTTCGGCGAGATCACGGCGGCGGACGACCTGTTCCGGCTGAACCGCATCGACGTGGGCGGCGATCACGACACCCTGGCCTGGAAGCGGTACGCGCACGGCATCGACCTCGAGCGCTGGCGCCGGGCGTAGCGTGCGGGTGACCCACGTCGTTCACGACCTCCACGGGGGCGGCTTCGAGAGCCTCATCGCCGCCATGGCGCAGCGGTGCGCGGGCTCGGCCGTCCGCGTCTCGGCCATCTCGCTCAGCGGCCGCGAGGGCCGGGTCGGCGGCAGCATCCGGCCGCTGCTGGACCAGTACCTGGTGCTGGGCTCGGGCTCGGCGCTGTCCATGCTGCGGCCGGTGGCGCTCGCGCGCGCGATCCGGGCCACCCGGGCCGACGTCGTGCACCTCCACAGCGGCGTGTGGTACAAGGCCTCGCTGGCCGCCCGGCACGCCGGCGTCCGCGGCATCGTGTACACCGAGCACGGCCGCGAGCACCTGGATCCCTGGCTGATGCGGTTTCTCGATCGCACCGCGTCCCGCCGCACCGACGCGGTGGTCGCGGTGTCGGATCGCCTGGCGCGCTACCTCGAGACGGTCGTCGGCGTCGCGCCCCGGCGCATCCTCACCATCCGCAACGGCGTGGACACGGAGCGGTTCGCGCCCGGCCCGCCGCCGCTCGAGCTGCGCCGCTCGCTCGGCATCCCCGACGGCGCGCCGGTCGTGGGGAGCATCGGGCGCCTGGAGAAGGTGAAAGCCTACGAGCGCCTGATCGCGGCCGTCGCGAAGCTGCGCTCGGGCGATCACGGGCTCCCCGTGCATTGCGTGATCTGGGGCGACGGCTCCGAGCGCCCGGCCCTCGAGGCCGCGGTGCGCGACGCGGGGCTCGAGGGCGTGGTCCGGCTGCCGGGCTGGACCGAGAGCCCCGCGCTCGCCCACCGGCTGCTGGACGTCTTCGCGCTGTCCTCGCACAGCGAGGGGACGTCGGTCAGCCTGCTGGAATCGCTGTCGAGCGGCACGGCCCCGGTGGTCATGGACGTCGGGGGCAACGCCGACGTCCTCGGCCCCGAGCTCGCGGGGCAGCTCGTGCCCGCGGGCGACGCGGACGCCTTCGTCGCCGCGCTGGCCGCGACCCTGTGCGACGCGGAGCGCCGCCGGCGGGCGGGATCGCTCGGGCGCGCGCGGGTCGGCGCCCGCTACGGCCTCGACGCGATGACGGCCGCCTACACCGGGCTGTACGAGCGCCTCGGTCGGCGCGCGGACCGGACGGACCCGCTATGATACCAGGCCTTCACCCCAGCCAACGTCGGGCCGACGGGCGCGGAGCCCCGGCGCGTCGTCCACCCACGGGAGGATAGTCCATGCAGAACCTCGCCGCCGAACGGGCGTTTTACGCCGATCTGTTCGGCAAGAACCCGGAGAACGAGCACATCACCGGCGGTTACGAAGAGCTGCACACGCTCGCGCTTCCGGTGGCTCCGAAGGGTCTGGTGCTCGACCTCGGATGCGGCACCGGTGCGCACGCCGTGCGCCTGGCGCAGCGCGGCTGCGACGTCGTGGCCGTGGACCTCACCCGCGAAGGCGTGCGGTCCGCGCGGGCGCGCTTCGCCCGCGAGAAGCTGCGCGGGCGCTTCCTGGTGGCCGACGCCGAGCAGCTCCCGTTCAAGGACGGCTCGATGCAGGTGGCCTGGACGTTCCTGCTGCTGCACCACTTCCCGAAGCTCGACCGCCTGCCGCAGGAGCTGGCGCGGGTCACGCGCGGCAAGGTCATCGCCTACGAGCCGAACGCGCAGAACTTCCTCACCTGGCTGGCCAACAACGTCGTGAACCGCTTCTTCGGCATCTCGGCCATGACGCCCAACCAGCGCGCGCTGCGGCCGGGGCCGGTGGCGGCGGCGTTCTCTCCGCTCGGCTTCCGGAGCACGGCCGTCCACTACGTGGACCGCAAGTGGGCCGACCGGCTCGGCTGGGTGCGGGGGACGTACGAGACCCTCACGGCCTGGCTGCCGAAGCGGTTCCGCGCGAACAAGTTCCTGATCATCCTCGAGAAGCCGGCGGCGTGAGCCTGACGCCCCGCACCCCGATCGTCGTCTTCGGCGACGACTGGGGACGCAACGTGTCCACGATGCAGCACGTGTTCCGGTGGATCATCCCGGACCATCCGGTGCTGTGGGTGAACGGGATCGGCCACCGCAAGCCGCGCTTCAGCGCCGGAGACGTGCGGCGGGCCGTCCGCAAGGCGCGGGCGATGCTGGGCGGGGCGAAGGCGGAGCCGATGGTCGGCGGCGCGGGCTACCCGGATCCCGCGGTCGTGCTGCAGCCGCGCGTGCTCCCGTGGCACGACCGCAGCCTGGTGTACGCGTACAACGTCCGCACCATGGTGCGCACCATCCGCGACGCCCTGGCGCGGCTGGGCCTCTCCGAGCCTCCGCTGCTGGTGACCGGCTCGCCGCCGTCGGCCGGCGTCGTGGGGCGGCTCGGCGAGCGCGCGGCCATCTACCTGTGCATGGACGACTTCCTCCATCTGCCCAGCGCCACGGCCGGGATGATCGGGCCGCTCGAGCAGGATCTGCTGGCGCGGGTGGACGCGGTCGTGTGCACGGCAAGGAGCCTCACCGAGATCAAGGTTCCGCGCTCCGGCCGGGTGCACTATCTCCCCCAGGGCGTCAACTACGATCACTTCGCCGCCCCGCGGCCGGAGCCCGAGGAGCTGCGCAGCCTGCCGCGGCCGCGCATCGGCTTCGCCGGCGGGCTCTACGACCGCGTCGATCTCGCGCTGGTGCGCCGACTCGCGCAGGAGCATCCCGCCGGCTCCGTGATCCTGGTCGGGCCGGTGGCCGTGGACGTGTCCGCGCTCGACCTGCCGAACATCCACATCCTCGGCGTGCGGCCCTACTCGGTGCTGCCCGCTTACGTGCAGGCGTTCGACGTGGGGATCATCCCCTACCTGCTGAACGACGAGACCCGCTCGGTCGATCCGCTCAAGCTGCTCGAGTACCTCGCCGCCGGCGTGCCCGCGGTGGCGACCGCGATCCCGGAGATGGCGAAGTACGCGGAGATCGTCGCGATCGGCGACGGGTCCGACGCCTTCGCCGCGCAGGTCCGCGCGGTGCTCGCGGCGGATCGGAAGGCGCTCGCCGAGCGGGGCCGCGCGCTGGCGCGCACCCACACCTGGGAGCGGCGCGCGCGCGAGTTCATGCGCATCGTCGAGGACGTGACCGCGGCGCGCGAGCCGGCCCTGGCGCGATGAGCGCGCCCTGGGTGTGCCTGATGTACCACGAGGTGCTCGAAGGCGAGCCGTCGCCCGGCGCCGGCGGCTACTTCGCCGTCTCGCGTGCGACCTTCGCCCGCCACCTCGACCTGATCCGGGCGGCCGGGCTCTCGGGCTGCACGCTCACCCAGGCGATCGACGGCGCGGCCGGAGCCCGCGTCGCCATCACCTTCGACGACGGCACCGCCGGGCACGCGTTGCACGCGCTCCCCGAGCTGGCAGCCCGCGGTATGGCCGCGACGTTCTTCGTCGTCACCGGCTGGGTCGGCCGGCCGGGCTACGCGACCTGGGAGCAGCTGCGCGCGATGCGCGGCGCGGGCATGGAGATCGGGTCGCACACGCGGACGCACCCCTTCCTGTCGGAAGTGCCGGCCGAGGAGCTGGAGCGGGAGCTGCGCGGCTCGCGGGAGGAGATCGACGCGGCCCTCGGCCAGCACACCGTGGCGCTGGCGCTGCCCGGCGGCGACGCGCCGCGGCGCGCGGTCCGTCCGCTGCTGGCAGGAGCGGGCTATACGGTGATCGCCACGTCGCGCTGGGGGACCAACGCCTCCGGTCGCCCCGAGACGCCGGTCTGGATCAGGCGGTCCACCGTGCCCGCCCCCGTGGGGGACTTCCAGCGGGTCCTGGCCGGCGACCCGGGGCTCGCCGTCCGGCGGCGGACCCGGGAATCGGTGCTCGGCGCCATCAGGGGGATGCTCGGCCCGAGCCGCTACGCCCGGTGGCGCCGCCGCTTCCTCGATGCCGCGGCGCGGCGCCGGGACTGACCGGATGGCGGATGCGCGCGGGAAGACCGGCCTGGCCCGGCCTGTGACCGGCCTCACGGCCCCGGGAGGGGCCTTTCGTATAGGTAGAGTTGCGATTTGCCGCTTTCTGGAGTCTGTGGGTATGGCCCGCCGCCTCGAGCCGTCGGCTGACAGGGGTCCCGTCGTCCTCGCTCACGCCTCCGGGGTGAGCCGCAGGATGGCGCGGACGGCGGTCGCCATTCTTACGGGCATCCTCGTGACCGGCACGGCGGTGGCGGCTTCCTGCAAGGACACCTACCCGTCCGGCGCGCCGGCCCCCGCCGGCACGCTCACGGTCAAGGTGGTGGGTCTCTCCTCCAGCCCGGCGCCGGCCAACGGGGGGAGTCTCACGGTCACCACGAGCGGCGCGTCCGGGAACGTGACGTTCCCGGGGACGCTGCCGGCGTCGGGGGTCGCGTCGGGAGACGTCCCTCCGGGCACGTACACGATCGCCTACACGCCGCCCGCCGGGTACGTCCTGGCCAGCGGCGATTCGGCCACCAAGAGCGTGGACGTGGCCAGCGGCCAGCCCATCCAGGTGAGCTTCAACGTGGTCGCGACGCAGGCTCCGACGGGCACGCTCGCGATCTCCGTGACGGGCCTTTCGGGCAGCGCCACCAGCGGAGGCTCGGCGGCGGTCCTGCGCACCGACACGGCCGGGCAGTCGGCGCAGACGCAGCCGATCCCCCCGAGCGGCTCCATCCAGCTCACGGTGGTGGCGGGCACGTACAAGGTCACGTACACGGCTCCGAGCGGCTACACCGTGACCGGCACGAACCCCGTGACGGGGCTCGTGGTCACGGGCGGCGGGACCGGGACCGCGCATTTCGCGGTCCAGGCCAACGTGGCGAACGGGACGCTGCAGGTGAACGTGAACGGGCTGAGCGGGTCGCCGGCCAACGGCGGCTCGGCGGTCGCGCAGCGGACCGACGCGTCCGGGTCGGCGATCACGATCAACGTCTCGGCGGCGGGGACCGGCAGCAGCTCGAGCGTGCCGGCGGGCACGTACTCGGTTTCGTACACGCCGCCCGGCGGGTTCAGCGTCACCGGCACCGACCCGGTCACGGGCGTGGTGGTGAGCGCGGGCGCGACGGCCACGGTGACGTTCACGGTCACCGTCGCGACGGCCGGCGCACCCGACATCTACAGCTTCGGATTCGAGGACCGCACCGGCGGGGCGTTCACGGACCCGTCGGGCAACAGCATGTTCTCCGGCGCCTGGAAGATCGACAGCTCGACGGCGTACCGGGGGAAGTACTCGGTGAGCCAGGTCTACACCGTGACCAGCGCCAACACCGGCGACGCGTTCGTCTACACGCTCGGCACGCCGCGGACCGCGCTCTACGTGCAGTTCGCCTTCAAGCAGAGCAACCCGTTCAACAACGACGGCGTCAACAACTCCGACCAGATGAAGGTGTTCCGGCTGCACGGGCCGGGCGTCTCGGGCAACCTCGCGTCGTTCTTCATCAGCAACTCGAAGGACGCGTCGCCGGGCGTGCCGCTGGTGAGCTTCTCCGATCTCGAGGGCGGCATCCAGCACGAGCCCAACGTGGGCACGTGGGACGCCAACGCCCACCTCGGCGAGTGGCACGTCTACCAGTTCTACTTCGACATCTCGACGAGCGGGGCCCTGGTCGAGCGGGGCTGGATCGACGGGACGCTGATGTGGGACTACACCATCAACGCGAGCAACGGCGGCCAGACCTTCGGGGTGGTGTCGTTCTCCGACGTGATCAACTCGATGGCGTCCGTGAGCACCGCGTGGTACGACGCCATCGGGATCAGCACCCAGCCGATCGCCGCTCCGTAGCCGCGGCGTCCACCCGAAACCGGAACCTCCGGCCGGGCGACCCGGCCTAGGGCCGCGGCGCGCCGGCCGCCGGCCGCGGCGCCGGCGCGTGCCCCGGCGTCGCGGCGCGGGGCGGCGCCGGGGCCGGCCCGGTGAGCGCGGCCACGAGCGCCGGCATCGTCAGGTGGGTGAGCAGTGCGTGGCCGGCGGCCGTGAGGTGCCGGTCGACGTGGCCGTAGAGCGAGGCGCCCTGCGCGGCCGCGGCGCGGAAGCCCGGCAGCAGGTCCACGTAGGTCAGGCCGCGCGCCCCGAGCGCCGCGGTCATCAGCTTGGTCGGCTGATCGAGGTCCACGTCTTCCGCCCGCAAACCGAAGCCCTTGCGGGCCTGGTCGAACGTCGCCGAGTCCAGCGCGAACGGCGTCGGGATCATCATGATCACGGTGGGCACGCCGTGCTGGCGGGCCGCGGCGGCGATGTCGCGGCACAGGTCCGCCGTGATGCCCCAGCGCGGCGCCGAGGCCTGGCTGCGGCGCAGCTCCTCCGGGAAGTACTCCCCGGTGAGCCCGAACCGCATCAGGATCGTGTGCATCTGCTTGCGGGCCAGGATGAACAGCGCCGACCGGGTCTTCAGCATGTCGTTGAGCGGACGGAACCAGGCGTCGACCACCTCGCCCCAGCTCGGCCGGCGGGGCAGGCGCAGGTGGTGCACGACGGCCGGCGTCCGCGGCGGGATGTAGTCCACCCGATGCGTCACGATGTCGTTGCCGAGGTACAGCGAGACGACCACCGCCGCGTAGCTGCGGCCGCCGTTCAGGAGCTGGCGCGCCCGGATCAGGTACTGCGGCGGATCCCATCCGTCCACGCCCGAGTTGTAGACCGCGACGGGCCGGCCGATCCGCGCCGCGAGCGAGTCCTCGAACAGCGCCGCGAAGCTCTGCTCGTACTCGACCTGCAGCGCCTCCGCGAACGAGTCGCCGATCAGCAGCACCCGCGTCGGCGCGTCCCGGCGCCCCGCGGCGCCGACGCGCATGCCCTCGGCGTCGGTGTACAGGTGCACCGCGCCTTCGCCGGTGTTGATCATCGTGCGCACGCCGGCCCGGTTGACCCAGCCCACCGAATCGGCGGCGGTCCAGATGTCCGGGCGGACCTGGATCAGCTGCTGCGGCGCGATGATCCGCACCGCCAGCTCGGCGAGCGCGAGGGCGGCCACGACCGCCAGGCCGAGCGCCAGGACGTTCAGGACGACGCGCCGCAGCAGTCCGCCGCGCGGCGCCGGGGAGGAATCGGTCGACATCAGGGACACGCTCCTGTCACGGCGAGTATCCGGGGGCCGGATGGCCGTCCACGTAGACGCGGTGCCAGACGGAGAAGCACAGCAGCTCCCACAGCATCCCTTCGCGGTTGTGGCGGCGCCCGAAGTGGTCGCGCATGAGCCCGGTCACCGTCGCGGGATCGAAGTACCCCAGCCGCCGCATGCGCGCCTCCGACAGCTCGTCCTCGACCATGCCCCGCAGCTCGTGGCGGAGCCACGACGCCGTCGGGCCCACGAATCCGCGCTTCGGCGCCCGGAAGTGCGCCTGGGGCAGGCGCTCGCGGAGCGCGCGCCGCAGCAGCCGCTTGGCCTTGCCGAGACCGACCTTGAGGCGGTCCGGCAGCGGGAAGACCTGCTCGAGCAGCAGGTGGTCGGCGAAGGGAACGCGGATCTCCAGCGAGTGGGCCATCGCCATCCGGTCGCTCAGGGCCAGGATGTCGTCGGGCAGGTACGTCTTGTAGTCGAGGTACAGGGCCGCCGAGAGGCTCCCGTCGAATCCGCCGTCGGCGTGCACCGCGCGGAACCGCTCGAGGGCGGCGTTGCCCGGCACGGCGTCGCGGACGGCGGGCGCGTACAGCGTCGCGCGCAGCTGCGCCGGCAGGCGGCTGAAGTAGCCGAGCAGCCGGTCGGGCGCCTCGCCCTCGCCGGTCCGGAGGAAGCGCTTCAGCCGGTCGACGCCGAGCCCGCCGCCGCGGGGCTCGGGCAGCGCGTTCGCCATCGCCGAGGCCGTGCGCCGCAGCGGCGCGGGCACCCGGCTGGCGTAGCCTCCCAGCAGCAGCCCGATGTGCCGCCGGTAGCCGGCGAACATCTCGTCGCCGCCGGTGCCGGTGAGCGCGACCTTGTACTGGGCCCCCACCGCCTCCGAGATGAGCCAGCTCGGAATCGCCGACTCGTCCGCGTGCGGCTCGTCGAGGGCGGTGACGATCGGCTCGAAGATCCGCGTCACCTCGGGCCGCACGTCGATCACCGACAGCTTGGCCCCGTAGCGGTCCGCCAGCGCCCGCGCGAGTCCCGACTCGTCCGCCAGCTCCGCCGAGCTGCCGTGGTAGCGCGCGGTGAAGGCGTGGGGCACCTCGCCCGACAGCGCCATCGAGGCGACCACGGCGGAGGAGTCGAGGCCGCCGCTCAGGAAGGCCGCCACCGGGACGTCGCTCACCAGGTGCGCCTTCACCGAATCGTCCAGCCACGCGAGCACCCGCTCCTCGGCGTCGGCCGGCGCCGCGACCCGCTGCTTCGGCAGGTCCCAGTAGCGGCGGCGCACGGCGCCGGCGTCCGGCTCCCACAGGAGCGTGAAGCCCGGCTCGAGCTTGCGCACGTCCCGGAACGGCGCCAGCGGTGCGGGGATGTAGCCGAGCTGGAAAAAGGCGTCGAGCGCCTCCCAGTCCAGCGACCGCTCGGTGAGTCCGGCGGCCGTGAGCGCCTTCAGCTCGGAGGCGAACGCGAGGCCCCACGGCGCCTCGACCACGTACAGCGGCTTGATGCCGAAGCGGTCGCGCGCCAGGAGCAGCCGGCGCCGCTTCGCGTCCCAGATCGCGAAGGCGAACATCCCGCGCAGCGGCTCCACGCACCGCTCGCCCATGTCCTCGTAGAGGTGGACGATGGCCTCGGTGTCGCTGTGCGTGGCGAGGGTGTGGCCGCGCTTGAGCAGGGCCTCGCGCAGCTCCCGGTAGTTGTAGATCTCGCCGTTGAAGACGATGACGCAGGTCCGGTCCTCGTTGTAGATCGGCTGGTGCCCGCCGGCGAGGTCGATGATGCTCAGCCGGCGCATGCCGAGCCCCACCGGTCCCTCGACGTGCAGGCCTTCGTCGTCGGGGCCGCGGTGGCGGATCGCCTCGCACATCCCGTGGACCACGGAGCTGCGCACGGCGCGCTCCGGCGCGCGGTGGACGATGCCGACGATGCCGCACATGGTGCCCGGAAGCTAGAACGCGGGCCGTTCCGCAGCAATCGCGCCGCGCCGGCCGCTCGCGCGGCGCTGTCTCTTCCGCGCGGCGGGCGCTAACATTGACCCGTGCCGTCCGATGCGCTGGCGCCGCTCCGGATCCTCCACGTGCTCGTTCCGACCGCGGCCGGAGGGATGCAGAGCGTGGTCCGCGGCCTCGCCGCCGGACAGCGGAGACGCGGGCACGAGGTGGCGGTCGCCGCCGTGATGCCCGGTCCCGCCGGAGCCGAGCCGCCGGTCCTCGCGGCGCTGCGCGCGGCCGGCGTCGCCGTCCATCTCATCCTTGTCCCCGGACGCGGCTACCGGCGGGAGCGCGCCGCCGTCGCCGCGCTGTGCGCCTCGCCCCGGCCCGACGTCGTGCACACCCACGGCTACCGCCCCGACGTCGTCGACGCGCCCGCTGCGCGCCGCCTCGGGCTGCCGGTCGTCACCACCGTCCACGGCTTCACCGGCGGGGGCTGGCGGAACCGGCTGTACGAACGGCTGCAGCTCAGGGCGTTTCGCCGGTTCGACGCGGTGATCGCGGTGTCCGGGCCGATCGCGGAGCAGGTCGCGCGCGCCGGAACGCGGCGCGAGCGCATCCACCTGTTGCGCAACGCCTGGGCGGGGACGGGCGCGGGGGCGGGGGCGGGGGCGGGCACGATCGCGGGGAAGAGCGACGCGCGGCGGGCGCTCGGCCTGCCGGCGGAGGGGCCCGTGGTCGGCTGGATCGGGCGGATGACGCAGGAGAAGGCAGCCGACGTCCTGGTCCGCGCCGTGGCGGCGCTCGACGACCGGCGCGTCGTCACGGCGATGGTCGGCGACGGGCCGGAGCTGGCGCGCTGCCGCGAGCTGGCCGCCCGTCTGGGCGCCGGCGAGGGGATGGTCTGGCCCGGCATCGTGCCCGACGCCGGCCGCCTGGTCGCGGCCTTCGACGTCTTCGTCCTGAGCTCGCGCTCCGAGGGCACGCCGATCGTGCTGTTCGAGGCGATGGCGGCGGGCGTCCCCATCGTCGCCACGAGCGTGGGCGGCGTCCCCGACGTCGTGGGTCCGCGCGAAGCCGTGGTCGTCCCGCCGGACGACCCCTCCGCGCTGGCCGCGGCCATCCGGGCAGTGCTCGCGGATCCCGGGTCGGCGGCGGCCCGGTCCAGGGCGGCCCGGGAGCGGCTCGCGACGGATTTCGCCGAGGATCCGTGGCTCGAGCGCCACGAGGCCGTCTACCGCGCCGTGAAGCGTGCCGGGCCGCCAAGTCCTTGACACGGCTTGTGAAACGGCCCTTTCCGGCTGATAATAAACCCGCTGGGCGTGACGGTTTTCCCGGGGCACGAAACGTGTAGCATCCGGGGTCGACGTGGGGACGACGCCACAGCTCGCGTGATGGTTTCGGCGACCGGGACGGGCCCTCCGCTCAGCTCAGGCGAGCCAGGGGGCGCGGCCGCCGTATACGCGGCGCGGACCATCGTCTACATTGAGGGTATCAGCCCCGAACAACCCGCACCTGGGGTCTGGGTGGTCAAAGCGTGAGCGGAACCTTTCCGGAGCAGCCGGACACATCCCGTAACCTGCCTGCGCCCTCGGGCGCGATGCCTCCGGGTCCGTGGGTCGATCTCGCCTCCCGCACGCCGCCGGACGAGGAGCAGCCGCTCGACGTCCGCCGCGTCCTCGCCGCGCTGCTGAGACGGAAGTGGATGATCATCCTGGTCACCCTGGCGGGCACGGTGATCGGGTTCGTGCTCAGCCGCATGCAGCCTCCGAGCTACCTGGCGCAGGCGACGCTGTGGATCCAGACGCCGACCAACCAGAACGGACGTGACGTCGGCCCGAGCCCGATCCAGTCGGGCGGGCTGCTGCAGTGGTCGTCCTGGGTGGATCTCCTCCAGTCGTTCGTCGTGCTCGACGAAGTCGTCCGTCAGCAGCGCTTCTACCTCGTCACCAGGAATCCGTCGGACCGGGCGGCGTTCGGGACGCTCCAGCTGAAGTCGGCGTTCCTCCCCGCGGACTACCGCCTCGACGTGTCGAAGGACGGGCGCACCTTCGTACTGACGACCGGAGAGCGCGTGGTGCAGCGCGGCGCGGTCGGCGATTCGGTCGGCAACGCCGAAGGCCTCGAGTGGGTGCCGAGCGCCCGCGACCTGTGGCCGGGACGGCAGGTCCGGTTCCGCGTCCGGGACCCGCGCGACGCCGCCCTGACGCTCCGGCAGGAGCTCGAGGCGATCCTGCCCCAGCAGGGGAGCTTCCTGCGGCTGCAGCTGACGGGCCCGAGCGCCAACGCGACGGCCACCACCTTGAACGCGGTCGTGGACCGGTTCGTCGAGGTGGCCGCGGAGCTGAAGCGGCAGCGGCTCTCGGAGCTGAGCAAGATCCTCAACGAGCAGCTCACCACGTCGTACACCGACCTGCGGCGCGCCGAGAGCGCGCTGGAGACCTTCCGGGTCCACACGATCACGCTGCCCTCCGAGCAGGCGTCGCCGGTGACGCCCGGCCTCGAGCAGACCCGCGACCCGGTGTTCCGGTCGTTCTTCGAGATGCGGATCGAGCGCGACCAGCTCGATCGCGACCGCCAGAACATCATCGCGGCGCTGGCGCAGCGCGACTCCGAGATCGCGGCGATGCAGCTCGAGGTGATCCCGTCGGTGCGCGGGTCCGCGGAGCTCTCGACCGCGCTCGGCCAGCTGGCCCAGAAGGAAGCCGAGGCCCGCGCGATGCGGCTGCAGTTCGGCAGCGTCTACCCGCCGCTGCAGCGCCTCAACGCGGAGATCGGCGACCTGCAGCGCCACTCGGTGCCGGAGCTGGCCCAGAAGCTCGCGGTGGAGCTGGCGGCGCGGGTGCGCGACGACGACGCGCGGATCGGCTCCGCCTCGCGGGAGCTGCAGCAGATCCCGCAGCGGGCGATCGAGGAGGCGCGGCTGCGCCGCGACGTCGCCATCGCGGAGAACCTGTACACGACGCTGCAGCAGCGGTACGAGGAAGCGCGGCTCGCCGAGGTCAGCAGCATCCCCGACGTGCGGGTCCTGGACCGCGCGGTGCCGCCGGAGCGGCCGCTGGGCAGCAAGGCCAACATGCTGCTGCTGGTCGGCATCGTCGGCGGGCTCGGCCTGTCGGTCGTGCTGTCGCTGTTCCTCGACCGCCTCGACCGGCGGCTGCGGTACCCGGAGCAGGTCACCGACGGGATGGGCCTCCCCATCCTCGGCGCCATTCCGCGCCTCCGCAACGGCAACCGGCTGGCCGGCGCCGAGACGCAGGCCCAGGTGGTCGAGGCCCTGCGCTCGATCCGCCTCAACCTCCAGCACGCCTACGGCGCGGCCGGACCGCTGGTGATCGTGATCTCGAGCCCGGCGGGCGGCGACGGCAAGTCGTTCCTCGCCTCGAACCTCGCGGTGTCGTTCGCCGACGCCGGCCACCGCACCATCGTCATCGACGGCGACATCCGGCGCGGCAGCCTGCACCGGGTGTTCGAGCGGCCGCGGAAGCCGGGGCTGATCGACCATCTCGGCGGGCAGGCCTCGCGCGAGGAGATCGTCCAGAAGACGTCGATCGACGGCGTGGACTTCATCGCCTGCGGGACCCGCAAGAACGCCGGGCCGGAGCTGCTCGCGTCGGCCGCGATGTCGCAGCTGCTGATCGGCCTGCGGAACCAGTACGGCGTCATCATCATGGACTGCGCGCCGCTCGGCGCCGGCGTCGATCCGCTGGTCGTCGGGACGCTGACGGGCAACCTGGTGCTGGTGCTGCGCACCGGCGTGACCGACCGCGAGTTCGCGATGGCCAAGCTGGGGGCGGTGAGCCGCCTGCCGATCCGGGTGCTGGGCGCGGTCCTCAACGACGTGCGGCCCGGCCAGGGCTACGAGCACTACTACCACTACTCGTACCTCCCGGGGTACGAGACCTCGGAAGAGAGCGGCGCCGACAGCGTGCTGCGGGCGCTGCCGGGGAAGGGGAGCGGCTCGTGACGGCCTCCGTGCACTTCCGCCGGCCGGCACTCGCCGCCGGCCTGGTCCTCGGCCTCGTCGTCGCGGCGCCGGCGGCGGCGCAGCAGCCCGATCCCTGGGACTTCCGCGATCCCGGCATCAGCCGCCAGGACCTGGTGCAGGTGCTGGCGCGCTACCAGGCCGCGGCCGCGTCTCCCGCGTACAGCGCGGAGCTGCGGGCCGAGGCGCGCAGCGACGCCGACAGCATCCAGGCGCGGCTGCGGGACGGGGACATGCGGGTCGGCGACCGCCTCAAGCTGGTGGTGGCCGAGCAGAAGGACCTCTCGGACAGCTTCACGGTGTCGCAGGGGCCGGCGCTGGTCCTGCCGGTGGTGGGCACCGTCCCGCTCCAGGGCGTGCTCCGCTCGGAGCTGGCCGACCGCA
>DASPTN010000138.1:0-18056 GCA_035623395.1 Gemmatimonadales bacterium | reverse complement strand
GCGTCCTTCGTGACCGCCGTCAGCGCCAGCGTCTGCCCGAGGTAGACGTTGCCCGTCGCGGGCGTGACCGTGACCGTGGCGACCGGCGCCGGCGTCACCGTGATCGCGGCCGTGCCGCTCTGGCCCTCACTGGTGGCGGTGATCGTCACCGGCCCTCCCGCGGCCACTCCCGTCACCACGCCGGTCGAGCTGACGGTCGCGAGCGCCGTGTTGGAGCTGGACCAGGT
Organism: Gemmatimonadales bacterium; assembly: GCA_035623395.1. Classification (GTDB taxonomy): domain Bacteria; phylum Gemmatimonadota; class Gemmatimonadetes; order Gemmatimonadales; family JACORV01; genus Fen-1245. The sequence continues at coordinate 17,829 of DASPTN010000138.1, read as the reverse complement.
GACGGTCCGGCCGGTCAGCACGTTGCCCGCGGCGTCGAGGGTGGTCGCGGCCAGAGGCAGCGTCGCGCCGACCTGCACCGAGCCGGTGGCGGGGGCGACGGTCACGGTGGCCACCGGCGCGCCCGGGCTCTGCGGCTTGAACGCGGCCATGATCATGGCCCAGCCGCCGCTGGCGCTCCCGGTCGCGGCGTTGGACCCGGCCGTCGCGGCGACCCGGTCCTCGGCCAGGTTGCTGTTGTACGTCGAGCGGGCCGTGAACCCGGAGCCCGCGGTGCAGGAGTTGTCGCCGATGCAGAAGCCGAAGACGAGGTCGTTCGCCGTCGTCGTCACCGCCGCGCCGCTGGTGACGCTCCCGCTCGAGCCCTTGCCCTCGGCAGTCACGTCCAGCGGGTTGGCGGTATCCGCGCCCTGGTACTCGAGGGCGTAGACCTCCAGGTAGGAGGAGCTCCCGCTCAGCGTGACGGTGACGGTCTCCGAGCCGCCCTTGATGTTCCTGGCGTAATAGAGCCGCGTCTTGGCCCCGCCGGGCGTGGCGATCTCGGTCCCGACCTCGGTGAACGTGTTGCCCTGGTTGTCGCTGATGGAGGCGAAGTTCACGGACGGGAAGTCGAAGCCCACGACGACCAGATCGCCGGCGCTGGTCGTGGACGAGAGCAGCAGCGAGACCGAGGTGCCCGAGCCCGACGTCGCGCTGCCCCGCGCGTACGTGACCCCGCTGGTGGTGGCGCTCTTGAGATCCGTGGCCGTGAGGCGCGCGCGGCCGCTGCGTCCTCCGCTCGTCGCGGTGATGGTCACCGGCGCGCCGGCCGCCAGGGCCGTGACCACGCCGCTCGGGCTGACCTGCGCGATGGTGGAATCGCTGGTGGACCAGGTCACGGCGGGCCGCTTCATCGGGCGTCCGGCGGCGTCGATCACGCTCACCGTCAACGCCACCGGCTGCCCGATCGGCACGACCGCGTCTTCCGGCGAGACCGTGACCGCGGAGACCTCGGGGAAGGGCCATCCCGGCGCGCCGCGCGGCCCGGTGAACTCTCCGCACGAGCCGACGAGGACCGCCGCGACCGGCAGCGCCCAGGTGAGCCACGCCGCCAGCGAGCCGTGCGCGCGATTCATGACGCCTCCCTGCGCCAGGGGTATCCGGGGCCCGAGCCCCGAGCCGCGCCGCCGCAGGCCGGGGCCGGAGCATGAAGCCGGCTCCGCCGCCACGAGGGCGTGCGATGGTTCGATGGATGTCGGGAGAAGCGGAGTATCAGCGGGGAGAGGAGGGGACCGGCATCGGTGCCGGTCGCCGGGCAGCCCGGTTCGAACGGTAGAACCGGGCGAGTCACGGCCGCGTCGCGTCCCAAGTGCCGAGACCCCGCATCGCGGCCGATACGATAGCGAATTACACGGATTTCGGTAAGAGGCCGGCCGTGCCGGTCGGCCGGAGGCCGCGATCAGCCTCCCGGGGTGCCGAAGCCGAACGACGGGCTGTCGATCACCAGGACATAGTCACTGCTGCCGCCGCCCGGTGCGGTGAAGCTCTGCGGCGTGCGGCTGGACACGGTCCCGATGAGGGTCGCCGCGCCGGTGGCGGGGTTGACCCACCAGGCGGTCATCGTGGTGTCCCGCAGGCGGCTGCCGCTCACCGTGACCGTGCCGCCGAACGGGAGGAACGCGATGATCGAGGAGCTGTCGGCGGCGTACGCGGCCGTGACGTAGTCGCCGCCGCCCGGGCTGCCGTAGCCCGAGGTCAGGACGGTGTGGGCGAGGTCCGGGACCAGGCTGTACCAGTGGCGCCCGGTGAACAGCTTCCCGAAGTGGGTCATGTTCTGCGAGCCCTGGCTGCCGAGCGCGCCGCGCCAGTTGCTCGTGCCGCAGTCACTGGCGGCGGGCTGGGCGCCGAAGCCCCAGATCGGGCAGGCGCCGAAGACGTGGCCGAAGCCGCCGGAGAGGACCGTCCAGTAGGACTGGGCCCGCAGCTGCGCCGCGTCGGCGCCCTCGTTCTCGTATACCGCCTCGATCAGGAAGAAGGGCAGGCTCGGCGAGACCGCGTACGCGGTCTGGGCGTAGGTGTACTCGAGGCCGTCGGTGTAGGTGTCGTTGACGTTGAGCCAGGACGCCCCGCTCCACGGCGCGATCGCCATCTGGGTGCGCATGTTGTGCGCGGTGAACGGGTGGCGCGTGTCGTACTGCCGGATGCCGTTCACCACGTCCTGCAGCTTGCCCTTGACCGACGGCGAGCAGGCGGTCGGGTCCGCGTCGCCGCCGATCACCCACAGGATGTTGTTGAAGCCGGCGTACCGGTTGCCCAGGTACTGCCCCCACGTGGTCATGGCGGAGTCGGTCGCGCTCTCCATCTCGGCGGCCCAGCCCTGGTCGCCGCATCCGAAGCCGACGTACGTCGGGGCGAGCAGCACCAGGATGCCCTTCTGCGCGGCCGACTGGATGATGTGGTCGACGTGGGCGAAGTAGGCGTCGTTCGGGGTCGCGAACGTCGCCCCGGTGAACGGCTGGATGCCGTAGATGTCCGCCGGCGCGCTGTCGCTGAACAGGTGCTCGATCAGGTTCACCAGGATGGCGCTGAAGCCCCGTTGCTGCCGGTCGGCCAGGTAGGTGTCCGCGGCCGTGTCGGTCTGCTGGGCGATGAGCGACCAGGCCGCATCCCCCACCAGGAGGAAGGGCTTCCCGTTCTGGTCCACGAGGTAGCGGCCCGTCGGCCCGACGGCGAGCGGGTAGACGTAGCTGCCCGGCGGCGGCGACGCGTTGACGGTGACGGTCGCCGACTGGCTGCCGCTGCCACCGGGTCCGGTGCACGACAGCGTGTAGGTCGTCGTGCTGGTCGGCGACACGCTCTGCGAGCCGCTGGTGGCCTTCGCTCCGCTCCAGCCGCCGCTGGCGGTGCAGCTCGTCGCGTTGGTGGTGGACCAGGCGAGCGTGCTGGACTGGCCCGACGTGATCGTCGTCGGAGTCGCGGTGAGCGTGACGATCGGGACCGGCGTCGCGATCGTGACGGTGGCGGACGCGCTGTCCGATCCGCCGGTGCCGGTGCAGGTCAGCGTGTAGGTCGTGGTGCTGGTCGGCGACACGCTCTGCGAGCCGCTGGTGGCCTTCGTCCCGCTCCAGCCGCCGCTCGCGGTGCAGGCGGCGGCGTTGGTCGTGGACCACGTGAGCATGCTGGACTGGCCCGACGCGATCGTCGTTGGATTAGCCGTGAGCGTGACGGTGGGCGGCGCCGGCGTCGTCGAGATGGTGACCGTGGCGGACGCGGTGTCCGACCCGCCGATGCCGGTGCAGATCAGCGTGTAGATCGTCGTGCTGGTCGGCGACACGCCCTGCGAGCCGCTCGTGGCCTTGGCGCCGGTCCACCCGCCGCTCGCGGCGCAGCTGGTCGCGTTGGTGCTCGACCAGGTCAGGGTGCTCGACTGCCCCGAGGCGATCGTCGTCGGGTTCGCCGTGAAGGTCAGCGTCGGCGCCGGCACGACCGTGACGGTGGCCGACTGGCCGGCGGTGCCGCCCGCACCCGTGCAGGCGAGCGTGTAGCTCGTGGTGCTGTCCGGCGCGACGCTCTGCGAGCCGTTGGTGGTCTTGGCGCCGGTCCAGCCGCCGCCCGCCTGGCAGCCGGTGGCGTTGGTGCTGGTCCAGGTGAGCAGGCTGAACTGCCCGGCCGCGACCGAATCGGGGCTGGCGGTGAGCGTGACGGTCGGCTTGGGCGCCTTGCTCTCGGTGGGACCCGAGCACGCGGCCGCGAGCGCGGCGGCGACGGAGGCGGCCAGCACCAGGAGCCTGCGCATCTGTCAGCCCTCGCGTCCGGCGCCGCGGAGCGACCGCACGAAGTCGCCCCACAGCAGGTGGCGGTCCCAGCGCACGAGCCGCAGCGCGTACCGGTACGCGCGGAGCTTCTCCGCGAGGCGCAGCGGGGCGCGGGCGATGCTCACCAGGTGATCGAGGTGGCGCCGCGCGCGCAGCTGGGTCATGGCCCGCCGGGCGTGCGGATCGTAGATGCGCTGCAGCGCCAGCGGCGCGAGCTTGGCGGTGAACGTCCCGGTGCTCTGCCGCCGGTACAGCATGACCTCGGGCACCAGGTGGAACTTGCCGTACAGCGCGAGCTCGGCCATCAGGGCCATGTCGCCGGAGGGATACGTCCGGTCGAGCCCGGTGCGGCGCAGCGCGTCGAGACGGATCACGCCGCACTGCGCGTTGTTCAGGGCCAGGAGCTGGGAGACCTGCAGGAACCGCTCGCTGGCGCGCGGCTGGTCGAAGACCACGTCGCCGCCGTAGACCTCGATGGGCTGCTCCCGCTCGTCGACCAGCTGGGTGAGCCCGTGGCACAGCACGATGCCCGGGTCGGCCCGCATGGCCGCCACGCACGTCTCCAGCATCGCCGGCGCGACGTAGTCGCTGGCGGACGCCCACTTGAAGAACGTGCCCCGGGCCTCGTGCACCACCGCGTTCCAGTTGCGCGGCGCGCCGATGTTGACCGGCTGGCGGACGTAGCGGAACCGCGGGTCGCGGCGCCGGTACTCCTCGCAGATCGCCTGCGTGCCGTCGGTGGACGCGTTGTCCGAGACGATCAGCTCGAGGTCGGCGAGGGACTGGCCGAGCAGGGAGTCGAGGGCGCGCGGCAGGAAGCGCTCGCCGTTGTACACCGGCACGCCGACGGAGACCAGCGGCCGGGCCGGGGCGGCCGCCGGGCCCGTGACGCCCGGTCCCGCGGCGCCGGCAGGGCGGGCGCCCGCCGGCGTGGCGCGCGGCGCCGCCGGCGTCAGACCGGCGTCAGCTGCACGGCGGGATGCCGCTTCTGGCCCCGCACGCATGCCCAGTACTCGTCGGTGATCCGGCCGAGGACCGGGGTGGCGGCGGGCATGGCGCGGAAGTCCAGGCGCTTGACGACGCCCAGCTCCATCAGCGTGCCCGCCAGCGCGACCTCGTCCGCGACCATCAGCTCGGTGCGATCGATCGGCCGCCGCTCGAACGGAATGCCCAGCGTGCCGCACAGCGCCTCGACGATGTTCACGGTGATGCTCTCGAGACACCCCTCGTGCGGCGGCGGCGTGGCCACCCGCCCGTTCCGCACCATCAGGACGCACGACCCGGTCGCTTCGGCGACCCGGCCCCACTGGTTGAGGAGGATCATGTCGTCGCAGCCCTGCCGCCGCCCCTCGATCCGCGCCAGCCGCGAGATCTGGTAGTTGGCGGCGGACTTGACCCGCGTCGGCAGCCCGGTGTCCAGCGGGCGCTGCCAGGTGCTCACGCCGATCTCGATCGGCTCCGGCTTCTTCTTGTCCTGGTTGTAGCAGGTGATGACCAGGTCCGTGACCGTGTCCAGGCCCCAGTGGCCCTCGACGGCGAACAGCGTCGGCCGCAGCCACAGGTCGCGCTCCTTGGTCATCAGCTTCCGCACCAGCGTCGCGCACGCGTCGCGGAACCCCTCGTACGGCGTGGCGAACGGCAGGTGCTGGAGCAGCGCGGAGCGCGTCAGCCGGTCGTAGTGCTCGCGCAGCGCGAGGAGGGAGAGCTCGGCGCCGTCGTGCCGCCAGTAGCCCTTGATCCCCTCGAACACGCTGATGCCGCGGATCAGGGCCTCGGAACCGACGTGGATGGTCGCCTGGTCCCACTCGGTCAGGCGTCCGCCCATCCAGACGTAGGGCGGTCTCTGCAGCACGACCATGAACGCTCCCCCCGGTGTCGGAAATACCGTCGCTGGGGAAGCTTACGGAGTCGGGTTCGCGGCCGTCAACGGCGCGCGTCACCGACCGAGGAGCTTCGCCAGTCCCAGGCCGCGCAGCCGCGCGGCGTACGCCCTCCGGTCCGCGCCGGTGAACGCGATGAACCACGCGCCGGCGGCGGCGGCCGGCAGGGCGGCGGCGACGCCCGCGAAGAAGCTCACCAGGTTGTGGGCCGGCCAGGCGCGCTCGACGCCGATCGTCGCCGCCAGGAACGGGATCATCGCGGCGAACGGCCGCAGCCACAGCGCGGTCCAGATGCCGCGGAGCCCGGTGCCGATCGTCTGGTGCAGCACCCACGGGATCACCAGCCACGTGGTGACCAGGTTCGGCACCGTGGTGCCCAGCGCCACGCCGGCGATCCCGAGACCGCGCACCCACAGCAGGCTGAGGCCGACGTTGATGACGCCCTCCGCGAGGTAGAACGGGACCAGCAGGCGATGGCGGTTCAGCCCGATCGTGGCGCCGGCCACCACCTGCCGGGCCGCCGCGAACGCCAGCGCGGCCGACAGTATGGTGAGGACCTCGCTCGACCGGTCGGCGTAACTCGGGCCCATCCACAGCTGCAGGAAGGAATGGCCCCGCACCACGAAGGTGAGGAGGATCGGCAACGCGATGAGCGTGGCCAGGGCGGCGGTGCTCAGCACCGCGCGCTCGAGCTCGGCCGTCGCGCCGAGCCCCTCGAGGGCGCTGGCGCGGGGCGTCATGGTCTGGGAGATGGCGCTGAGGATGGAGCGCGTGTAGTCGGTCAGCGACGCCGCGATGGCGAAGAACGTGATCATCGCGACCGGCAGGGCCGTGCCGATCACGATGGAGTCCGCCGAGAAGATCAGCAGGCCGGACACCTGCAGCAGGCTCGAGAAGACGCTGAAGGTGAGGATCGTCCCGACCCGGGAGCGGTTCACGCCGTGGAGCCGCAGCTTCAGCTGCGGGTACAGGCGGCGCGTGATGGCGTACTGGATGCCGGCCTGGACCAGCGTCGCCCCGAGCTGGATCAGCGCGAGCCCCAGGAGGCCGGCGCCCGCGGAGAGGGCCGCCACGATCGCCGCCGTGCGCAGGGCCGCGACGACGATGTCGGTGATGCTGGCGAGATCGAAGCGCTGCATGGCGGCCACGGTCCCGCCGAACACGCCGCTGATGAGCGACAGCGCGATGTTGAGGCCGCCGAGCAGCACCACCGCGCGGGCCACGGCCACCGCGTCCGCGGGAATGTGGAAGATCCGGTCGACCAGCACCGCGATGACGGCGGACGCGGTGACGGCGACCAGGCCGGTCGCCCCGAAGATCACCAGGCCGGAGGAGGCGATGCGGCCGGCCTCGTCGTCCTCGCCGCGCGCGTGGTGGCGCGCCACGTAGCGCATCACCGCGCCCCGCACCCCGAGGTCGAGGAGGCCCATGTAGCCCACCAGCGACCCCAGCAGGACCCAGATGCCGTAGGCGGTGTTGCCGAGGCGGTGGACGACGAAGGGAGAGAGGAAGAAGCTCACGCCCACGTTGAACGCGAACGCGAGCCACATCACGACGACGTTCCGGCCCGTGCGGGGCCGGATCACGCGGGCGCCCGGGACGGCGGGCGCGCCGGCCGCGGGCTGCGCGCCGGCTGGCGGCACGGGCGGGCCGGGGTTCGTCAGGCCGGCCGGGCGCCCGCCGGCGCCCGGCGGGGCTCGAGGGGCGCCCGCTTCACGGGCGGAAGACCAGCTTGCGCCCGAAGAAGGCCTCGGCGAAGCCCGACCGCGAGCGGCACTCCATGCCGCGCAGCCGCATCAACCCGAAGAACACGCCTTCGCCGAACCAGTCGCGGCGCCGCTGGCTGGCGAACACGCTCATCAGGATCGACACCTTGCGCCGCGCCGCCGGGGCGGCGACCGGCACGTACAGGTTCGGCGTCGACAGGTCCCCGTCCCACTTCGGGATCTCGTACTCCGCGATCGTCTGGCGCCGGAACGTGTTCCACGCGACGTCGGAGAGGACCCGGTGATCCTGGTGGCGGTCGTCGCGGTAGTGCGTGAACACGAGATCGGGCGCGAACCGCGAGGCGAGCGACTCGAAGGCGTCCTTGATCGCGGTGAAGTGGGTGGGGAAGTGCGCGTCGCGGAACTGGTGCAGCACCAGGCGCCGCGCGGCGTCCGTGCCCAGGAACAGCCGCGCGCTCCTGGCGGCCTCCTCGGCGCGGCGCTCGTCGCCGCTGAACACCGCCCACCGGACGTCCGCGCCCTGGCGGACGAGGTCCAGCACGGTCGCGCCGCATCCGATCTCGATGTCGTCCGGATGCGCGCCGACGCACAGCACCTTGAGCCGCCCGCGGTGCGGCAGCGTCAGCGGCAGCGGAGAGTGCGACGTCGTCTGGCGGCCCACGTGGCTCCACCGGTTGGAGGGGTCGGACGGGCTCAAGTATGCGCGGCGCACCCGAAGCAGGTCAATCGGCGTTCCCGCCGTTCCGCGCGCGCCGCCGGCGCGTGCGCGGTGGCGTGCCGCGCACGCCGCCCTTAGACTTTGGCCGTGATCCGCCACTACTTCACCGTCGACGTCGAGGAGCACTTCCAGGTGCTCGCGCTCGCGCCCTGGGTGGCGCGCGAGCGCTGGGATTCGCTCGAGAGCCGCGTGGCGCGCAACGTGGACCGGCTGCTGCAGCTCCTGGCGGCCCACGGCGCGACCGGCACGTTCTTCACGCTCGGGTGGGTGGCCGAGCGGCAGCCGGCGATGATCAGGGCGATCGCGGCCGCGGGGCACGAGGTCGCGTCGCACGGCTACGACCACCGCCGCGTGTTCGAGCTCACCCCGGAGTCGTTCCGCGAGCAGATCCGGCGCACCAAGGCGATCCTCGAGAGCCTGAGCGGGCAGCCGTGCCTCGGCTTCCGCGCGCCCAACTACTCGATCGTCGCGGGCCGGGAGTGGGCGCTCGACATCCTCGTCGAGGAGGGCTACCGCTACGACTCGTCCCTGTTTCCGATCACCCGGCCGGGGTACGGCTACGCCGGCGGCGGGCGGGACCCGCACTGGCTCGACCGGCCGGCCGGCCGGCTGTTCGAGGTGCCGCCCACCACGCTGCGCCGCGCTGGCCTGAACCTGCCGGCCGCGGGCGGCGCCTACTTCCGCCTGCTGCCGCCGGTGCTGGTGCGCGCGGCGCTGCGGGACGCGGAGCGCCGCGGGCAGCCGGGGACGTTCTACCTGCACCCCTGGGAGATCGACCCCGGGCAGCCGCGCTTCGCGGTGCCGCTCCTGACGCGGGTCCGGCACTACGGCGGCCTCGCGGGCACCTGGGCGCGGCTCGAGCGCCTGGTGCGGGAGTTCCGCTTCGTCAGCGTGGCCGAGGGCATGCGGATGGCGGGAGCGGCCGCGGCGTGAGCGACCTCGGGGTCGCGCCCTACGCGGGCGAGCCGGCGGCGTGGGACGCGCTGGTGCGCGCGTCCGCCGGCTGGAGCCACTTTCATCTGTGGGGCTGGAAGACCGTCATCGAGCGCACCCACGGCCACCCGTGCGTCTACCTGGCGGCGACCGGCGCGCGCGGCGCGCTCGCCGGCGTCCTGCCGCTGGTGCGGGTGCGGAGCCGGCTGTTCGGCCACTACCTCGTCTCGATGCCGTTCCTCAACTACGGCGGCCCGCTGGGCAGCCCGGAGGCGATCCGCGCGCTGACGGACGAAGCCGTGCGGATGGCCGAGCAGGGCGGCGTGAAGCTGCTCGAGCTGAGGAGCCGCGAGCCGCTGCCCGTGGATCTCCCGGTGTCGCATCGCAAGATCACCGTGATGCTCGATCTGGTGCCCGGCGACCCGGACGGCGTGTTCGCGCGCTTCCCGGCCAAGCTGCGCAGCCAGGTCCGGCGGCCCGGCAAGGAGGGCGTGGTCGTGAAGTTCGGCCCCGACCAGGTGGCGCCGTTCTTCGCGGTCTTCTCGCGGCACATGCGGGACCTCGGCACGCCGACCCAGCCGCGGCGCCTGTTCGAGGCGATCGCGGCCGAGTTCGGCGACGACGCCTGGTTCGGCTGCGCCTACCTCGGCGAGACGCCGATCGCGTGCGGCGCCGGCTTCCGCTTCGGCGCGGAGTTCGAGATGACGTGGGCCTCGGCGCTCGTCGCCCACAACAAGCTCTCGCCCAACATGGCGCTGTACTGGGCGTTCATCGAGCGGGCGGCGCGCGAGGGACTGGCGCTGTTCAACTTCGGCCGCTGCACGCCGGGCAGCGGGACCCACCGCTTCAAGCAGCAGTGGGGCGGTCGCGACGTCCCGCTGCACTGGTACCAGCGCGCCGCCGCCGGCGGCGACGCGCACACGCCTTCGCCGGACGACGGCGCGTACCGCTGGGGGCCGAAGCTGTGGGCGCGTCTGCCGCTCCGCGTGGCGACGGCGCTCGGGCCGCACATCGTCCGCGGCATCCCGTGAGCTGGCGGCGGCAGCTGCCCGCGTACTCGCCGCTGCCGCTCGCCGCGGTCGGCGCGGGCGCGGCGGGCCTCGTGGCCGGGGCGGCGGAGGCCCGCGCGCGGGTCGTGCAGTCGCTGCAGCGGACCTTCGCCGGCGCCGAGGTCCTGCTCACCGACAGCGGCACCACCGCGCTGACCTGCGCGATCAGGCACGCCGCCGGCCCCGATGCCCCGGTCGCCCTGCCCGCCTACGCCTGCTACGACGTCGCGACCGCCGCCGACGGCGCCGGTCCGCCGGTGCTCCTCTACGACGTGGATCCGGCCACGTTCGCGCCCGATCCCGCTTCGCTGCGGCGCGCGCTCGACGGCGGCGCCCGGTCGGTGGTGCTGGTGCATCTCTACGGCGTGCCGGTGGATCCCGGCCCGGTGCGGTCGGCCGCGGGCGCCGCGGGAGCGATCGTGATCGAGGACGCCGCCCAGGGCGCCGGCGCGAGCCTCGGCGGCCGGCCGCTCGGCGCGTTCGGAGACGTCGCGGTGCTGAGCTTCGGCCGCGGCAAGGGCAACACGGGCGGTCGAGGCGGAGCGCTCCTGGCGGGCGGCGGGCGGGGCGGCGCGGTGCTCGCGCCCTCGCGCGCCGACGCCGCGGCGTCGAGCGCCGGCCTTGGCGAGCTGGTGCAGCTCGCGGCGCAGTGGCTGCTGGGCCGCCCGTCGCTGTACGTGGTGCCGGCGGCGCTGCCGTTCCTCAGGCTGGGCGAGACCGTCTACCACCCTCCCTCCCCGGCGGGCGCGATGAGCGCGGTGGCCGCGCGCGCCCTGGCGGTGACGCTGCCGCTGGGCGAGGGCGAGGCCGAGCTGCGACGCGCCAACGCCGGCCGGCTGCTCGAGCGGCGCGGCGCCGGCGTGACGCCGGTGCGCGTGCCGGCGGGCGGCGTGGCGGGCTACCTGCGGCTGCCGTTCGTGGCCAGCGCGGCGACCCGCGCGGCCGCGGCGTCGAGCGAGGCGCGCGCCCTCGGCATCATGCCCGGCTATCCGCTGGCGCTGTGCGACCTGCCGGGCTTCGCCGGGCGCGTGGTGAACCGCGGCGACGCGTTCGCCGGAGCACGCACGCTGGCCGAGCGCCTCGTCACCCTCCCGACCCACGGCCTCCTCTGCGAAGCCGACCTGGACCGGCTCGAGACGTGGCTGGCTCGCAACTGATGTCCGGTTGTTGCAGGAGCGCAACGCCCTCGCGGGCGCGCCGCACGGCCGAAGGCGGCCTGCGACGGCGTAGCACATTGGCTGTCGGCCACTTACGTTTCGCAGCCGTCGAGCCCGTCCGGGTGCGCGCTTCTTGCTCAGGTGACATGCCGACCACACAAGGCCTGGGCACCGTGACAGCGAGGCACGACATCGTCAGGGGCATCGCCCGTTACCGCGACGGCGGGGCCGCCAGCCTGCTCCGGGACGGGGAGGTTCACGTCTGGACGCTGCGGCTGGACCTCGACCGCGCGGCCCAGGAGCGGCTCGAGGCGTTCCTCTCCGGCGCGGAGGTCGAGCGCGCGAGGCGCTTCGTGCACCAGACCGACCGCCGCAGGTACGTGTGTGCGCACGGGCTGCTGCGCCTGGTGCTGTCCGGCTACGTGGGGATTCGGCCGCGGGACATCGCGTTCGAGGAGGGGCCGGGCGGGAAGCCGCGCCTGGCGGAGCAGCCGGGCCCGCGCTTCAACCTGACGCATTCCGACGACCTCGCGCTCGTGGCGGTGAGCCGGGACCGCGAGGTGGGCATCGACGTGGAGCGGATCCGCGAGATCGGCAGCCTGCGGGCGCTGGCCGACGCCTGCTTCTCCCCGGCCGAGCGCGCGGCGCTCGCCGCGATCGCGGGGCCGCTGCGGCTCCAGGCGGCGTTCGCCGGCTGGACGCGCAAGGAAGCGTTCCTCAAGGCGCTCGGCGAGGGACTCGCGATGCCGCTCGACTCGTTCGACGTCACGCTGGTGCCGGGCGAGCCGCCGCGGCTGCTGCGGGTGGAGGACGCGCCGGACGCGCCCGGCCGCTACACGCTGCGGGCGGTGCAGCCGGCGCCGGGCTACGTGGGGGCGCTGGCCGTCGAGGGTCGCGCGACCGCGGTCCGGTCGCGGCCCTGGGAGATGCTGGACGCCCTGCTGGAGGGCGGCGAGGAGCGGCGCGCGAGGCGCCGCGGAAAGCCCGAGCCCGGCGACGGCGAGGCGGGTCGGGGCAGGGAGTGCGCCTAGTGCGTCGGGCGCGCGGCGCGCCGTCGCTCCGCGCGCGTCTTTGATCGGCGAGAGAAGACCATGACGTCGTCCGCATACGAGTCTCCGTGGATGAGCGACGAGCTGCGGCTGTTCCGCGACAGCGTCCGCCGCTTCATCGAGGAGGAGTTCGTCCCGCGGCAGGCCCAGTGGCGCGAGCAGCACCATCCCGACGCGTCGGACTGGCGCAAGGCCGGCGAGGTCGGCCTGCTGCTCCCGGATCTGCCGGCCGAGGTCGGGGGCGGCGGCGGGACGTTCGCGCACGAGTGCGTGGTGCTGGAGGAGCTGGCCCGCGCGGGGGTCCACTTCGGCTCCAACGTGCAGGGCACGGTGGGCCACTACGTGCACGCGTACGGCAGCGAGGAGCAGAAGCGCGCCTGGCTGCCGCGCCTGGCCGCGGGCGAGCTGGTGGGCGCGATCGCGATGACCGAGCCGGCCGCGGGGTCGGACCTCGCCGGCATCAAGACCGCCGCCGTGAAGGACGGCGACCACTACGTCGTCAACGGCTCCAAGACGATGATCACCAACGGCTGGCACGCGGGCCTGGTCTGCCTGGCGGTGAAGACCAACCCCGCGGCGCCCCCGATGCGCGCGGTCTCCCTGCTGATGGTCGAGACGAAGGACCTGCGCGGCTACGGTGTCGGCAAGCCGCTCGAGAAGGTGGGGATGCACGGCCAGGACACCTGCGAGCTGTTCTTCGAGAACGTGCGCGTGCCCGTCGCCAACCTGCTGGGCGCGGCCGAGGGCCGCGGGATGTCCCAGATGATGCAGCGCCTGCCGTTCGAGCGGCTGTCGATCGCGGTGGGCGCGGTCGCGATGGCGGAGGAGGCGGTCGCGATCACGCTCCGGTACGCCAAGGAGCGCGCCCTGTACGGGAAGCCGCTGTTCGACCTGCAGAACGCGCGGTTCAAGCTGGTGGAGTGCGCGGCGCAGGTGCGCGTCGGGCGCGTGTTCGTGGACGACTGCGTCCTGCGCTTCGTCGCCGGCACGCTCGACGACGTCGGCGCGGCCCTGGCCAAGTACTGGATGACGGAGGTGCAGTGCCGGGTGGTCGACGAGTGCGTCCAGCTGCACGGCGGCTACGGCTACATGACCGAGTACGCGATCGCCCGGATGTGGGCCGACAGCCGGGTCCAGCGGATCTACGCCGGCACCAACGAGACCATGAAGGAGCTGATCGCGTGGTCGCTCTGACCTCGGTCGGCGCGGAGGCCGGCGGCGGCGAGGCCGGCCGCTCGGCGCCGCCCGGCGCCGAGCGCGACCGGATCCTCAGGGAGTGGAACGACACCCGGGCCGAGTTCCCGGACGCGTGCGCGCACGAGCTGTTCGAGCGGCAGGTGGCGCGCGATCCGGCGGCGACGGCGGTGGTGCACGAGGGCGGGCGCCTCAGCTACGCCGAGCTCGACCGGCAGGCCAACCAGATCGCGCACTTCCTGCGCGGCCGGGGGGTGAAGCCGGACACGCTGGTCGGCGTGTCGCTGCACCGCACCCCGCTGATGGTCGCGGCGCTGCTCGGCGCGTGGAAGGCCGGCGCGGCGTACGTGCCGCTCGATCCCACCTACCCGGCCGACCGGCTGGCGTTTCTGGTGGAGGACTCCGCGGTCCGCGTCCTGCTCGCGGACGCGAAGGCGCGGCCGCTGTTCCCGCGCTTCGAGGACCGGCTGGTCTGCCTCGACGGCGACTGGGCGACGGTCGCGCGGGAGAGCCGGGAGAACCCGGGCCCTGCGGCGACGCCGGCGAACCTGGCCTACGTCATCTACACCTCCGGCTCGACCGGCAAGCCCAAGGGCGCGCTCATCGAGCACCGCGGGCTCGTCAACTACCTCTGGTACGCCATCCGCCACTACGGCGTCGTGGCCGGCGACTCGGTGCCGGTGCACTCCTCGATCTCGTTCGACCTGACGGTGACGAGCCTGTTCCCGGCGCTGCTGGCGGGCGGCCACGTGGAGCTGGTGCCGGAGGACGTCGGGGCGCAGAGCCTGGTGGCCAGCCTCAGGAGCGGGACGCAGCGCGGGCTGGTGAAGATCACGCCGGCGCACCTCGAGCTCCTGAACCAGCAGGTCGGCGCCGCCGAGGCGCCCGGCATCACGCGGGCCTTCATCATCGGCGGCGAGGCGCTGACGGCGGAGAGCCTGCGCCTGTGGCGCCAGGCGGCGCCGAAGACGCGCCTGATCAACGAGTACGGGCCGACCGAGACCGTGGTGGGCTGCTGCATCCACGAGGTCCGCCCCGAGGACCCGGACAGCGGCGCCATCGCCATCGGGCGCCCGATCGCGAACACCGAGCTGTACGTGCTGGACGAGGCGCTGCAGCCCGTCGGCGTCGGCGAGATGGGCGAGCTCTACATCGGCGGCGCCGGCGTGGCGCGCGGCTACCTCAACCGGCCGGACCTGACCGCGCAGCGCTTCCTCCCCGACGGCTTCTCGGGCCGGCCCGGCGCGCGGCTCTACAAGACCGGCGACCTCGCGCGCTGGCGCGCCGACGGCATCCTCGAGTACCTCGGCCGCGTCGACGACCAGGTCAAGGTCCACGGCTACCGCATCGAGCTGGGCGAGATCGAGGCGACCCTCGCGGGCCAGCCCGACGTGCGCTCGGCCACCGTGCTGCTGCGCGAGGACACACCGGGGAACAAGCAGCTCGTCGGCTACGTGGTGCCGCGCGAGGGCCGCGCGCCCTCGCCCGAGGACCTGCGCCGGTTCCTGAAGGAGCGGCTGCCCGAGTACATGGTGCCGGCGCACTTCGTCGCGCTCGAGGCGTTCCCGCTCACCCAGAACGGCAAGGTGGACCGGCGGGCTCTGCCCGCGCCGAGCTACGCGACCGCCTCGGGGGCGCACGCCTACACGGCGCCGCGCACCGAGACCGAGCGGCGGCTCGCCGCGCTGTGGACCGACCTGCTCAAGCTCGACCGGGTCGGGATCCACGACGACGTGTTCGACCTCGGCGCGACCTCGCTGATGGTCGTGTCGGCCGTGTCGCAGCTCCAGGCCGGGTTCGGCGTCGCGCTCCACATCCAGGCGGTGTTCGAGAACCCCACCGTCGAGAAGATGGCGGCCGCGCTCGACGCCGCGCGCCCGAAGGCCGCCCAGCCGGCCGCCGCGCCGGCCGTGCCGTCCCGGGCGGCCCAGCCCGCGCCCGCCGCGGCGGGCGACGGTCGGCCGCTGCCGATCCGCTTCGGGCCCGCGGGCCGCGAGCTGCTCGGCATCTACCAGCCGCCCACCGGCGGCCAGGATCGCCGCGAGTGCTGCGTGCTGTGCAATCCGTTCGGCCAGGAGGCCATGCGCTCGCACCGCGCGTTCCGGATCCTCGCCGAGCGGCTCTCGCGCGCCGGCTTCCACGTGCTGCGGTTCGACTTCCTCGGCACGGGCGATTCCGCCGGCGGCGACGAAGACGGGAACCTCACCGTGTGGATCGGGGACGTGGCGCGCGCCAGCGACGAGGTCGTGCGGCGCAGCAGCGCGTCCGCCGTCACGTGGTTCGGCCTGCGGCTGGGGGCGAGCCTCGCGGCGCTGGCCTCGAAGGCCGGGGCCCGGGCCCCCAAGCGCCTGGTGCTCTGGGATCCGATCGCCGACGGGGCGGCCTACGTGCGGGAGCTGGCCGACGCGCACGTGGCGGCGCGGAAGGAGGCGTTCGGCATCCGCTGGGAGTCCGAGGCCAGGGTGCGCGCGCAGGTGATGGAGGAGGCGAAGGCGGAGTCGCTGGGCTACGCGGTGACCGCCGAGCTGAAGGCGCAGCTCGGCGCGCTCTCGCCCGCCACGTTCCGGGGGGCGCGGGCCGGGCAGGTGGCCCTGATCGGCGCGCGCGACGCCGGCGCGTGGTCCGGCCTCGCGCGCGAGCTCGCGGCCGGCGGCGCCACCGTGACCACCCGGGCCATCGCCGCCGACATCGACTGGCTCAAGAACGACATGCTGAACGACGCCCCGATCGCGCCGGACGACCTGCGCACCGTCGTCGCCGCGTTCACGGAGGACGCATGATCGAGCGGTCGGTCACCTTCGGCGCCGACGACGGCCTCGTGGGCACGGTCGTGCTGCCGGACACGCCGGGCGGCGCGCCCGCCGGCGTCGGGATCCTGCTGTTCAACGCGGGGGTCGTGCACCGCGTCGGGCCGCACCGCTTCAACGTGCGCCTGTCCCGCCAGCTGGCGGCGCGCGGGATCCCGGTCATCCGGTTCGACCTGGCGGGCCACGGCGACAGCGCCCGGCTCACCGGCCAGCACTCGTTCGAGGCGCAGGCCGTGGTGGACGTGCGGGCGGCCATGGACGCCCTCGGCGCCGCGGCGCACCTCGACCGGTTCGCGATCTTCGGGCACTGCTCCGGCGCCTACCACGGCTACGCGGCGGCGCTGGCGGACGAGCGCGTGGCGGGCCTGCTGATGTTCGACGCCTACCGCTACCCGACCCTCAAGACCCACCTCTTCCACTATCTGAAGGCGCTGCGGCAGCCGCACCTCCTGGGCCGCGTCGCGGGCTTCCTCCGCCGCGCGCTCCAGGGTGCGGGCACCCGGCGCCGGGCGCCCGAGGGCAAGACGGCCGCCGAGCACCCGGTGCCCGAGCTCGGGCGCGTGAACTTCATCCCGACCAAGGAGGTGTTCGCGGACGGGCTGAAGGTGCTGCTCGACCGCGGCGTGAGGCTCGGCATGATCTACTCGGGCGGCGAGATCCGGCATTACAACTACAAGAACCAGTTCCGGGACACGCTCGCGCCTTTCGGGATCGGGGACCGCGTCCCGGTGGAGTTCATTCCGGACTCCGACCACCAGGCCACCGCGCTCGCCAGCCAGGCCGAGCTGGCGCGCCTGATCCTGGACTGGGGCGGCCAGGTGGTCGCCGACCGCGCCGCGCCCGCGAAGCGCACGGCCTAGGGCCGCGCGTCGCGGCGGGATGACTCCCACCCCCGATCCGAACGCCCGCCGTCCCGTGACGTACGACCGGGCGACCACGGAGCGGCTGCTCTACCGGCGCCAGTTCGTGCTCGGCCCGCGCGCCGTCGAGGGGTTCCCGACGTGGCAGAGCCTCGCCCTCGACCGCGGCCTCCACCTCACCGTCCATCCCGATCTCGCCGTCACCCGCGCCGCCAAGGGCGGGCGCTCGATCGTGCTGCTCGGGTACGTGCTCGACCCGGCGCGCCCCGCGGCGGGCGACGCCGAGATCGTCGCCGCCCTGCTCGACCGGCTCGTCGCCGGCGACGACCTCCTGCGCGCGACGGCTCCGCTCGGCGGCCGCTGGGTCCTGATCGTGAACGACGGCGCCCGGAGCATCCTGTTCGCCGACGCGGGGGGCCTGCGCCAGGTGGCGTACGCGGTGGGCGCGAAGCCGGGCGAGCCGTGGTGCGCGTCCCAGCCGGGTCTCCTGGCCGAAGTCTTCGGCGCGCCGAGGGATCCGGACGCGTCCGCCTTCCTCGCCGCGATCGAGCCCGGCCGGCACGCCGGCATGGTCTGGTTCCCCGGCGACACCACCCCGTTCGCCGGCATCAGGGCCCTGCTGCCGAACCACGTCCTCGACCTCTGCTCCGGCCGGGCGACCCG
>DASPTN010000137.1:0-54876 GCA_035623395.1 Gemmatimonadales bacterium | reverse complement strand
CGCCTGCGTGGCGGCGTGCCCCAACGCTTCCGCCATGCTGTTCACCGCGGCGAAGGTCTCGCACCTCGCGCTGCTCCCGCAGGGCCAGCCCGAGCGGCACGAGCGCGCGCTGGCGATGGTCTCGCGGATGGACCTGGAGGGCTTCGGGAGCTGCACCAACCACGGCGAGTGCGAGGCCGCCTGCCCCAAGGGGATCAGCGTGCTGTTCATCGCCCGGATGAACCGGGACTACCTCGCGGCCACGGTCGACGAGGGGAGGCGGATCGCCAGAGCCGGGGAAGGTGGAAGCGGATAGACCTGCGCACCGGCTGACCGCGCACCGCTCCCTATAGCTTCACCAACGCGATCGACTCCCGGACGGACTCGGCGGACTTCCCGAGCGCCACCCGTTCCTTGGGCGTCAGCTCGACCTCGATGATCTGCTCCAGGCCGCCGGCGCCCAGCTTGCACGGGACGCCGAGGTAGATGCCGCGGTGCCCGTACTCGCCCTCCAGCCACGCCGCGCACGGCAGGATGCGCTTCTTGTCCAGCGCGATCGCCTCGACCATCTGTGCGGCCGCGGCCGACGGCGCGTAGTACGCCGAGCCCGTCTTGAGGAACGAGACGATCTCGGCGCCGCCGTTCTTGGTGCGGTCCACCAGCTTCTCGATGACGTCGGGCCGCAGCAGCTGCCCGAGCGGGATGCCCGAGACGGTCGTGTAGCTCACCAGCGGGACCATCGTGTCGCCGTGGCCGCCGAGCACCATGGCCTGGATGTCCTCGACGCTGACGTCGAGCGCCTCGGCGATGAACGCCCGGTAGCGTGCCGTGTCGAGCACGCCGGCCATCCCCATCACCCGCTCCCGCGGCGCGCCGAGGGTCTCCTTCATCACGTAGCACATCGTGTCCAGCGGGTTGGACACCACGATGACGACGGCCTTCGGCGCGTGGCGCCGGATCTCCTGGCCGACCGACTTCACGATGTCGACGTTGGTCCTCAGCAGGTCCTCGCGGCTCATGCCGGGGCGCCGGGCGATGCCGGCCGTCACCACGAACAGCTCGGACCCCGCCGCGGCCGCGTAGTCGTTCGAGCCGATGATGCGCGTGTCGAACCGCTCGATGGGCGCCGATTCCCACTGGTCGAGCCCCTTGCCCTGCGGGACGCCCTCGATGACGTCCACCATCACGATCTCGCGCGCCAGCCGCTTCTCGGCCAGCCGCTGCGCGGTGGTCGCCCCGACGTTGCCCGCCCCGACCACGGTAATCTTGTTCACCGCTCGACCCCCGCCCGCTCCGCACGGTGTGGTGTGGTTGACGCTTCCGCCTGCAGGCCCTTCAGCACGTCGTACAGCACGATGCCCACGGCGGTCGCGAGGTTCAGGCTCCGGACCGGCCCGGTCATCGGGATGCGGAACACCCGCTCGGGGTGCTTCTCCCGGATCCGCTGCGGGAGGCCGGCGGTCTCGTTGCCGAAAACCAGGCAGGCCCCGTCGGGAATTGCGGCGTCCCACAGCGAGCGCTCGCCGTGCGCCGAGAAGTACCAGCACCGCTCCCGGGCGATGGCCTCGCGGAAGTGCCGCCACGTGGGATGCACCCACACGTCCACCGCGTCCCAGTAGTCGAGGCCCGCGCGGCGCACCTCGGCGTCGTCCAGGGTGAAACCCAGAGGCTCGATGAGATGCAGCGACGTCTCGGTCGCCGCGCACAGCCGCGCGATGTTCCCCGTGTTGGGCGGGATCTGCGGCTCGATCAGCGCGACGTGCAGCGCCAGGGCTACCCTCCCGCCGGCCGGCCCTCCACCCAGCGCGCCGCGCCGGTGGCCAGCCGCTCCTTCTTCCAGATCGGCGCCCGCCGCTTCGTCTCCTCGATGAGGAACCGGGAAGCCGCGTACGCCTCGGCGCGGTGCGGCGCGGAGGCGGCGATCACGACGCTCGCCTCGCCGAGCGGCACGAGACCGGTGCGGTGCCGCAGCGCGATCCGCACCTCCGGCCACCGCGCCCGCGTCTCGGCCACGATTCTCCCGAGCTCGGCGTCGGCCATCTCCTGGTACGCCGAGTACTCGATGGCCTCGACGTCCCCGTCCGCCTCCGACCGCCGCACCGTGCCGAGAAAGACCACGGTGCCGCCCGACCCGGCGGAGGCGACGTCGGCCACGAGCCGGGCGACGTCGATGGGCTGGTCGGTCAGCCACCCGCTCATGGCCCACATAGTTACGCGTGGCCCGGGCGGCGGGCAAGCCTCTCGCGGCGTCGAAACTACCCGCCCGCGACGGGGGGGATGATCGCGACCTCGTCGCCGTCCCTCAGCTCCGCGTCGGCCTTCGCGTAGCGCCGGTTCACGGCCACGGCCGGGCTCGGTGCGAGGCGTCCGGCCCACGGCTGGGCGCGCACGACCGCGAGCGCGTCGGCCGCGACCGCGCCCGGAGGCAGCGTGACCTCGATGGCGTCGCGCCCTGCCGCCTCCGCGTAGGTGGCGAACAGCCTGATGCACACCCGGATCCCGGCCTCCGAGCCGGATCCCTTTCCCGGCGCGCCGCTCACGGCTGCACCCCGGCGATGCCCTGCAGGATCGCCCGCGCCCCGGGCCCCGCGTGCGGGTCGAGCCCCAGGGTGATCGTCCGCACCGTGCGGACGCGCACGGCGCCGGAACGCACGATCTCGCGCCCGTCGCGGCGGTACACCACCTCGACGTCGCGCCCGGCCGCCTCCGCGTATCGGGCCTGGAAGGCGAGCGGCCAGTCCGGGCCGGCGGTCGTCACGTCGCCGACCCTCAGCAGCACGTCGCCCGGCTGGATGCCCACGGCGTCCGCCAGCGAGCCGGCCAGGACCTCGCTCACCACCAGGCCGCCCTTGGCGTAGCGCTCGGCGCCGACCCCGACGACCGGCGTGTGGTCCTCGCGCCGCGTGACGGCGAGGCCGCCCCGGGGCAGCACGCTGTCGTACGGCAGCTCCTCGCGCCCCCGGACGAACCGCGCGTAGAAATCGTCCACGCCCGGATACCAGGGCCGGATCAGGTCGAGGAGGTCCCGGGTGGTGAAGCCGCGGCGGCGGCCCCACGAGTCCGCGAGCAGCTGCCGCATCACGTCGTCGAGCGAATGGCGGTTGCCCGAGGCGTCGCGGATCCCGATGTCCAGCATCAGCCCGAGCAGCGCTCCCTTCGGGTAGTAGTACTGCGCCTCGTCCACGAAGGTGGGGTGGATCCAGGTGTCGACGCTCGCATCCTCGGCTGCGACCGTCTCCCCCGCGTCCTCGACCTGCTGCACGTCGGCGTTCATCCCAGCCACGAACTGCCCGAGCGTCCACAGCCCGCCCCGCGCGAGCGTCACGTCGCCGTAGTAGTCGGTCACCCCCTCCGACCACCACAGCAGCGGCGTGACCTGCGCGCGCGCGTAGTCGTACGGCCACAGCTCCGCCGGCCGGATGCGCTTGACGTTCCACAGGTGGAAGAACTCGTGCGACAGCAGCGGACGGGTGAAGTCGCCCAGGGCGCCCCGCCGCCGGTCGGTGGCGAAGAACGACTGGGCGATGATGTCGAGCTGCGAGTTGCGGTGCTCCAGGCCGCCCGCCCAGTCCAGCTCGCCGCCAGGCTCGAAGACCAGCACGGTGTAGCTGCGGTACGGGGGCCCGCCCATGATGCGGTTCTGGGTGGCGGCGATGCGCCGCAGCGCGTCGGAGACGCTGTCCCAGACCGCGGGCGTCAGCGCCGTGTCCGGATAGAGCGCGAGGCGGATGGCGCGTCCGTCCACGACCACGCTGTCGAGCGCGAACCGTCCGAGGAACGTCGGCGAGTCGACGAGGTCGTGGTAGCTCGCGGCCCGGAAGTGGCCCGGCTCCCCGGCCGGCTCGAGTCCGGTCGCGATCCGCCAGCCCGGCGGCACCTCGATCGCCAGGTCGGCCGGGAAGTCGAAGCCGCTCCCCTCCGGGTAGGGGAACAGGTTCGTGCCGTTGAAGTAGGCGAAGCCGGGCTCGATGCGGCTGAGCTCGAGCGCCACGGAATCCGGGTTGGTCTCGAACTCGACCACCACACGGCCGGCGCCCGCGACGGCGATCCGCCAGGTGTCCCCGGTCTGCTTGTCCCAGAACAGCGGCCGCCCGTCGGCTGCCGTCGCCGTGAAGCCGTGCACGTAGCGGGCGTAGTCCATGATCTCGTACGAGCCCGGCGACCAGGCCGGCAGCGACACGCGCAGCGTGTCGACGTCCGACGCCACGGGGAACTCGGCGCGGACGTGGAACGCGCGGTCCGCGCCGTCGAGGTGTACGCGATACGAGATGCCCTGCGCCTGGAGGGCGCAGGGCATCGCCAGCATCGCGACGGCGGCGGCGCGCGCTAGAACAGCACGCCTCCCTGGATGAAGAAGGCGCTGCTGCTCTGCAGCTCGAGCCGCAGCTGGACGAACGGCGTGACCTTGCCAAGCGGCTGGAACGCCGTGCCACCGAAGAGGTTCAGCCCCACGTTCGTGGCGCTGCCGCTGATGCCGAGCACCGTCACGCTGCTGTGCGCGATGGCCAGGCCCGCGCCCGCGTACGGCAGGACCTTGGCGCCGGGAATCGAGAAGTGGTACTGCCCGCCCAGGCCAAGCTCCCAGTAGCTCGGGCTGACGCCGTAGCCGCTGCTCGGGAAGAAGTAGTCGAACGTGCCGACGGCGTCGAAGTTCTTCGCCCCCGGGATCATCTTGGCCAGCCCCAGCTCGAGCCGGGCGCCGACCCCGATGCCGATGCTGTTGCTGCCCCAGCTCAGCTCCGGCCCGAAGTGGGTCTGGGCGCGGGCCTGCCGGGCGGCACCTGCGGCCATACAGGCGACGGCGACGACGGTCAACCAGCGGATCCGTGCACTCACGGACTCCCCCCTTGGATTGTGAGGTTCGATACCCCTGTTGGTATCAGTCGGTGCGCACAATATAATGGCAGTCCGCTGATCGCTGGAGTGCCCGTGTCCGCGACCCCGCGTTTCGATTCGCCGAGTGCCGTTGGCCGCGCGTTCTTCGGCGCGGCGACCGTCGTGACGGCGCTGCTCGGCTTCTTCGGCGACCGGCGCTGGCTCGCCGCCTCCGGCGCGTTCGGCATCGCCTGGTGGGGCTGGGACTTCGTGTGGGAGAATCTCCTCGG
The DNA here is from genome assembly GCA_035623395.1 of Gemmatimonadales bacterium. GTDB lineage: Bacteria > Gemmatimonadota > Gemmatimonadetes > Gemmatimonadales > JACORV01 > Fen-1245. The sequence continues at coordinate 49,792 of DASPTN010000137.1, read as the reverse complement.
TCCGCTCGGCGGGCTCGTGACCGGCATCCTCGGCGGCTCCGCCACGGTCGAGGATCCGCCGGACCTCACCCTGGACGACACGATCAGGCTGCTGGAGAGTCACCTCGCCGCCGAGGCCGTCCCGCGCCACGTGCAGATCCAGTCGGCGCTGCGGCTGTCGGAGATCTACCGGCTGAGCGGCAACGACCCCGCGAAGGCCGACGCGGTCATCCAGCGGGTGCGCGAGCGCTGGCCCGACGCTCCGGAGCTGAAGGCCCGCTAGCGGACGGAGCCTCCGGGAAAGAAGAAGGCCGGCGCCCGGGAGCGTCGGCCTCGTGCCTGCGTTCCGATGGAGCGGCGCCTACGCCTTCGGCGCCATCTGCTCGTCGCGCTCCGCGACCATCCCCCGCAACTCCTTGCTGGGCTTGAACACCGGCACCGGGCGCGCCGCCACTTCCACCGGGTCGCCGGTGCGCGGGTTGCGGGCCATGCGGGTCTTCCGGCTGCGGATCTTGAAGGTGCCGAAGCCGCGAATCTCGATGTTCTTCTGCTCGGCAAGGGCGTCCTTCACGGCGTCGAGGAAGCTGTCGACGACGCGGGCACAGTCCTTCTTGCTGATCATCGGGCCGGCCGTGCGCGCGATCTGCGCGGTGACCCGTTCTACCAGGTCGGCCTTGGTCATCAGCTCCTCCCGAGTCCGCAGGAAAGCCCCCACAGGGGGGACGGGAGGGCTAATGTGGAAGCTTACTCGTTTGATGTCAAGGGGTTGAGGACATCAAGCGTAGAAACTCCGCGAAGTGGTGCCTGGCGTCGTGGGGACCCGGGCTCGCTTCGGGGTGGTACTGGACCGCGAAGATGGGCAATTCCCGGTGCCTGACGCCTTCGACGGTGTGGTCATTGAGGTTACGGTGGGTTACCTCCAGCGCGGGGGCTCCGGGCACCCCCGTGGAAGGGCCTTCCCCCTCTCCCTCGACCGCGAAGCCGTGGTTCTGGGACGTGATCAGGACCCGCCCCGTCTCGAGCTCGCGGACCGGGTGGTTCCCTCCCCTGTGCCCATAGGGGAGCTTCACCGTCCGGGCCCCGAAGGCGAGGCCCAACAGCTGGTGCCCGAGGCAGATGCCGAAGATCGGCGTGCCGCTCCCAGCCAGCTCGCGGAGGATCGGCGGGGCGTAGGACACGGCCGCCGGGTCGCCCGGACCGTTCGAGAGGAAGACCCCGTCGGGCTTCCGCTCGAGCACCGCCGCCGCGGGCGTGTGGCTCGGCACGATCGTGACCTGGCAGCCCTCGGCCACCAGCAGGCGCACGATGTTCTGCTTCATTCCAAAGTCGTAGGCGACGACCTTGAAGCGCGCGTCCTCGGGGCCCACGGTTTCCCACTCGCCGCGCGTCACCCGGGAGGCGAGATCGAGACCCTCCATCCGGGGCGAGGCGGCGAGGATGCGGCGGGCCTCCTCCGAGGGCTCGGTGCCCACGGCGATCACGCCCTGCATCGCGCCCTTCTCGCGGATGTGGCGGGTGAGGCGCCGGGTGTCGACCTCGGAGACGATGGGGATGTCGAATCCGCCGAGCCAGTCGCCGAGCCGGCCGCTGGCGCGCCACGAGGAGGCCACGCGCGACAGCTCGCGCACGACGACGCCGGCCACCATGGGGCGCCGGGACTCGAGGTCCTCGGCGTTGATCCCGTAGTTGCCGATCATCGGGGCGGTCATCGTGACGATCTGGCCGACGTACGAGGGGTCGGTGAAGACCTCCTGGTAGCCGCTCAGGTTCGTGGTGAACACGACCTCGGCGGCGGCGACGGCAAACGGGGCGCTCGTCGCGCCCCGGTACCAGGTGTCGTCTTCGAGCAGGACGTAGGCCGGGAGGAGGTCCTCGCTCACTCAGCGCGCCGGCCGCGGCTCACGAGCCGCCGTCTCGTCCGCCGCGCCGCCCGCGGGATTCCCCACGCCCATCGAGGGTTACCGCGCCGGCGTGGTGGACTTGGCCGGAGCCTTCGCGTTCCCCAGCGGGGGCGCGGGCGCGGCCGCCCCGCCGCTCTCCAGCGGGAGGGTCAGGGGCGCGGGCGCGGCCTGCTGGGCCGGCTGGTTCTCGAACACCGAACGCGGCGTGGACGACCGCATCGACAGCAGCGAGAGCATGAAGCACAGGGCGAGGAAGATGCCCCCGCCCCACCAGCTCGCCTTGGTCAGCAGCGTGGCCGCCTGGCGGTTCCCGACGAAGGCGTCGGTGCTCGACGCGCCGCCGAAGCTGGCCGCGAGCCCGCCGCCCTGCCCCGATTGCAGCAGCACGGCGGCCGCGAGCACGAAGGCGTCGAGGATGAGCAGGATCAGGAAGAAAGTGTACATGGCGGGAGGCAATCTACCGGGTTGGGGCCGAGAGGGTCAACGCTGGGCGATAGTGAGCGGTGAGGGGTGAGAGGTGAGGCGTTCAGGCGAGACGTGAGAAGCCGAAAGGCGTGAGAGGAGCCACCTCTCGCGGCAGTTGCCTCTCACTTCTCTCGCGAACGTCTCACCTTTCACTTCTCACGTCTCACCGCCGTCTCGAGTATCCTCAGCCAAGAGTCCGCTTCGAGACTTGCCCCCCCGACCAGCACTCCGTCGAGTTCCTCCTCGGCCATCAGCGCGGCCGAGTTCTCGGCGTTCACCGAGCCGCCGTAGAGGATCGCGTGCCGGCTGCCCGGCGGCGTGCGCTCGGCCAGCCAGCGCCGGATCGTGCGGTGCACGGCCGCCGCATCGGACGGCGTGGCGTTGACGCCGGTCCCGATCGCCCACACCGGCTCGTAGGCGATCGCGACGCGCGCCGTGGTGGCGGCGTCGAGACCGGCCAGGCCGGCCCCGAGCTGGCGCAACACCACGGCCTCGGTGCTGCCGGCGCGCCGCTCCTCGATCAGCTCGCCGACGCACAGCATCGGCAGGAGGCCGGCGGCCAGCGCCGCGTGCACCTTCCGGCCGGTCTCCGCGTCCGTTTCGTCGAACTTGTGACGGCGCTCGGAGTGGCCCACCAGCGTCCAGGCGGCGCCGGCGGCGGCGGCGATGGGCGCCGAGATCTCGCCGGTGAAGGCGCCCTTCGCCTCCCAGTGGATGTTCTGCACGCCAGCGGCGACGTCGCGCCGGCCCTTGATCTCGTCCACCACCGCGGCGAGCGAGACGGCGGGCGGGAAGAACACCACCTCGCGCTCCGCGACCGGGCGGTAGCGTGCGAGGACCTCGCGCACCACCTGCCGCGCCGCGGCGGGCGCGTGGTGCATCTTCCAGTTGGCCGCGAAGATCAGGCGGCTCATGCGTCGTCCAGCGCCGCCACGCCCGGCAGGACCTTCCCCTCCAGGAACTCGAGCGACGCGCCGCCGCCCGTGGACACGTGGCTGACCTTGTCAGCGAGCTTCGCCTGCTCGATCGCCGCGGCGGAGTCGCCTCCGCCGACGACGGTCGTCGCGCCCTTGGCCGTCGCCGCGGCGAGCGCGCGCGCCATCGCCAGGGTACCCTGGTCGAAGGGCGGCGTCTCGAACACGCCCATCGGGCCGTTCCACACCACCGTCTTCGCCCCGGCGACGATCTCCGCGAACCGCGTGGCCGTCGCGGCGTCGATGTCGTACAGCGCCCAGCCGTCCGGGATGGCGTTCCACGCGACGTCGCGCCGCTCCTGCGCCCTCTCGAGCGACGGCGCGGCCACCCCACCGCCCGGCAGCACGAGCTTGTCCCCCGCGCGGGCGAGCAGGTCCTTCGCCATCGCGATCCGGTCGTCCTCGACCAGGCTCGTCCCGGTCGCCGCGCCCTTGGCGCGGAAGAAGGTGTTGGCCATCGCGCCGCCGATCAGGATCCGGTCCACGCGCGGCAGGAGGTTCTGGATGACGTCGATCTTGCCGGAGATCTTCGCGCCGCCCAGGATCGCGACGAACGGGCGCGCCGGCGAGGTCAGCAGCCCGCCGAGGTACCCCAGCTCCTTCTCCATTAGCAGGCCGGCGACGGCGGGCTTGAGGAGGTGCGCCACCGCCTCCGTGGACGCGTGCGCCCGGTGGGCCGAGCCGAAGGCGTCGTTGACGAAGAAGTCGCCGAGGGCGGCGAACATCCGCGCCGTGGCGGGGTCGTTCTTCTCCTCCCCGGCCTGGAACCGAGTGTTCTCGACCAGCGCCACGGCCCCGCGCGGCAGCTCGCGCGTCGCCTCGACCGCCGTCGGCGCCGCCGGGTCCTCGATGAACGCGACCGGCATGCCGAGCAGCGACTCGAGCACCGGCACCACGGGCTTGAGCGAGTACTTGGGCTCCGGGCCCCCGCCCTTGGGACGCCCGAGGTGCGAGAGCAGGATGATCCGCGCGCCCCGGTCCTTCAGGTCCTCGATGGTCGGGACGGCCGCGCGGATGCGCGTGTCGTCGCTGACCTTGCCGTCCTTGACCGGGACGTTGAAGTCCACGCGGACCAAGGCACGGCGGCCGAGGATGGCCGCCGTGTCCAGGTTCTCGATCGTCTTCTTGGCCATTACATCCTCGCCGCCACGAGCTCCATGAGGTCCACGCAGCGCATCGAATAGCCCCACTCGTTGTCGTACCACGACGACACCTGCAGCATCGTGCCGTCGACGACGGCGGTGCTCATCGCGTCCACGATGGAGGAGTACGGGTTGCCGATGTAGTCGACGGACACCAGCGGCGCGTCCGACACGTCGAGGATGCCCTTGAGCACGCCGGCCGCCGCCTTCCTGAACGCGTCGTTGACCTCGGCGGGCGTGGTGCTCTTCTCGACCTGCACGATGAGGTTCACGCTCGACACGTCGGCCGTCGGCACGCGCAGCGACACGCCGTCGATCTTCCCCTTCACCTCGGGGATCACCAGCGAGGTGGCCTTGGCCGCGCCCGTGGTCGTCGGGATGATGCTCAGCCCCGTCGCGCGAGCCCGCCGCAGGTCCTTGTGCGGGAAGTCGAGCACGTTCTGGTCGTTGGTGTACGAGTGCACGGTGATCATGTAGCCGCGCACCCAGCCGAACGCTTCGCGCACGACCTTCACCACCGGCACCAGGCAGTTCGTGGTGCACGAGGCGTTCGAGAGCAGGTTGTGCTTCGCCGGGTCGTACTTGTCGTGATTGACGCCCATCACGACGGTGATGTCCTCGCCCTTGGCCGGCGCCGAGATGATGACCTTCTTCGCGCCCGCGGCGAAGTGACCGGCGCACTTCTCCTTGTCGGTGAACTTGCCCGTGGACTCGACCACCAGCGTCGCGCCGAGGTCCTTCCACGGCAGCTTCGCCGGGTCCTTCTCCGCCGTGACCATGATCTTCTTGCCGTTGATCACGAGGTGGTCCGCGCCGGCCGTGACCTCGCCGTCGAAGGTGCGGTGCACCGAGTCGTACTTGAACAGGTGGGCGAGGGTCTTCGTATCGGTGATGTCGTTGACGGCGACGATGTCGAGGTTGGTGCGCTTCTTGAGCGCGGCCCGCAACACCAGGCGGCCGATCCGCCCGAATCCGTTGATGCCTACGCGCACTGCCATGTCCAGCTTCCTCCGTCGTTCAGTGGTTCGTCATGCCGGTACCAGGGCGCGGGCGAACGTCACCGCGCCGATGACCTCCGGCTCCTGCCGGGCGAGCGCCGTCGTCGCGGAGCCCAGCGTCGCGCCCGTCGTCAACACGTCGTCCACCAGCGCCACCGCCAGCCCGGTGAGCGCCGGGCCCGCCGCGGCGAACGCCCCCTCCACGTTGCGCCGCCGGTCGGCGGGGCTCAGCCGGGTCTGCGTCCGGGTCTCCCGCGTGCGGCGCAGCGCGCCGTCGAGCACCGGGACCCCGAGCGCGGCGCCGAGCGCCTGCGCCAGGAGCGCCGCCTGGTTGTGCCCGCGCTCCCGCTGCCGCGTGCGGCCGAGCGGAACCGGCACCAGCGCATCGAGCCGCTTCAGCCGCGCCCCGGCGGCCGCGCGGATGCAATCGGCCATCGGTCCCGCCGCGAGGCGCCAGCCGCCGTACTTCAGCGCGTGCACCAAATTCCGCGCCGGCCCCTCGTCCAGCCAGGTCCCGGACGCCGCCCAGGCCAGCTCGACGGGCCACTCCCGGCAGAAGGCGCAGTGGGCCGGCCCAGCTCCTCCACGACCGCCGCGCCCCACCCCGCCTCCGACCGTTCGCGCGCCCTCGTCCGCTTCCACCTGCAGGCTCCACCGGTCCACCGGCTGCCCGCATCTCCCGCACACCGGCGGCGCGATCGGCCGCAGCCGGTGCCGGCACAGGTCGCAGCAGCCGCCGTGGCGTCCGGGCTCGGGCAGCGGCCGCTCGCAGCCCAGGCACGCCCGCGGCAGCGCCAGCGCCTCGATCTCGAGCAGGCGCGACCGCGCCGCGGCCAACATACTACGGGCGAAGCGCATCCTCCACCGCCGCGCGCATCACTTCGACCGGCGCCGCCACGCCGAACCACCGCTCGAACGCGGCCGCCCCCTGCGCGACCAGGACGCCGCGCCCGTCGGCGGCCGCGATGCCCGCGTTTCGAGCGGCCCGGACCAGCTCCGTCTCGCCGCGGGCGTACACCAGGTCCAGCAGCGCGCCGCACGCGAGGCGCTTCAGCCGCTCCGCGTCGAGCGGAAGCGGCTGGCCCGGCTGGAGACCCAGCGGGGTGGCGTTGACGACCAGATCGGCCCCGGCGTCGTCGTCCGCGCCAAACACCCTGCAGCCGACACCCAATTCGCTCGCCCAACGGGCGAATTCCGCACCGCGCTCCGCGTCGCGTGATAGCACTGCAATCTCCGCGCCGGGCCACGCCTCCGCGATCGCGGCCGCGGCCCCGCGCGCGGAGCCGCCCGTGCCGAGCACCAGCGAGCGGCGGACGGCGCGGCGGCCGACGAGCGTCGCGGCCACCGCCCGCACCGCGGCGACGTCGGTGTTGTCGCCCGCGATCGCCGCGCCCTCGGCCCAGACGGTGTTGCACGCGCCGGTGCGACGGACGGCCTCCGAGGGGCGATCCAGCAGGTCCGCGGCGGCGCGCTTGAACGGGATGGTGACGTTGAAGGCGCCCCCCGCGCCGACCAGGGCGCGGGCCAGCGCCGGGAAGGTGTCGCGCGTCGTGCGGAGGGCGAGGTACGCCGCGTCGAGCCCCAGCGCCGCGACGGCGGCGTTGTGCATCGCCGGCGACAGAGAGTGGCCGACGGGGTCGCCGACGACGGCCAGCAGCCTAGTGGTCGCCCGGATTCGCATCCGCCGGCTTCTCCGGCAGCCGCGCGAGCGCCTCGACCAGCAGCGCCTCCAGCCGCTCGAACGTGGCGCGGTACTCGTCGAGGTCGCCGCCGAACGGGTCGTCGATCTGCGCGTCGGCGGCCGGACGCCCGGCGTACTCGCCGAGCAGGTGCGATTTCCCGTCTCCACCGAGCGCGAGCGCCCGCTCCACGTGATGCGGGCTCATCCCGAGCACGAGATCCGCGGCGGCCACGAGGTCGGACGTGATCTGCCGCGCCCGGTGCGCGGAAAGATCGAGACCCCGCTCCAGCGCGATGAGGTACGCACCCTCCGAGGCCGGAGCCCCGTCCTGTGCGGCCGTTCCGGCGGACGAGACCGTCACGTCGTCGCGGCCGCGGCCGTGGAGCAGTCGGTGCGCGATGGCCTCGGCCATGGGGCTGCGGCAGATGTTGCCGGTGCAGACGAGCAGGATCCGCACGCTAGCCCGCCAGCGCCGGGACGATGCTGGCCAGCCGCCCGCGGGGGATCGCGCCCTCCCGCACGAGGCGCGGCGCGGTTCCGGTGCAGTCGATCAGCGTCGAGGGCGGCGAGTCCGAGAGCCGGCCCGCGTCGAGCACGAGCAACGTCCCCTCGGCCACCGCGGGTGCGAAGCTCCGCTCGATGGCGGGCGCCTCCATCAGCGAGGGCTGGCCGGGGCGGTTCGCGCTGGTCGACGTGATCGGGGAGCCGAGGGTCTGGATGATCTGCGCGGCTCCGCGGTGCGAGGTCCAGCGCACGGCCACGCCGCCCTCGGGGCCGCGCAGCGTGTCGGGCAGCCGGCCTTCGCCGCCCGGCAGCACCAGCGTGAGCGGCCCCGGCCAGAACGCGGAAGCGAACCGCTCCGCCGCGTCGGTCAGCCGGAGCCCCACGCCCGCGAGCATGTGCCGGTCCGAGACCAGGACCAGGAAGGGCTTGCCGGGCTCACGCCCCTTCAACGCGGCCAGGCGGTCCACGGCGGCGGCCGCGGTCACGGAGCCGAAGCCGTACACCGTCTCGGTCGGGTACGCGATGAGACCGCGCCGGGCGAGGTGCGTCACCACCGCCGGCAGCGCGGCGGCGACCTCCGCCGGCGTGCGGAACGCGATCACGCCGGCGGCTCCGCGGCCAGGGCCTGGGCCAGGGCGAAATCCTCGGCGGTCGTGATCTTGAGGTTGCGGGTGCTGCCGGCGACCACGCGCACCGGGTGGCCGAGCCGCTCGCACAAGGCCGCGTCGTCGGTGGCGCCCGTGGCGGCGTCGGCGCGCGAGCGCTGGTGCGCGGTCTCCAGCATCGCCCGCGGAAACGCCTGCGGGGTCTGGACCGCCACCAGCCGCTCCCGTGGCACGGTCCGCACCACCAGACCCGTGGTGTCGGTCTCCTTCACCGTGTCCGCGACCGGCAGGCCGGGCACCGCGGCGGCGCCGAGCTCGGCCACCGCGAGCACGCGGTCGATCAGATCACGCTCGACGAACGGCCGCGCCGCGTCGTGCACGAGCACCAGCGTCGGGCCGCGCGGCAGCTTCGCAAGACCGTTGGCGACGGACTGCTGGCGCTGCTCGCCGCCCGCGGTCACGAGCAGGCGATCGGACATCAGCTCGCGCAGCCACCCCGGCGGTGACGCGGCCTGCTCGGGAGGGAGGACGACGACGATCGGGCCGACGCGCGGATGCTGCGCGAAGGGGCGGATGGCTCTCAGGAGGAGAGGGACGCCGGCCAGGAGGCGAAACTGCTTCAGCTCCCCGGCGTCGGACCCGGCCGGCTGGGCACGGACGCCGCGGCCGGCGGCGACGATCACCGCTCCGGCGTCAGGCGGCAAGCCGATGGGCCAGCTCCCCGAGGTGCTCGACCCGCACCAGCTCGAGGCCGCCGGGCGCGGCCTGCCGGAGCCCGGTGCGCGAGCCCACGAAGGCCCGGCGGAATCCGTGCCGCGCGGCTTCGGAGAGCCGGCGGTCCACTCCCGCCACGGCGCGCACCTCGCCGCCCAGGCCGACCTCGCCGAGGAACAGCGCGTCGGCGGGCAGCGCGCGGTCGCGCACGCTGGAGATCAGGGCGGCGACCACCGCCAGGTCGCCCGAGGGCTCGCTCAACCGCACCCCTCCGGTGACGTTCACGAACACGTCCAGGTCGCCGAACGGCAGGCCGGCGCGCCGCTCCAGCACCGCGAGCAGCACGGCGAGCCGGCGGTGGTCCACGCCGGCACTCACCCGTTGCGGCGTCCCGAAACCCGCGCGCGAGGCCAGGGCCTGGATCTCCACCAGCAGCGGCCGCGTGCCTTCCATCAGGGCGGTGACCGCGCTGCCGGAGATGCCTTCGTGCCGCGCGGCGAGGAACGCGGCGGACGGGTTCGCCACCGGCAGCAGCCCCGCCGAGGTCATCTCGAACACGCCGATCTCGTCCACGCCGCCGAACCGGTTCTTGGTGGCGCGCAGGATCCGGTGGTCCAGCGAGCCCTCGCCCTCGAAGTAGAGGACGGTGTCGACGATGTGCTCCAGGGTCTTGGGACCCGCGATCCCGCCGCCCTTGGTCACGTGGCCCACCAGCAGCACCGTGGGACCCGACTCCTTGGCGAAGCGCATCAGCCGAGCGGCGCACTCGCGCACCTGGCCGACGTTGCCCGGCGCGCCCTCGAGGTCGGCCGTGTAGGCCGTCTGGATGGAGTCGACCACCACGACGCGCGCGCCGACCCGGGCCGCCTGCTCGATCACGCGCTCCAGGACGGTCTCCGCCAGCACGTGCACGCGGCCGGCGGGCTCCTCCAGCCGGTCGGCGCGGAGCCGCACCTGCTCCGGCGATTCCTCGCCGCTCGCGTACAGCGTGGGCACGCCCGCGGCCTCCAGCCGCGCCGCGCACTGCAGCAGCAAGGTGGACTTCCCGATGCCCGGCTCGCCGCCCACCAGCACCAGCGAGCCCGGCACCAGGCCGCCGCCCAGCACGTAGTCGAACTCGGCGAGCCCGGTGCGGTAGCGAGGCATCGCGTCGGCCGCGATGGCGTCGAGCCGGACGGGCTCGGGGCCGGGGCCGAGCCGGCTCCCTGGTCCCGCGCCGGCGCGGGCACGGGGATGCGGCTTCGCCGCCGCTTCCTCCACCAGGCTGTTCCACGCCTGGCACGCCTCGCACCGCCCCGTCCACTTCGGCTGCTCGGCCCCGCACTCGGTGCAGCGGAAGACCGAGCGGGCCTTAGCGGCCATTTCCGCCGTCCTCGCTCTCGCGCAGGCTGTAGTTGTCGAACCGGGTGTACGCCTTGTGGAAATGGAGCTTGATGGTGCCGGTCGGGCCGTTGCGCTGCTTGCCGATGATGACCTCCGCCTGGCCCTCGATGTTCTCGCCGGTCTTGGGATCCTGCGGCCCCGAGTACATCTCCTCGCGGTAGATGAACAGCACCACGTCGGCGTCCTGCTCGATCGCGCCCGACTCGCGCAGGTCCGACAGCTGCGGCCGCCGGTGCTCCCCGCCCCGCTGCTCGGGCGCGCGCGACAGCTGCGACAGCGCGAGGATCGGGACGTCCAGCTCCTTGGCGAGCGCCTTGAGGGCGCGCGAGATGGCGCTGATCTCCTGCACCCGGTTCTCGGCCTGCTCGGGCGAGCGCATCAGCTGCAGGTAGTCCACGATGATCAGCCCCACGTTGTGCTCGGCCTTGATGCGCCGGGCCTTGGAGCGCAGTTCCAGGGGCGTCAGGGCCGCGCTGTCGTCGATCCAGATCGGCGCCGACGACAGGATGCCGGCGGCACGTGCCAGCAGCGCGTAGTCCGCGTCCTTCAGCATGCCCTGGCGGAGGCGGTGCGCGTCCACCCGCGCCTCGCTGGTCAGCAGCCGCTGCACCAGCTGCGCCTTCGCCATCTCGAGGCTGAACACGGCGACCGGGATCCCCTTCTCGATCGCGGCGTGCTGCGCCACGTTGAGGCACAGGGCCGTCTTGCCCATGCTCGGCCGCGCCGCGATGATCACCAGGTCGGCGTTCTGGAACCCCGCCGTCTTGTCGTCCAAGTCTGTGAAGCCCGAGGGCACGCCGGTAATCGATTGTCCGCCGGCGTGGAGCGATTCGATGCGCTCCATCGTCGGCCACAGCAGCTCCTTGAGCCGGACGAACCCCTCGGTCTTGCGGGTCTCCGACACCAGGAAGATCCGCTGCTCCGCGCTGTCGAGGACCTCGTCGGCCAGCCGCTTGGCCTCGTAGGCCTCCTGCACGATGCCGGTCGCGGCCTCGATGAGCCGGCGCAGCAGCGCCTTGTCGCGGACGATCTTGGCGTGGTAGTCGATGTTGGCCGCGGTGGGCACCACGTCGAGCAGGTAGGACAGGTACTCGATCCCGCCCACGGCTTCGAGCTCGCCCCGCCGGTCCACCTCGTCGCGCAGGGTGACCGGGTCGATGACGCCCCCGCGCTCCACGATGCCGTGCATCGCGCGGAACAGCCGGCGGTGGCCCTCCCGGTGGAACATCGCGTCGTCGAGGAGCTCGACCCCGCGCAGCGCGGCGTCGGCGTCGAGCAGCATCGCGCCGAGGACGGCCTGCTCGGCCTCGGCGCTGTAGGGAGGCTGGCGGCCGCCGAAAACGTCAGGCGCCGTCGCCATCGTAGATCCGGCGTGCGTTGCGGACGTCATCCCAAGTCGGACGCTTCCAGTGCGGGTTGCGCAGCAGCGCCGCCGGGTGATACGTGACGATCACCGGGATGCCGCGGTAGCGGTGCACCTTGCCCCGCAGCTCGCCCAGCGACGCGTTGACGCCCAGCAGCGCGTGCGCGGCCGGGCGTCCCATCGCCAGGATCACCCGCGGCGCGATCAGCTCCAGCTGCCGATGGAGATACGGCGAACAGGCGGTGACTTCAAGCGGCTCGGGATCGCGGTTCTCCGGCGGCCGGCACTTCAGCACGTTGCAGATGAACACGTCCTCCCGCCGGAAGCCGATCGCCTTCAGGATGTCGTCGAGCAGCTTGCCGGCGCGCCCCACGAACGGGCGCCCGGTCTCGTCTTCCGTGGCCCCCGGCGCCTCGCCCACGACCACCAGGCCGGCCTTCGGGTCGCCTTCCCCCGGCACGCTGTGCTGCCGGCTGTGGCCCAGAGCGCACTTGCGGCAGGCGTCGATGACCGGGACGAGGGCGCCGAGCGTCGCGAGCTGGCGCAGCGGGTCGGCGGCGAACAGGTCGTCGCCGCCCGAGGGGGCCTCGGCGACGACGCCGGCGGGGAGCGCCGGGAGCTTCGCGGCGGCCGGCTTGGCGCCGCCCTTGGCGCCCGCCGTCGCGGGGCGGGCTTTCCCCTCTTCCGCGCTCTCGCGACTCGCAACCACTGCCCCACTCGGCGTCTCGCCGCTCCCCTGCAGACCGCCTTCTCCCGTCCGCCCACTTTGAGCGGGCAGGACCAGGTCCGTCTCACCCAGCTCCAGCAGCTGTCGGAGGTAGCGCCGGCGGGCGTCATCCACGCCTGGAAAGTAACCTCTGCACGCGGTCGAGGACCGCGGCCGCGACCTCGTCCTTGGACATCAGCGGGAGCGCCTCGGCTCCGTCGCGCCCCACCAGCGTCACCCGGTTGGTCGGCACCTCGGGACCGGCGCCCGGCTCGGTCGCGTCGTTCGCCACGATCAGGTCCAGGCGCTTGGACTCGAGCTTCGCGCGGGCCGACGCGACCAGGTCCTCCGTCTCCAGCGCGAAGCCGACGACCACCGCGCCCTTCTTGCGTCTCGCCGCGGTGCCCGACAGCACGTCTTCGGTGGGCTCCAGATCGAGCCGGAGCGCGCCCTCGGCGCGCTTGAGCTTCTGGTCGTGCGAGCGGGCCGGCCGGTAGTCCGCCGGGGCGGCCGCCATCAGCAGCAGGTCCGCGAGGGGCAGCGCGTCGCCGACGGCGGCCGCCAGCTCGGCTGTCGACTCCACGCGCACGACCTCGACGCCCGGCGGCGGCTCCAGTCCCGACGGGCCGGCGACCAGCGTGACCTCCGCGCCCCTCAGCCACGCCTCCCGCGCCAGCGCGAAGCCCATGCGCCCGCTGGAGCGGTTGGTGACGACACGCACCGGGTCCAGCCGCTCGCGCGTCGGCCCCGCCGTCACCAGCACCCGCGCGCCCGTCCACGGAGCGGCGCTCCGCAGCAGCCGCTCGGCGTGCGCGACGATCTCCTCGGGCTCGACCATCCGGCCGGGCCCCTCGCCCTCGCCGCGGGCGAGCGGGCCGGTGACCGGGCCGAGCAGCTGCGCCCCGCGAGAGCGCAGCAGCGCGAGGTTCGACTGGGTCTCGGGGTGGGCGAACATCCGGTCGTTCATCGCGGGAGCGAGCAGCAGCGGGGCGCGGCGGGCCAGCAGCAGCGCGGTGAGGAAGTCGTCGGCCATGCCCTGGGCGATGCGGGCGATCAGGTGGGCCGTGGCCGGCGCCACCACGATCAGGTCGGCCTCGCGTCCCAGCCGCACGTGCTCGAGCGACTGGCCGGGCTGCCACAGCGACGTGACGACGGGGCGGCCGGTCAGCGCCTCGAACGTCACGGGGCCGACGAACCGGGCGGCGGCGGCCGTCAGCACCGTCTCGACCGTCGCGCCCGCCTCCGTCAGCCGGCGGGCGATGGTGCAGGACTTGTAGGCGGCGATGCCGCCCGACACGCCGAGAACGACGTGCCGGCCGGCGATCCGGCTCACGCCTCCTGCCTGCGCCGCCGGGTGATCTTGTACTTCAGCTCCCCGGACGACAGCTCCTCGAGCGACGTCGTGGTGAGCTTCTTCTCCCGCTCGATCACGCGCTCCTTGGGGAAATCGTTCACGAAACGCGCGAACTTCGCGGCGACCAGGACGCCGATGTACTTGTTGCCCGCCTGGTGCGCGATCTCCGTGGGAGTGAACACCCGCATCCTACGCCTCCTTGACGGCACCCAGCCGGTCGGCCAGCGCCCCGATGTCCCGGCCCAGTTGGGCCAGCTCGTCCGCCAGATCGGGGTTCCGGCGCGGCCGGCGGCTCTCCGCGTCGAGTATGGCGGCCACTTCGGCGACCGCCTCGGTCCGGTCAGCGTTCACGACGACGTAGTCGTAGTCCAGCGCCTCGCCGAGCTCGGCGACGGCGGTCCTCAGCCGCGCACCCAGCGTCGCGGCGCGCGTGCCGGCCGGTCCCCCGAGGCGCTGCAGCAGCTCCTCGGCCGAGGGCGGCACCACGAACACCAGCACCGCTTCCGGATAGCCCTGCCGCACGGCGCGCGCGCCCCGGGTCTCGATGTCGAGCACCACGTGGCGGCCCGAGGCCAGCACCTTGTCGATCTCCGACTTGAGCGTGCCGTACCGCTCGCCGCTGTACTCCGCCCACTCGAGGAACTCGCCCGCCCTAATCCGCCGGTCGAACTCCTCGCGCGACAGGAAGTGGTAGTCCACGCCGTCGCGCTCCTTCGGCCGCGGGGCGCGGGTCGTCGCCGAGACCGAGTAGCCCACGTCCTCCCGGGCGGCCACCAGCGCGTAGGCGATGGTCGTCTTGCCGCCCCCCGACGGGGCCGAGAGCACGAGCGGGTACGGCTTCACTCGAGGTTCTCGACCTGTTCCCGCAGCTTCTCGAGCTCCGTCTTCATCGCGATCACCGCCTCGGCGATGGTCGCGTCGTTCGCCTTGGAGCCCATGGTGTTCACCTCGCGCCCGGCCTCCTGCAGCAGGAAGCCGAGCCGCCGGCCGACGGCCGGCTCGTCGCCGTCGAGGGCCTGCCGCATCGCGTCGAGGTGCGTCGCGAAGCGGACCAGCTCCTCGGTGATGTCGAGGCGGTCCGCGATGATCGCGATCTCCTTCGCCAGCCGCTCCGGCTCGATCGCCACGCCGCCCGCCAGCGTCTTGACCGAGGCCGCGAGCCGCTCACTCTCTCGCACCAGGCGACCCGGCGCCGCCTCGCTCACCCTGCCGCCGAGTACCGCCAGCGCGTCGATCCGCCGCCGCAGGTCCGCCCCCAGCGCCCGCCCCTCCTGCTCGCGGGTGGCGACGCACGCCGCCGCCGCGCGGTCGAGCACCGCCTCGACGCCGGCCGTGTCCGGCTCGGACTCGCCGCGGGTGACCCGGACCACGTCCGGGAGCCGCGCGAGCCCGGCGAGGTCGAGGTCGCCCTTGACCCCCAGCTCGCGGCCCAGGGCGCGCAGCGCCGCGAGCAGGGCGCGCGCGCGCTCGGTGTCGACGTCCACCGCCTCGCTCTGCGGCGGCGCCTCGAGCCAGTGCCCGGAAACCGTCACGTGGCCGCGCTGGAAGTGCGCCCGCAGCCGCTCGCGCAGGACGCCCTCGCAATCCGCCAGCTCGCCCGGAACCTTGAGCTGCACGCTCAGGTGCCGGTGGTTCACGGAGCGGATCTCGACCCGGAGGCGGCCGCCGGCCACTGCGCCCTCGGCGGCCCCGAACCCGGTCATGCTCCTCGCGCTCACGCCGCTGGTGTCCCGGTCAAGCCTTTTAAGATAGCCCCGACACGCTAGTTGGTGAACTCCCAGCGCACGCCGTACCGCTGCGCCGGGGGCGGCATGGGGACGCCCGGAACGAGCGCGTAGTGCTCGTCGCGGGCGTTGCGGATCGTCCAGAACAGGGCGGCGCCCAGCAGGCGCATCTCCGCCCGGTAGTCGAACACCACCGCGCCCGGCAGCCGCACCGGAAGGTTGTTCGCGTCCACGCCCATCGCCCCGTGGCTCCACGACTCCACGCCCACCTCGGCCGTGAAGTCGAACGCGTTGCGCCGCAGGATCGGCAGCAGGCGCGAGCGGAACGTGGCGGTCACGCGCGCGTGATGCGGCGGCTCGTAGGCCGACGTGACGGGATCGAGCGGGTGCCGGTACCAGCCGGCCAGCGACAGGAACAGCGCGGGCCGGAAGGCGAAGCTCGCGCTGACCGTGCGGACCGCGAGGCTCGGATACCCCGGCACGACGCTGTCGAAGATCCCGTACACCGGCGCCCGGAACGCCCCGTGGCGCGTGTAGGTGACGTCCAGGTCCGCGAGCGAGCCGGTGACGGAGACGCCCCCCGAGACGTCGGTCACCTTCTGTGCCGTGTCGGTGAGCACGGCCGGCGAAGCCACCGCGTCCCGCAACCGGGCCGCGCCGTGGATCGCGAGGGCCCGCCACGGCCGCAGCTCGGCCCCGAGCGACGCGTCCAGCGAGTGGCGCGCACCGGTGTGGGTGCGCCCGTCCACCGACCCCGACACGGTGAGCAGGCTGAGCGGCGAGGCGGCCGCCCGGAGCTGGAGCTCGAACGGCGTGCTCGTGTCCCGCACCCGCGCCGTCAGGTCGGAGGACCAGCGCTCCGCACGGTAGCCGAGGATCGCGGCGCCCTGCAGCTCGCTCCGGTCGAGCGCAGCGGACGAGTCGGTGTAGGAGGTGCTTCCCGCCAGGGCGTCGAACCGGAGCCCCATGCCGTCGTCCCGCGTCGCGGCGAACCCGCGGAAGAACACGTCGCTGCGGTGCGACTTGGGGTTCGGCAGCGTGAACGGCGTGCCGTCGGCCGCGTTGACGGGATAGCCGTCGCGGTCCACGGACATGCTGACGGCCTGGTACTCCACGCCGAGCCGCGGGGAGGGACTCCACGATCCCTTCCCCCACACCGTGAGGTTGTTCGAGTGGCTGGTCGAGGAGTTGCTCGCCGCCGTGCCGAGGAACTCCACCCCCACGCCGACCCCCACGCCGTCCTTCCAGCGGTTCAGATACCGGATCCGGTAGGTGTTGGTGCTCGCGTCGCCGGTGGCGAACGAGGTCTCGGTGCGCGGCCGGCGCACCAGCTGCGCGTCGGAGAACAGGTACACGCGGAGCACGGTGGGCAGCACTTCGACCTCGACCCGCTGCAGCAGGCCGAGGCTGATCTGGCTGAGATCGAACCCGGCGCTGTCGCGTCCGAGCGGATCCATCGCGAAGCCGTCCCAGAACAGCTCCACGGAGGCCGCTCCCTGCCCCGCGTAATGCAGCACCTCGGGTCGGCCGAACCAGCCCGCCCTGGCCAGGAAGACGCCCGGGATCTTCGCCAGCAGCTCGCCGAGGCTGAGCGCTCCGCTGAACCACAGCGCGTCGTGGTCGAACACGATGCGGCCGGCCTTGGGCAGGGGGCCCGGCGGCGCCCCGAGGCGCGGCAGCTGCGGCAGGAAGCTGTCGGGCCTGAGGGAATCGGGCACCGGCGTTGTGTCGGCGCGCGCGCGGCCGGTCGTGTCGGTCGGATTCGCCGGCGCCGCGGCGCGGGCCGTGTCCGCCGGCGCCGGGCGCGCTGGCGGAGGATTCTGGGCGCCGGCGGCTGCGGCCGACAGGAGCAGCGCCGCGAGTAGGGCGGCGGGGCTGCGCGGCGTCACGTCAGCCGGCGCGCCCCAGCAGGAACTCGACGAACAGCCGGGTCGGCACGCCGGCCGGCCCCTTGGGGAGCGGCGGCGCGTCGGCGTCCGAGTAGGCGGTGCCCGCCACGTCGATGTGCACCCACGGATAGCCCTCCGCGAACTCGCGCAGGAACCAGCCCGCCGTGATCGTGCCCGCCGGCCTGCCGCCGGAGTTCTTGACGTCGGCGATGTCCGACTTGTTGAGGTCGCGGTACTCCTCGTACATCGGCAGCGGCCACACCCGCTCCCCCGCGCGGTCGGCGGCGCGGCGCACCTCCTCGATCAGCGCCTCGTCGCTGCCCATCACCGCGCTGGCGGTGTGGCCGAGCGCGGTCACCACGGCGCCCGTGAGCGTCGCGGCGTCCAGCACCGCGGCCGGCTTGAAGCGGCGCACGTACGACAGGGCGTCCGCCAGGATCAGCCGCCCCTCGGCGTCGGTGTTCACGATCTCGATGTGCTTGCCCGAGTGGCTCTTCACGACGTCCGACGGCCGGACCGCGGAGCCGCTCGGCATGTTGTCGGTCGACGGGATGATGCCCACCACGTTGAGCCTGGGCTTGAGCCGGCCCAGGGCCTCGAACGCGCCGAGGACCGCGGCGGCGCCGGACATGTCGTACTTCATCTCGTCCATCTGCGCCGCCGGCTTGATCGAGATGCCGCCGGTGTCGAAGGTGATGCCCTTGCCGACCAGCGCGACCGGCGCCGCGTCGCCCGCGCCCCGGTACTCCAGCACGATGAACCGCGGCTCGGTCGCGCTGCCCTGCGCGACCGCGAGCAGCGCCCCCATGCCTTCCTGGCGCATCTGCTCGCGCTCCAGCACGGTCACGGTGAACCCGTACGCGGAGCCCAGCTGCCGCGCGGTGTCCGCCAGCAGGGCCGGTGTGCACTGATTGGGCGGCAGGAACTGGAGACGCCGGGCGAGCGCCTGCGCCTCGGCCGCCGCCTGTCCGACCGCGAACCCGCGCTGCGCGTCCGGCCCTTCGGCGGGATCGACCACCACCGTCAGCTCGGCCACCGGCGTCCGGCGCTCCGGGGGCGGCGCCTTCAGCTCGTCGAACTGCCAGGCGCCCTGCGCCAGACCCTCCACGGCCGCCTGGGCGAAATCGGCGGCGCCGACGCCTGGCCGCAGCGCGGCAGGCATCGCGAATCCCACGCCGCCCGTCCCCAGGGCTCGGGCGCGCCGGGCCGCCACCGCGGCGGCCCGACGGATCGCGTTGCGGACCGCCGTCGGCCGCGCCGTCCCGCCCACCAGCGGCAGGTCCTCCAGCTTCCCGACGCCCACCAGCAGCACGCGCTGCGCTCCGCCGGGCACGTAGAGCAACGAGGTCTCGTCGCGCGCGCCGGTGAAGTCCGCGGCCGACGCGCGGGCCAGCAGGCCGCCGGTGCGCCCGTCGAGCCCGATCAGCGGTGGAGGCGGCGTCTTGTCGTGCTTCGGCACCGCCACCGCCAGGAGCGGCAGCGCGACGGCCTCGGGCGGAGCCGCGACGAGGGCGTATTTCATCCGAGGTGGCCGATGATCTGGTCGGCGAAGGTGGAGGTCGAGACCTCGGTGGCGCCGTCCATCTGGCGCGCCAGGTCGTAGGTGACCCGCTTGGCGCTGATCGCACCCTGCAGTCCCGTCACGATGGACGATGCCACGTCGTCCCAGCCCAGGTGCTCGAACATCATCACCCCCGAGAGGATGACGCTGCCCGGATTGATCTTGTCCTGGTCCGCGTACTTCGGCGCCGTGCCGTGGGTCGCCTCGAACACGGCGTATCCGTCGCCGACGTTGGCGCCCGGCGCCATGCCGAGGCCGCCCACCTGCGCCGCGCACGCGTCCGACAGGAAGTCCCCGTCCAGGTTCGGCGTGGCGAGCACCGCGTATTCCTTGGGGCGCAGCAGCACCTGCTGGAACATGCTGTCGGCGATCCGGTCCTTGATGATCACCTTCCCGCCCGCGTTGCCGTCCTTCAGGTCGGACTCCGGCACGGTCTGCGCTCCGAACTTCTCGCGCGCCAGCTCGTAGCCCCAGTCGCGGAAGGCGCCCTCGGTGAACTTCATGATGTTGCCCTTGTGGACCAGCGTGACCGACGCGCGGCGCCGCTGGAGGGCGTGCTCGATCGCCCGCGCCACCAGGCGCTTGGATCCGAACTCGCTGATGGGCTTGATGCCGATCGCGCTCTTCTCGCGCACCCCGGCCTTGAACTCGGACACCAGGAAGTCGCGCAGCCGCGTCGCCTCCTTGGAGCCGGCCTGGTACTCGATCCCGGCGTACACGTCCTCCGTGTTCTCGCGGAAGATCACCACGTCGAGGTCCTGGGGGCGCTTGACCGGCGAGGGGACGCCGTCGAAGTAGCGGACCGGCCGCACGCAGGCGTAGAGATCGAGCAGCTGGCGCAAGGCGACGTTGAGCGAGCGGATCCCGCCGCCCACCGGCGTCGTGAGCGGGCCCTTGATCCCGATGCGGTAGCGCTTGATGGTCTCGAGCGTCGCCTCCGGGAGCCAGCTGCCGGTCTCCTTGTAGGCCTTCTCGCCCGCGAGCATCTCCACCCACTCGACCCTGCGCTTGCCGCCCGAGGCCTTCGCGATCGCCGCGTCGAACACGCGCCGCGACGCCTTCCAGATGTCCCGCCCCGTCCCGTCGCCTTCGATGAACGGGACGATCGGGTCGTTCGGTATCAGGTACTTGCCGTCGCGGTAGCTGATCGGCGTGCCTTGCTGCGGTGCTGGCATCCTCGGCTCCTGGGCGTTCTCGGCGTGGAATCAGGGGGCTCCGGGACGACGTCAGACGGAAGCAGCCAAACGTAATCGGGGGAACGTCTTAGGGCAACGGGGCTGGAGCGGCTTCTGAGCCTCGCTCAACCGTCGTCCGGCGCGGGCGGCAGGCTACGAGGCGTGGTCGGCCGGGTAGTGGAACTTGTGCAGCAGGCGGTGGACGGCGGGCGCCGCGAGGATCGCGGCGGTCACCAGGAAGACGAGCCCCGAGTAAAGCGCGTAGAGCCCGGCGAACACCTTCCCGCCCGGCGTCTGCGGGCTCTCGACCGGGCCCATGCCGCCGAGCAGCATCGACGCGTTGAGAAACGCGTCGCGCCAGGCGAGCCCCTCGTAGTGCGCGTAGCCGGCCATGCCGATCAGCAGGGAGACCGCGACGAAGGCGGCGGCGAGGGCGAAGTGGCGCAGCATCCGCCGCAGGAAGTGCCGACGGGAGATCGGTGGGTGGTGCCGGGGCTCGTACACGTCTGTCGCTCGCGACGGGAACGGGTCGGGGAATCGGCCGCCGCGAGTATGACGGGTCGGGGACCGGGGCCGCAAGAGGCGGCCACCGGCCCCCCGGCGGTCAGGTTACCCCCCTAGGACCTGCCGCCGTTTTCCCGTTCGCCCTGTCTCCGTCCGTCTCAGGCCCGCGCGGCGCGCTCCTCCGCGATGGCCGCCTCGTCGAGGCAGGCGATCGCTTCGGAGAAGCAGCCGGCCGGGAAACCCTCCGTGCCCATCCGCCGCGCCTCCGCCTCGAGGGCGCAGCGCCGGGCCGCGCGGGTCTCGCGCGTCCAGTACGGCTCGGGGTCCCAGAACGGCTCGGCCAGCACGTCCGGCAGCGGCGGCAGCTCCGCGCTCTCGGCGGCCGCGTCGGGCCGCGCCTTGGGTTTGCCCTGCCTCTTCGATCGCATCGCCCCGTCTCCGGGCTTGACCGTATTATCTGCTGGCGCCTATTATGTGCTATAGCTCTATAGCGCGCAAGAGCCTAATAGCTAGATTGCGGGGGCGAGGCGGCGCGAAATGGGAGTACGGCTCAACCTTATGGGTCTGCTGCGGACGCGGGGCCTGACCCGCTACGGCCTGGCGAAGGCCAGCGGGATCAGCCTGTCGGCCGTATATCGACTGGCCGGCCGGTCGGGGCGTTTCACGCGGCTGGAGGCGGACACGATCGACCGGCTGTGCGCGGCCCTGCGCTGCACGCCGGGCGAGCTGATACGGCGGGACTAGAGGAACGGCGAGACAGCCGCGCTGGAGAGCCGGCGCGAGGAGGGCGGATGCCTGCGGAATACCGGATCGACCGGCCGAAGCGGACCGTGTACAGCCGCGCCTGGGGCATCCTGACGGACCAGGATCTGATCCAGAACAGCGCCGCCCTCTACGCCGACCCCGGCTTCGAGCCGGCGCTCGACCAGCTCTACGATTTCACCGAGGTCACCGAGGTGAAGGTGTCCTCGCCGGTCCTGCTCCACCTCGCCCTGTCGTCCCGGTTCGCCCCGGCCTCCCGTCGCGCGGTCGCGGTCTCCAGCGACATCGCCTACGGGATGGCGCGGATGTACGCGATCCTGTCGGGTCGCGAGGACACCATTCAGGTCTTCCGTGACCGGCCGAGCGCCGTCCAGTGGCTGGAGGTGCCGCGCGGCTGAGGCCGGCCGCCCTGCCCCGCCGCCGAGCCGTCGATTGCCGGCAAGCGTTCGACGCGCGCCGCAGGAACGAAGACCGGAAGCGTGCCGACCAGGGAACCAGTGCCCGAGGTGGGAGTCGAACCCACACGCCGTCGCCGGCACGGGATTTTGAGTCCCGCGTGTCTGCCATTCCACCACTCGGGCGTGGGGAGAATATAGCCGCCATCGGGCACCGCCCGCCTGCGGAGCGCCGCGAGATCGGCCGGGTCCGGCGCGACTCGCAGGCCCCGAAAATCCAAACCCCCGGCGGTTTGCCGGGGGCTTGGCGCTCCTGCTGCGGTATGCGGAATCGATCTCGAGACTACCGCGGTCCCGGGCCAGGGCTGTCAGACGGGGGTTGACCCCGCAAGCCGGGCCTCCCCGCCGGCTGGCGCCACCGGCCCTCGCGAATGGTCTGGATCCGCTGCAAGAGCATCTGCCGCATCTGCAACAGCCGGGCGCGCTGCACCGGCGTCAGGAACTGCGCCAGCTCCCGCTCGTTCTGCTGCTCCAGCTGCGCCCGCGCCACGTGGTTCTGCACCAGCGCGTCCTGCAGCCGCGACAGGCTGTCCTGGTTCGCCGCCACGCCCGGACGCATCTGATCGAAGATCGCGCGCCGCAGGTCCACTTCCCGGTCCCGCAGGTGCAGCCGCCGGTCGCGGTCCGCCCGCATCGCCTCCCGCAGCCTCCCCAGCTGCTGGTCGGTCAGGCCCAGCTCGACCTTCACGCGCTGCGCGAACCGCTCCTCGATCATCGCCCGCAGCTGCTCGGCGCGCTGGCCGCCCCGGATGCCGGGCCCCCCCGGTCCCGGCATCCGGCTGCCCATCGACGGCGCGCCCGTGTCCGCGGGCATCGGCGCCGGGTTCTGGGCCCGCACGCTGCTCCCCGAGGCGACGGCCACGGTCAGGGCGCCGGCCAGGAACGTGATCCTGCTCATGCTGGTGTGCATCATGGTGACGTCAGCCTTCTGCTCCGCTCAGTGATGCGAGCAGCGTTTCGAGTTGAGTTTCCGACAGGTCGTCGAGCGAAACGCCCGTCGACGGCGGGGCCACCGAATCCACGACCGAGCTGACCTCGCCGGTCGCCTCCCATACCGCTTCGAGCTGCGGCGAGCTGAGCGAGTCCATCGCCGGGATGCCCACGGGCAGACGCACCGACTCCCGGCTCCCCAGCGTCAGCCGCACGATCGCCGCCCCGGCGACCAGCACCACCACGGCCGCCGCCGCACGCAGCGTCGCCGGCGCCATCCACCGGAACCTCGGCGCCTCGGCGCCCTCGCGCCGCAGCCGCTCCAGCACCCGGGCGGCGACCCGCTCCACGTCCACCCGCGCCGCCCGCTCGGCCGCGCGCGCCTCGAGCGCCTTCCACGCCGGCCCGACTCCGGGCGGCAGCTCCTCGTTCATGCGATCCATGCCTTCAGCCTCTTGACGGCGTGATGGTAATGCACCCGTGCCGCCCCTTCCGAAATGCCCAGTCCAGCCGCGATTTCGTCGTACCCGAGCCCCTGCTGCGCCCGCATGAGGAACACCTCGCGCTGCAACCGCGCCAGCTTCACGACCCCCTCCTGCAGCCGTTCCGCCGCCCACCCCGCCTCCGCCTGCGAGCCCGGATCCCCCGACGGATCCCTGATGTCCGGCGTCAGCGCCACCACCTGGTTCCTGCGCCACCGCCGCCGCCGGTCCTTCAGCACGTTGCCGCCGATCGCCAACAGCCAGGTCCGGAACGACGCGCCACCCCGGAACGTCCCCAGCGCCCGGAACGCCTTGAACAGCGTCTCCTGCGTCAGGTCCTCCAGCTCCTCTTCCGGCGCCCCGTGCGCCGCGATGAAGCGGGCCAAGGCCGTCGCGTGACGGCGCACGAGCTCCGCCGCCGCTGGTTCCTCACCCGCCAGGTAGCGGGCGATCAAGTCGCCGTCAGCTGCGACGGACTGCGCTGGGACCCCCATGCGACAACGAGTTAGACGTGGCCTTGCGCCTGGCGTTAATGGGCGGTGATATTGGTTCGAACAATCGTTCGAACCACTCCGAGGGTGTATGCAGGACTTCGACCGCCGCCGGGAGGCTCTCCTGGCCGCCGCCGCGCACGTGTTTGCGGCCCGGGGCTACCACCGGACCAGCATGCGTGACCTGGCGCGCGCGAGCCGCATGAGCCTGGCGGGAATGTACTACTACGTCGCGGGCAAGGAGGATCTCCTGTTCGAGATCCAGAAGGGCTGCTTCGAGCGCGTGCGCCAGGCCGCCGAGGAGGCCGTCGCGGGCGCCGCCACGCCCGAGGACCGGCTCGGCGCCTTCATCCGCCACCACGTGGTGTTCTTCGCGAGCCACATGGACGAGATGAAGGTGCTGTCGCACGAAGCGGAGTCGCTGACCGGGCCGCGCCTGGAGGAGGTGCGTGCCCTCAAGAAGGCGTACGTGGACCTGTGCCTGGAGCTGCTCGCCGCGCTCGACGCGCAGGACGGCAGCCACCGCACCGACCGCCACGTGGCCGCCTACACGCTGTTCGGCATGATGAACTGGATCTACACCTGGTACGACCCCGCCGGGCCGGTCGGGGTCGAGGAGCTGGCGGAGTCCATCTGCCGGCTGTTCCTGAACGGCTACGCTGCGGAGGTACAGGTCCGATGACGGCGACGATGGCGCAGGACGCGAAGACGGCGAAGCGGCTGGTGGACGTCACGAAGCAGGACGGGCTCGCGATCATCGCGCTGAACGACCCGCCGGCCAACACGTACACCTACGAGATGAACCGGCAGATCGACGAGGCGATCCTGGACGCGCGGATGGACGACGACGTCTACGTGATCGTGCTCCGGGGCGCGGGCAACAAGTTCTTCTCGGCGGGCGCGAGCATCGGCATGCTCAACTCGGTCACGCCGCAGTTCAAGTACTACTTCTGCCTCCACGCGAACGAGATGCTGAACCGGCTCGAGCACACGCCCAAGCTGGTGATCGCGGCGCTGAACGGGCACACGGTGGGCGGCGGGCTCGAGATCGCGATGGCGGCCGACATCCGCATCGCGCGCAAGGAGGCCGGCAAGATCGGCCTGCCCGAGGTGAACCTGGGCGTCCTGCCCGGGACCGGCGGCACGCAGCGGCTCTCGCGCATCGTCGGGAAGAGCCGCGCGATCGAGATGATGGTGACCGGCCAGACGTTCTCGTTCGAGCGGGCGCAGGAGATCGGCCTGGTGAACGAGGTGTGGGACGGCAAGCCCGAGGAGTGGTGGGAGCGGGTGCTGCTCTACGCCAAGCAGTTCTGCCCGCCCAACAAGGCCGCGAAGGCGGTCGGCAACATCAAGCGGGCGGTGTGCTCGGGCCTCGAGGTGCCCTTCGAGAGCGCGCTGGCCATCGAGCGCGAGCTGCAGCAGCTGCTGTTCCAGAGCCAGGACGCGAAGGAAGGCATCGGCGCGTACGTCGAGAAGCGCGTGCCGACGTTCAAGGGGAAGTAGTGCGGACGGACCTGTACATCGGCGGCGCGTACACGCCGGCCGCCGCGGGCCGCCGCTTCCCGGTCGAGAACCCGGCGACCGAGGAGACGCTGTGCCAGGTGGCCGAGGCGGGCGCGGAGGACGTCGACCGCGCCGTGCAGGCCGCGCGCGCCTGCTTCGAATCCGAGGGCTGGCGGACGCTCGAGCCGCGGCGCCGCGGACAGATGCTGGCCGGGGCCGCCGGCCTGCTGGAGTCCCGCGCCGAGGAGTTCGCGCGCGTGGAGACGCAGCAGAACGGCAAGCCGTTCTTCGAGTCGAAGATCGACGTCGCGATGACCGTCGAGACGTTGCGCTACTACGCCGGCTGGGCGGACAAGATCACCGGCGCCACCCTGCCCTCCGGCCCGGGCTCCTTCATCTACACCCTGAAGGAGCCCGTCGGCGTCGTCGGCGCCATCGTGCCGTGGAACTTCCCCCTCAACCTCGCCTGCTGGAAGTTCGCGCCCGCCCTCGCCGCCGGGTGCACGGTGGTCCTCAAGCCCGCCTCCGAGACCCCGCTCACCGCCCTGCTGATGGGCGAGGTGATGGAGGCCGCGGGCTTCCCCCCGGGGGCGTTCAACGTGGTGGCGGGCGACGGCAGGACGGCGGGCGCCGCTCTGGTCCGGCACCCCGGCGTGGACAAGATCGCCTTCACCGGCTCGACGCCGGTCGGCCAGGGCATCATGCGCGAGGCCGCGGCGACGCCGAAGCGGGTGTCGCTCGAGCTCGGCGGGAAGTCGCCCAACGTGGTGTTCGCGGACGCCGACCTCGCCGCCGCGGTCCGGGGGGCGCAGAACGCGATCTTCTACGGCAAGGGCGAGGTGTGCGCCGCCGGCTCCCGGCTGGTGGTCGAGCGCGCCGTCCACGACCAGCTGGTCGAGCAGCTCGCCGCGCGGGCGAGGAAGCTGGTGCCCGGCGATCCGTTCGAGAAGACCACCCGCCTGGGCGCCGTGGTCTCGAAGAAGCAGCAGCAGGTCGTCCTCGGCTACGTCGAGAAGGGCAAGGCGGAAGGCGCGAGCCTGGTGGCCGGCGGGAAGGCCGCGACGGTGAACGGCAAGGGCCACTTCGTCGAGGCGACGATCTTCGACGGCGTGAAGCCGGAGATGACCATCGCGCGCGAGGAGATCTTCGGCCCCGTGCTCGCCGTCCTCGCGTTCGACGACCTCGAGGAGGGCATCGCGCTCGCCAACCAGTCGATGTACGGACTCGCGGCGGGGATCTGGACCAGGGACCTGAGCAAGGCGCACCGGGTGGCGCGGGCGATCAAGGCCGGAACCGTCTGGGTCAACACCTACAACGTGTACGACAGCGCGGCGCCGTTCGGGGGCTACAAGGCGTCGGGGTTCGGGCGGGATCTGGGACGCGAAGGCCTCGACGGGTACCTGGAGACCAAGACCGTCTGGGTCGGGCTCTGAAGGCCACGGGAAGCAGAGTGCGGATTTCAGAGCGGTTGCCAGACGCCAAGTTTGCAGTGGTTACCAGTTGCGAGTGAGCGGGACTCAATGAGTCGAGACGCGGTCATCGTCGATGCGGTCAGGACGCCCGTCGGGAGGCACGGAGGTGCGCTCGCCTCCGTGCGGCCCGACGACCTGGCGGCGATCGCGATCCGCGAGCTGGTGCGGCGCACGGGCATCGATCCGCGCACGATCGACGACGTCATCGTCGGATGCGCGAACGGCGCCGGCGAGGACAACCGCAACGTGGCCCGGATGGCCGGGCTCCTGGCCGGCCTGCCGGTCGAGGTCCCGGGCCAGACGGTGAACCGGCTGTGCGGCTCCGGGCTGCAGGCCGTGGCGAGCGCATCGCAGGCGATCCGCGCCGAGGAAGGCGCGTGCCTCGTGGCCGGCGGCGTCGAGTCGATGACCCGGGCGCCGTACGTGATGCTGAAGCCGGGCGAGCCGTTCTCCCGCACGGCCCCGCCGTTCGCGGACTCCACGCTGGGCTGGCGGTTCGTCAACCCGGCGATGCGCAGGGAATGGACGGTCTCCCTCGGCGAGACCGCCGAGGTGGTGGCGGAGCGCTGCGGCATCAGCCGCGCGGACCAGGACTGTTTCGCCCTCGAGAGCCAGCGCCGGGCGGCCGCCGCGCAGCGGGACGGCGTGTTCGACGCGGAGATCGTCCCGGTGACGGTTCCGGGCGCGGGCCCCGGCGGCGCGCCCCTGATCGTCCGCCAGGACGAGCATCCGCGGCCCGACACGACGCTCGAATCACTGGGCAAGCTCAAGCCCGCGTTCCGGCGCGAGGGCGGCACGGTCACGGCGGGCAGCAGCTCCGGGATCAACGACGGCGCGGCGGCGCTGCTCGTGATGGAGCGCGAGGCCGCCCGCGCGGCGGGCAGGCAGCCTCTGGCGCGGGTCGTGGCGACCGCGGTGGCCGGCGTCGATCCCCAGGTGATGGGCCTCGGTCCCGTGCCCGCGGTGCGCAAGGCGCTCGACCGCGCCGGGCTCACGGTCGCGGACCTGGACCTGGTGGAGCTGAACGAGGCTTTCGCCTCCCAGGCGCTGGCCTGCATCCGCGAGCTCGGGCTCGATCAGGACAGGGTCAACGTCTACGGCGGCGCGATCGCCCTCGGCCACCCGCTCGGGGCGACGGGCGCGAGGATGATGACGACGCTGGTGTGGGCGCTGGATCGGCTGAAGGCAAGGTACGGGCTGGCGACGATGTGCATCGGGGTGGGACAAGGGATCGCCGTGATTATCGAGCGTGAGGTCAGCTCTCACGGCCGTCGAGGGCGCCTATGACGTCGTACTCGCAGGTCGCAGTGGATATCGACGGCGCGGTGGGGACCATCACCCTGAGCCGCCCCGACCGCCTCAACGCCTTCACCGTCGAGATGGTCCAGGAGCTGAAGGACGCGCTCGACATGCTCGCGGGGGCGGCGGCGGTGCGCGTCATCGTCCTGACCGGCGCCGGGCGGGCGTTCTGCGCCGGCGCCGACGTCGGGCTGCTCAGGGACCTGATCGAGCGGTTCGACGAGCCCACCGGCCGGCGGCTGGTGGACGGGATGCGCGGGGTGTCCGCCGTCCTGCGCGAAGCGCCCCAGCCCGTCCTCGCCTCGCTCAACGGCGTGGCGGCGGGCGGCGGGGCGAACCTCGCGCTCGGCTGCGACCTCCGGATCGCGGCCGACACCGCCCAGATCGGGCAGGTCTTCATGAAGCTCGGGCTGCACCCCGACTGGGGCGGGACCTACTTCCTGCCGCGCCTGGTGGGGCCGGCGAAGGCGCTGGAGCTGCTCCTGGGCGCCGACCTGGTGGGCGCCGACGAGTGCCTCCGGCTGGGCCTGGTGAACCGCGTGGTGCCGGCCGCGAAGCTGGCCGAGGCCACCCGCGAGTGGGCCCTGCGGATCGCCGCCGCCCCTCCCCTGGCGGTGCGGCGCGCGAAGCAGGCGGTGTACCGGAGCGAGCGCGCCTCGCTCGACGAGATGCTGGACTACGAGCTGGACGCCCAGCTCGCGTGCTTTCAGAGCGCCGACGGCCGCGAGGGCATCGCGGCGTACTTCGAGAAGCGGCCGCCGCGCTTCACCGGCCGCCGAGGAGACTGATCATGCTGCGCGTGCACACTTTCGACGAGTGGATCGACCTGTTCCGGGCCTGGCAGAACGACCTCGGCCTGGAGGCCAAGGAGCTGCGGGAGTTCAAGTTCGAGGTGAAGTTCGGCGAGCCGGAGGCGGAGCACATCGAGTTCGGGCACTTCAAGGGCCAGCGGAAGTGGCCGACCGTGATGCACATCCCCGACCAGCGGATCCGCGACGCGCTGCAGAACCTGATCGTCTACCAGGGCGACACCGAGTTCGCCTCGGTGGAGCAGCAGCGCGCGCTGCTGGAGAACTCGCCCTCCAGCTACGACCTGCTCTCGATCATGCGCGTCATGGCCGAAGAGATGCGGCACGGCTGGCAGATGTCGTACCTGCTGGTCGACCACTTCGGCGACGAGGGCAAGCGCGAGGCGCAGAAGCTGCTGGAGCGGCGCGCCTTCGAGGGCAAGCGCCTGCTCGGCTCGTTCAACGAGCGGGTCGACAACTGGCTCGACTTCTTCACCTACACGCAGTTCATCGACCGCGACGGCAAGTTCCAGCTCAAGATGCTGTCCACCTCGGCGTTCCACCCGCTGGCGCGCTCGATGGGCCCGATGCTGAAGGAGGAGTCGTACCACCTGGGCACGGGCAACAACGGGCTGCTCCGGATCGTGAAGGCGGGCAAGGTGCCGCCGGAGATCGTCCAGCGCTTCTTCAACAAGTGGGTGCCCACCGCCTTCGACCTGTTCGGGACCGACAACTCCTCGTCCGCGCAGTGGGCCTACGAGTGGGGGCTGAAGGGCCGGTTCGACGAGCGCGAGACCGAGGCGGAGGCCAACAAGGCGCACCTCAACGAGGCGTCGCGCGGCCTGTATCGCGACGAGATCTGCCGGCTGGTGGACCGGCTGAACCAGGCGATCCCGGACCGCGAGCGCTGGCTCAGGGTGCCGGAGCTGCCCTTCAACCGCCGCATCGGGCAGTGGGCCGGCCAGTGCTTCACGGTCGAGGGCCAGCCGGTGGACCCGGAGCGCTACCCGGCGTACCTGGCCTCGGTGACGCCGACCCTCGAGGACCGCGCGCGCCTGGCCGACATTTTCAAGGAACCCGACTGGATCACGCCCAAGAAGGGTGATAGTGTAGACGCGTGAGCCGGCCGCTCGTCATCGCGCACCGCGGCGCGTCGGGGTACGAGGTCGAGAACTCCCTCGCCGCCTTCCGGGCCGCCGGTGAGCTGGGCGCCGACGCCGTCGAGCTGGACATCCACTCGGCCGCGGACGGCGCCCTCGTCGTGCATCACGGCGAGACGATCGCCGACCGGCACATCGCCCACTGCACGCTCGCGGACGTCCGCGCTCACCCGCTGGCGAACGGCGAGGCGATCCCGACGCTCCGCGAAGCTCTCGCCGTCATCCTGCCGAAGATGATCGCCTACGTGGAGATCAAGTACGTCGCCAAGGCCGCGGACGAGCGGCTGTTCGAGGTGATCGAGCAGTCGGGGGCGCCGAACCGGATCGCGCTGCACGCCTTCGACCACCGGATCATCCGGCGGATGGGCGAGAAGCGCCCGTTCATCCGGCGCGGCGTCCTGTCGGCGTCGTACCCCGTCTACCCGGTGCGCAGCCTCGAGGACGCCGACGCGAGCATCCTGTGGCAGCACCACCACTACGTGGACGACGCGCTGGTGTCGAGCCTGCACGGGGCCGGCAAGGCACTCTACGTCTGGACCGTCAACGACCCCGCCGAGGTGCGGAGCCTCCTCGCCCTCGGCGTGGACGGGATCTGCACCGACTTCCCCGACGTGACGCGGGCCGCGTTCGCCTCCGTGCCCGCTTGACCGACCGCCGGCGCGACGTCCGGACGGTGGCCGTGGTCGGGGCCGGGACCATGGGACACGGCATCGCGCAGGTCGCGGCCCAGGCGGGCTACGCCGTGCGCCTCGCGGACGCCGTGGCGGGCGCGGCGGCCGCGGCGGTGGAGCGGATCCGGGCGAACCTCGAGGGCGGCGTGGCCCGGGGCAAGGTGACCGCCGCCGAGCGCGACCTGGCGCTCGCGCGGATCACGGCCGGCGACCACGTGGCCGACGCCGCGCACGGGGCCGACCTCGTGATCGAAGCGGCGCCGGAGGACCTGCAGCTCAAGCGCGACCTGTTCGCGGGCCTCGCCGCCGCGGCGCCGGAGGCGGTGCTCGCGACCAACACGTCGTCGCTCTCGGTCGCGGCGCTCGCGGCCGCCACGCCGGCTCCCGAGCGCGTGCTCGGGATGCACTTCTTCAACCCGGTCCACCTGATGAGCCTGGTCGAGGTCGTCACCCACGACGCCACCGGCGCCGCCGCCCGCGACACGGCGCTCGAGGTCGCGCGCCGGATGGGCAAGGAGCCCATCGTGGTGCGGGATGCGCCCGGCTTCGCGTCGAGCCGGCTCGGCGTGGCGCTCGGCCTCGAGGCGATCCGGATGGTGGAGGACGGCGTCGCGACGCCGGAGGACATCGACCGCGCGATGACGCTGGGCTACAACCACCCGGTGGGGCCGCTGCGCCTCACCGACCTGGTCGGGCTCGACGTGCGACTCGCCATCGCGCGCTACCTGCAGCGCACGCTCGGCGAGCGCTACGCGCCCCCCGCCCTGCTGGAGCGGATGGTCGCCGAGGGCAAGCTGGGGCGGAAATCCGGCCGCGGCTTCTACACCTGGACCGACCGATGACCGACCGCGGCTAGTCTCTCACGGGATCCGAGGACCCGCACTCTGGGAACCACCGCCAACCTGCCGTCGCGCAGCTCCCCCCCGGGCATCACGGACGTCCACGTCCACGTCCAGCCGTGGCGTCAGCTGAGGCCCGAGGTGATGGAAGCGATGCGCCGCGGCAAGGAAGACCACTGGGAGTTCCTGCTCGCGCTGATGGACGATCCGAAGGCCCTGCTCGAGGTGATGGACCGCGCCGGCGTGTGGCGGGTGGGACTGGTGAACTACCCGAGCCCGGACCTGATGGGGTTCACCGACGAGACCAACGCCTTCGCGGCGCGCTATGCCGAGGCGGCGCCCGAGCGGCTGCTCCCCTACGGCGGCGTGCACCCGCGCTTCGCCGGCGACATCAAGGGCCACGTCGACGAGCTGCTGGAGCTGGGCATCCGGTGCGTCAAGATCCATCCGCCGCACCAGCTGTTCCCGGCCAACGCCCATACCCAGGGCATGCAGACGCTCGGCGCGCTGTACCAGCGCTGCGAGGACCGCGGGCTGCCCGTGATGATCCACACCGGCACCAGCGTGTTCCCGGGTGCGCGCTGCAAGTACGGCCATCCCATGGAGCTGGACGACGTCGCGGTGGACTTCCCCGACCTCACCATCCTGATGGCGCACGGCGGGCGGCCGCTGTGGATGGACGAGGCCTTCTTCATCCTCCGGCGTCACCGGAACGTGCACCTGGACGTGTCCGGCATCCCGCCGCTCAAGCTGCTGGAGTACTTCCCGCGGCTGGAGGAGATCGCGGACCGGGTGTTGTGGGGAACCGACTGGCCGAGCCCTGGCGTGCACGACCTCAGGCGCAACCTGGACCAGTTCATGAGCCTGGACCTGCCGCGGCAGGTCCAGGATCGGGTCACCAGGGAGAACGCGCTGAGGGTCTTCCCGACCCTGTAGCGAGCCGCTAGGGGCGGGGCGGCTGTCCGGGCGGCGGCGTGGCGTCGGACGCGGCGGTCGCCTCGCCGGTCGGCGTCGCGTCCGCCGCCGCGCCTGCGCTCCCCGTTCGCGACTGCTGCTTCAGCTGGTCGAGCTGCGCCTCGATGCGCGCCGCCGCGGCCTCCGCCTCCGCAATGCGCTGCGTCAGCGACTCGACGTCGGTCGGCGGCGCCTGAGTGCCCCTGGCCTGCCGGTAGGTGAGGTAACCCAGATCCCGCGCCGCGGCGTCCATGCGGCGGCGGGCCTTCATCAGCTCCACCCGCAGCTTCCCTTCGTCGAGCGCCTGATTGGCCTTCTTGCCGAGGGTTTCGAGCCCGGCGGCAAACCGGTCGAAGAGCTTCATGGCCCTTTCCTCCCGTGGGAGACCCTACGGTGGGAGGGGCGCTGC
The DNA here is from genome assembly GCA_035623395.1 of Gemmatimonadales bacterium. GTDB lineage: Bacteria > Gemmatimonadota > Gemmatimonadetes > Gemmatimonadales > JACORV01 > Fen-1245. Next base: position 16,955 of record DASPTN010000137.1, on the reverse strand, counting down.
GGTTGCAACGGGTCGAGGACCACGCCTTCCCACACCCGCAGATCGTCCACCATGGCGCGGGTGCCCACCGACCGGCCGGCGATCACCAGCGTCCACAGCGAGCGGCCCGCGAGGTTGGCCCGGGCCGGAGGCATCATCTCGACCCCGTCGGCGAACCACCGCACCTCGCCGCGCGGGTAGATCACCAAGCGGTAGCGATGCCAGGTGCCGTCCGCCAGGCGCCGCGGGAGCGCGACCAGTTCCTGATTCGGCCGGACGTCTGAGACGACCGCCATCATCTGGCGGCGCGCGTCGTTCGGGTTCGGCGCCTCCAGCGAGACCGCCGCGACGTTCGACGCGGGCTCCGGACCGTACCCGACGTGGAAGGAATCGGCCGGCGCCGAGTAGAGCCCGACCTTCACCGATTGCCACAGCGGCCTGGTGACGGGGATGGCGGCCCAGTATTCGACGGTGAGGCCCCGGTCCAGCGCCAGCGCGGCGCGCAGCGCGATGCCGCTGGTGTGCGAGTACGTCCCGTTGTTGTGGAACCCCGCCGAGCCTCCGCGGCCCGAACCCGGCAGCACCTCCGGCGGCGGCTGGCCGTAGAGGCGCCAGCGCGCCGGGTTGAGCCCCCGCTCGAAGTCTTCGTCGAGCAGCAGGCGCACCGCCGCCGAGTCCACCCGCACGTACGAGGTGTCGTCGACGCGCTCGAGACCGTACCCTGCTACCACGGAGGCCCGTCCCGGCCGGTCGGCCACCACCTCCCCGTCCTCGTCCACGCGGGCGATCGACGAATCGGTCGAGAACCAGTGCACCACCTCCGGGCCGAGCAGCTCGCCGTTCGGCCCGAGCCCCATGGCCTGCAGCGTGCTCGTGGCGCCGACGGCCAGGCGGAGCGATTCCGGCCGGATGTCGAGCTTGTGCAGCGGCGGGACGCCCGATGGGGACGTCCAGCCGACCAGCCGTGGCGCCGAGGGGAAGGCCGCGACCAGTCGCGGCTCCATCAGCCCCTCGCGGTCCACCACGTACACGCCCGGCCGCCGCCCCCCCACCGAGACGGCGATGAAGCGCCCGTCCGCGGACCAGATCGGACCGCTCTCCACGGGACCCGGGAACGTGACGTGGGTCGGCCAGCTCTGCGGCCGCGCTTCTCCGAGCAGCAGTTCCTGCGTGACCTCGGGCAGGCACGCGAGGCGCCGCCCGTCCGGCGACCAGGTGATCTTGGTCGAGCGGTCGCACCAGTCCACCACGGCGATCATGCCTCCGTCGAGCCCGATGATGGCGGCCTCCAGCCGATGCTCGCGCGCCCGCAGCAGCGCGATCCGGTCGCCGAGCGGCGTGGCCCACGCTCCCTCGTAGGTCGTCGAGTCGCGGATGATGGTCCGGACCACGCGGCCGAGCGTGTCGACCAGGACCAGATCGTGCGCGTACCCGCCGGCGCGGGTGATGCGACCGCGCAGGACGATCAGCGCCGAGCCGTCGGGGAGCCAGCCGACGGGCGCCGCGTCGCCGGCGAAGCGCACCAGCGTAGTGGTCACCCCGCGTTCGAGGTCGCGGAGGCAGACGGCCGTGGGATCCACGTTGGGGAGGGCGCAGGCGACGGCCGCGGTCATGAGCCCCGGCCGCACCATCGCCGGGTAGAAGCCCCGTCGCGTCGCCGCGGGGAGCGAGCCCAGGCTGGCCGGCCGGCCGACGAACCGCGCGTCGACGGCCAGCGCGCGCACCGAGTCCGGTCGCCCGGGCATGCCCCACCCGATCGCGATGTTCGCGCCGCCCAGCGGAGGAGGAGTTTCGCGGCGGATGGCGGGCGGAAGGAGGGCGGCGCCCACCACGACGAGGAGGACCAGCGCCGCGACCGCGCCCACGAGGGCGAACCGGCGCCGCCGCGCGCTGCCGTCGCGCTCGGCGAGCCAGCGCGCGGCCGTCCACGAGCCGTCGAGCACGGGCCGCAACGGCACCTGCAGGCCCCCCCGGCTCGCCTCCGGCGCCGCCGCGATGGCGCGGCGCAGCGTCTCGCGGCCCGCCTCCCGGCCCGACGAGCGCTCGGCCTCGCCGGCCGCTCGCGCGGCCCACAGCGCACCCCTCGCCGTGTCGCCGCCCGCGACGGCGTGCATCGCCGCCACCATCCAGTCGGTCGGCGTTCCGCGGGCCGCCTGAGCCGCCGCGAGGTCGGCGGCGCGGGCGTGCAGCCGGTTCACGAGCTCGGCCGGCGCCAGCTCGAGCGCGGCGGCGCCGATCTCCTCGTGCGCCACGGAGCGCAGGTCGCCGCTGCGGCTCGCGAGGTGCCGGCGCTCGAGCACGAGCAGGGACTCCTCCGCCTGCCCGGGCTCGAGGCCTCCGACCTCCGCCAGCATCGCGACCGACGCCTCGCGGCCCCACACGGCGAGGGCGGTGAGGGCGTGCAGCAGCTGCGGACCGAGCTTCCTCAGGCGGCTGCGCAGGATGTCGATGCCCGAGGCGGGCAGCGGCAGCTCGGTGTCCGCCGGGCCCATGCCGTCCTGCCGCACCCAGCGGCCGTCGTGCACCACCAGGTAGCCGGTGTCGTGCAGCTCCTTCAGGATCTCGAGCACGTACAGCGGAATCCCGCCGGCGTGCTCCACCAGCTGCTCGGGCAGGCAGCATCCGGCGACGTCCGGCGTCAGCTCCGCGATGCTGCCCAGCAGATCGGCGACGTCGCCCTCGTCGAGCGAATCGAGCGCCACCTCCTCGACCGCGGCGGAGGCGGCGAGCGCGCGCAGCGCGCGGGTGGTGTCGGGGCTCGCGCCGTGGTCGCGGGTCGTGAGCACCAGGAGCAGCGGATGGGTCACCGCCTGCCGCGCGAGGCGGTGCGCGAACTCCACCGTGGCCGGCGCCGCCCAGTGCAGGTCCTCGACGACGATCGCCAGCGGCGCCTCCATGGCGATCGCCCCGAAGGCGTCGAGCAGCGCCGACCCGACGGCCTGCGGCAGGATGGGCAGGTGCCGCGGCTCCACCGCGTCGCGGAACCGGAGCGCGACCTCCGGCACCAGCGCGGCCAGCACGGCGAGATTCGCGGCCGAGGCCCCGCCCAGGCCCGGGGCGCCGTGGGCCAGGCCGAGCATCTCGAGGAACGGGGCGAGCGGCTCGGACTGCTCGAGTGCGTAGCAGGATGCCTGCAGCACCAGCGAGCGGTCCTGGCTGAACCGGCGCGCCAGCTCGCGCGCCAGCCTCGTCTTGCCGATGCCGGCCTCGCCGGTGAGCAGCACGGCGCCGCCGCGGCCCTCGATCGCCGACTTCCACCGCTCCACCACGGAGTGGAACTGCGTCGCGCGCCCGACCATCTCCGGAATGCGGGGGAAGCCGTTGGCGATCCGCCGTTCCGGCGGGGCCGCCGGCGTCAGCGCGCGGGCGACCGCGTACTCGACCTCGGCCGGCGGCGTGCCGCCGCTCGTCTCCGCCATCAGGGCGCGGGTCTCGCCGGCGCGGGCGTGGGCCGCGAGCGTGTTGCCGGAGAGCGCGAGCAGCTCGACCAGGCGCAGCCGCGCGTCGAGGGAGCCCGGGTCCGCCGCGAGCAGCTGCTCGGCGTAGTGCGCCGCGGCCGCCCAGCTCCCCGCGTCGGACTCGCGCGCGATCAGCGTGCGCAGCACCTGCCGACGCTCCGCGGCGAGCACGGCGCGGATGCCCTCGGCCCACTGCTCGAACTCGCGCGCGCCGGCCAGCGCCACGTTCGCCAGGAAGTCCTGCTCGTAGACGGCGAGCGCGCCGGCGAAGTCTCCCGCGCTGGCGTGCTCCCGGAAGACGTCGACGTCGGAACAGACCTCGTCGCGCTCGAGGGTGAGGACGTCCTCCCCCTGCAGCAGCTCGTGGTCGGTCGCGTGGCGGATCTGGTAGACCACCTGGCGCAGCGCCCGGCGGCCGTCGCCCTGCGCCGGGCCGCCCCACAGCAGGCCCACCAGCTCGTCGCGCGTGGCGCGCGCCTGCGGCCGGGACATGAGGTAGGCGAGCACCGCCAGCTGCTTGGAGAAGCGGATGCACTCCGCCCCATCGGCGATGCGGGACAGCCGAGGCACGGGCGCGAGGGTGGTCAGGACGTACTTCGCCAAGCGGCCTCTCAGCATGCTTGCGATGCGAGCGCGGCTCGGTGACGGGAAACCCCGGCCGGACGCGCACGTCCGGCACCCCGAGCCGCCGCAACTATGGTTCCAGCCGCGGTCCGGGTGCGGAAACCGCACTCCCAAGGCGCAGTCGGGCAACCCCCGGCCCGCGGGCTCGATGGACTACGATATGCTCGGGCGCGATCCGGGCAAGCGCCGGGGGGGCCAAAAGCAAGGCGGCCCCCGATCGCTCGGGAGCCTGTCGCTGCAGCCTGCCGGGTCCGGGCGCCGCGTGGCCCGCGCCTGACCCGTTATGTCCTGCCGGGCCTCGGTGCCGATGCTCTGGCACCTGGCCGGCTATGCTCTACGCCGCCGGTACCACGCTGACTGCCCTGCGGCCCTTCCCCTTCCACTCGAACTTCACCATCCCGCCCACCAGCGCGAACAGCGTGTCGTCGCGGCCGCGGCCGACGTTGCGGCCCGCGTGAATGCGCGTGCCGCGCTGCCGGACGATGATGCTCCCGGCCTCCACCTGCTCGTTGGCGTAGCGCTTGACGCCGAGGAACTTCGGCCCCGAGTCGCGTCCGTTGCGGCTGCTGCCGACGCCTTTCTTGTGAGCCATTCCGCTATCCTCTCGGCCTCACCCGAGGTCCACGGAGTCGATCTGGATCTCCGTGAAGCCCTGCCGGTGACCCTGTTTGCGCGCGTAGTTCTTCCGGCGCTTCATCTTGAAGACGACGACCTTCGCGCCCTTGCCGTGCCGCACGACTTCGGCCGTGACCTTGGCACCCTTCAGCACGGGCGTGCCGGCCTTCACGTGCTTGCCGTCGGAGCCGAGCAGCACCTCGTCGAACGTCAGCTTGGCCCCGGGCTCCGCGTCGAGCGAGGGAATCTGCACCTTGCGGCCGGGCTCGGCGCGGAACTGCTTGCCGGCGGTTCTGAAGATCGCGTACATGGCGGTGCTCGTCTCTTTCCCGTCGTTTCCGAGCCGTGAAGCTTAATCAGGGCTTGGGGTTGGGTCAACGGGTGCCGCTAGGCGACGAGATAGTGCTCCGTGACGTCCCGTCCCGCCGGCTGGCTCATCAGCTTGAACTCGTCGAGCCGCATCATCGGGTCGTCGCGGACCTCGAGGTCGATGCCGGTCTGCTTCTCGAGGCTCTTCAGGAAGTTGGGCTCCTGCTCCATCAGGTACAGGGCCACCTCGGGGTGGAGACGCACGGTCATCCGCGGATCGCGGTTCTGCACCGCGGCGCGCTTGAGGGAGCGCTCCAGCCGCCCCACCACCGTCTCCGGCAGGAACACGCGGCCCGTTCCGCTGCAGGTCGGACAGGCCTCGGTCATCGACTGGATGAGGGAGGGACGCACCCGCTGGCGCGTCATCTCGATGAGGCCCAGGTCGCTCACCGCGAACGCCCGGGTGCGCGCGCGGTCGCGGGCGAGGTGCTGGCGCAGCTCCTGCAGCACCTTGTCGCGATTCGCGCGGGTCTCCATGTCGATGAAGTCGCACACGATGATCCCGCCGATGTCCCGCAGCCTGAGCTGGCGCGCGATCTCGCGCGCGGCCTCGAGGTTGGTGCGGAGGATCGTCTTCTCGGGGTCCTTCTTGCCCGTGTAACGGCCCGTGTTGACGTCGATCGAGACCAGCGCCTCGGTCTGCTCGATCACCACGTAGCCGCCGGTCGGCAGGTCCACGCGGCGGTTGAACAGGCTGCGGATCTCCGCCTCCACCTCGTACTTGTCGAACAGCGGCGGATCGCCTCCATACAGCTCGACCCGTTCCTTGAGCTCGGGCCCGACCTGGTCGAGGTAGGCGACGATCTCGTGGTGCAGCTCCTTCGAGTCCACCGCGAGGTGGTCCACCTTGGCGCTGAACAGGTCGCGGATGATGCCGCGCGTGAGGCTGGTCTCGCGCTGCACCAGGGCGGGGGCGCGGACGAACGTCGACTTCTTCTTGATCTTCTTCCACAGCTTCAGCAGCGAGTCCAGCTCCCGCCGGAAGTGCTCCTCCGTCAGCTCCTCGCCCACGGTGCGCACGATGACGCCGCCCGAGTCCTTGGGCAGGATGTTCGAGACCATCTGCCGCAGCCGGGCGCGCTCGTCGCGCGCCTCGATCTTCCGGCTGACGCCGACGCGGCTCGCCGAGGGCATGTAGACCAGGAACCGGCCCGGGATGGAGATCTGCGCCGTGACCCGCGGCCCCTTGGAGCCGATGGGCTCCTTGCTCACCTGCACCAGCAGGGTCTGGCCGCGCTTCACCACGTCCTGGATCGGAGGGAACCGGCCCCGGCGACCCTCGCCGTTGCCCTTGCCGCCCCGGCCGCCGTTGTCGGCGCGCCCGCTCTCCCCCGCGTCCTCGCCGGCGGCCTCCGCTTCGGCGGCCTCCACCGCCGCCTGGGCGGCGCCGTTCTCCTCATCGAGCTCGTCCTCCTCCGGCTCCACGAGATCGGACGCGTGGAGGAAGGCGCTCTTGTCAGCCCCTATGTCGACGAAGGCGGCCTGAATGCCCGGCAGGACGGCCTCGACCTTGCCGAGATAGATGTCGCCCACCGTGCGGCGGGCGTCGGGACGATCCACCAGCAGCTCAACAAGGGTGTCGTCCTCCAGAATCGCCACGCGGGTCTCCCGCGGGCTGCCATTGATCAGAATTTCCCGTTTCAACTGTGTCGTCTCCGGCGGTCACCAGGCAGGGGCCGAGCGGCGAGCCGCCGTCCCCGAGCCGGGTGTCCGTCTTGTGAATTTGAATGAGGGGCAGGAGGTGCCTCGGCACCCCGCACGCCGCCTCGAGTATCTCGGTCGGCTTCGCCGACCCGTCACTTGCCGTCCGCAGCTCGAGCACCACCGTGCGGCCGTCCAGCGCCGCGAGGTCGTACACGAACGGACGAAGGTCCACCATTCTCCTGCCCTGCCCCCTCCGCTCGCGCTCGATGCGCACCACGTCCCGCGCCAGGAACGCCCGGCAGCCGGCGTCGCGCTCCGCGAAGGCGGGCTCGAACGGCGGGACCGGGAACGTCGCACGGTACGCGCTGCGCTCGACCGCAGCGTTCAGGGAAAGACACTTCTCCGGCAGCACGCCGGCCGCCAGGAACCGCAGGCCCGGCGCCGCGTGCCGGTTCAGCCCCTCGAGCAATGCCGCGAGGCGACCGGCGTCCCAGTCGATCCCCCGAAGCTCGAGATCCAGCCACTCGCTCGACGACGTCCACCCGGTCGCGAGCGACGGCCCCGCGCCGAGCCTCGGCCGCGGGGCGAAGCCTTCGGAGTACCTGAGGGGCGTCCCCGCCCGCCGCGCCGTGCGGAGCAGCTCGCGGAGGACGTCGAGATGCGACAGGAACCGGAGCGGCGCCTCCTTGGCGTAGCGGAGGCGGACGGACCGGTGGTGGGTTGCAGGTGGAAGGTTGTGGGAGGAGCCTGCTTCCTCCACAACCCACGACCCGCCACCGACAACCGTCGCTTCTTCCGCCAGCACGTTCCGCAGCACCTCGAAATCACACACGCCGCATGCCGAGCAGCGGTGCAGCTTGCACTCGTCGGTCGGCACGCCCGCATGGGCCTTCCGCCGCTCCCGCAGGAACCACTCGCGGTCGATGCCGTACGAGACCACTTCCCAGGGCAGCGCTTCGTCCTCGGCACGCGCGCGGAACGCCTCGGCGGCGGTGAGGCCCATCGCCTCGGCCGATCCGCGCCAGGCGTCCATCCGCAGCTGCTCCGTCCAGCCGTCGAACCGCGCCCCGCGCCGCCACGCGCCCTCGATGAGGTCCGCCGTCTCGCGACCTCCCCGCGAAACCAACCCCTCGATCGCGGTCCCGTCGAGGTCGTGATACTTCACCTGCACCGAGGGGCCCGACACGCGCTTCTTGATCCAGCGCAACTTGGCGCGCGTCTCGTCCAGGTCGTCCTGGCGCTCGAACTCGAACGGCGTGTGCGGGCGGGGCACGAACGGCGAGATGCTCAACACCACGCCGCGCCCCGTCCCCGGATGCCGCCGCACGACGTCCCGGATGCGTTCCACCAGCGAGGCCAGCTCCTCGAGGTCCGCCTGACACTCGGTAGGATGCCCGACCATGAAGTACAGTTTCACGCTCGGCCAGCCGGCGTCCATCGCGCGCTCGACCGCGAGCAGGATCTCGCTCTCGGACAGGCCCTTGTTGATCACCTTCCGCAGGCGCTCGGAACCGGCCTCGGGAGCGAACGTGAAGCCGGTGCGCCGCACCCGCGAGGCCGCCGCGGCCAGCTCGACCGAGAACGCGTCGGCCCTGAGGCTCGGCAGCGCCACCGCGACGCCCTGCCGGGCGGCGAGGCGGCTCACGCCGTCCACCAGCGCCCCCACCTCCGTGTGGTCGGCGGTGGACAGGGAGAGCAGCGAGATCTCCTCGTTGCCGCCGTGGTGCAGCCCTTCCTCCGCGATGGCGACGCAGTCTGCCACGTCCCGCTCGCGCACCGGCCGGTACAGGTAGCCCGCCTGGCAGAACCGGCACCCGCGCACGCAGCCGCGCAGCACCTCGATGGGAAGCCGCTCGTGCGCGACCTCCGTCATCGGCACGAGCATCCGCCGCGGGTGATCCTCGGGTCTCAGGACCGGCACCGTCCGCGCGACCACGGGCCACGGCAGCCGTGCGTCCGTCGGCCTCGCGGTGCCGCCCCCGCCCGGAATCGCGTACAGGCTCGGCACGTAGACGCCGGGCACCTCCATGGCGAGACGCCACAGCAGGTGCGGACGGGACCGAGCCGCCGCCTTCTCGTCCTCGACGATCCCCAGGATCTCGCCCAGCGCATCCTCGGCGTCCCCGATCAGGAATGCGTCGAAGAACGGCGCGAGCGGCTCCGGGTTGCTGGCGCACGGTCCCCCGCCGAGCACCAGCGGGTCGCCCGGCCGGCGATCGACCTGCCGCAGCGGCACGCCCGCGAGGTCGAGCATGGTCAGCACGTTGGTGTACGTCAGCTCGGATTGCAGCGTGAACCCGATGACGTCGAAGTCCCGCGCCGCGTGCCGGCTCTCGAGGGAAAACAGCGGGATCCCGCGTTCCCGCATCTGCCCCTCCATGTCCGGCCATGGGGCATACGCACGCTCCATGACCCACTCCGGCTGCCGGTTCACCACGTGGTAGAGAATCTGCGTCCCGACGTGGCTCATCCCGACCTCGTAGACGTCGGGATAGCAGAACAGCAGGCGGACCTCAGCGGCGTCCCAATCCTTGCGGGCGACACCGAGTTCGTGGCCGACGTAGCGGTGTGGCTTGGCGACCAGCGGCAGGACCTCGCGCTCCAGCAGGGAGCCCAAGGCTGAGGCGGCTTCTGAAACCATCCTCTTTAAGGTAATGCCAATCTTAGACTTAGTCAATGCCCCAGAAGATCACCTAGAATTTGCCTCGCAATGACCAGGCGCTGGATCTCGCTCGTGCCCTCCCCGATCTCCCCCACTTTGGCGTCCCGCATCATCCGCTCGACCGGGTACTCCGTCGTGTAGCCGTAGCCCCCGTGGAGCTGGACGGCCTTGATGGTCGTCCGCATCGCCAGCTCGGAGCAGTACAGCTTGGCCATCGCCGCCTCGGCCTTGTGCGGCTTGCCGTTCTGCTTCAGCCAGGCGGCGTGGTAGGTGAGGTGCTTGCCCGCCTCGATCTCCGTGGCCATGTCCGCCAGGGCGAAGTGGACCCCCTGGAAGCCGGCGACGTGGCGGCCGAACTGCTTCCGCGAGCTGGTGTAGCGGACCGCCTCCTCGTAGGCGCCTTCGGCCAGGCCCAGCGACAGCGCCGCGACCCCGATGCGGCCCGAGTCCAGGGTCTTGAGGAACTGGACGAAGCCCTCCCCGGTCTTGCCGAGCACGTTCTCCTTGGGCACGACGGCGTCGGCGAAGTGCAGCTCGCGGGTGTCGGACGCGCGCCAGCCCATCTTGTCCTCCTTCTTGCCGGCGCTGAGGCCCCTGGTCCACTGCAGGCGGGGCTCGTGGCCGATCCCGGTCGCCTTCGCCTCCTCCTTGTCCGTCGTCTCCTTGGTCACGATGAACGCCGTGATGCCGCGGCTCGTGTGACCGGGCGCCGTGCGCGCCGTGCACACGAAGATCTCGCCCACGCCGGCGTGGGTGATGAAGACCTTGGAGCCGTTGAGGAGGTAGTGATCGCCCCGGTCCACGGCGGTCGTCGCGGTGCCGCCGGCATCCGACCCGGCGCCCGGCTCGGTGAGCCCGAATCCGCCGAGCACCTTCCCGGCCGCGAGCAACGGCACGAACCGCCGCTTCTGCTCCCCGGTGCCGAAGTCCACGATGGGCGACGTGCCCAGCGTGGTATGGGCGGACACCGTGATGGCGTGCGACGCGTCCACCTTGGCCAGCTCGTGGACGGTGATGATGTACGACAGGTAGTCCATCCCCGACCCGCCCAGCTCCTCCGGCCACGGCACGCCGAGCATGCCCAGGTCGGCCATCTTCTTGACCGTCGGCCACGGGAAGCGGCACTCGGCGTCGTACTGGCGGGCGACCGGCGCGATCTCGCTGCGGGCGAACTCCCTCACGGTGTCCCTGACCGCGAGGTTCTGGTCGGTGAAGAAGAGGCTGTCGTCCATCTTCCAATCTAGGCGGTGGCCGGCGGCAGGTGGTAGCCGCCGCCGGTCACAGCCTGTTAGGTTGGCAGCCGTGGGTAATGGGTTGTGACTGCCCCGACCATATGAGCGTGCGTTTGACCTCGAGCGTCGCCCACGGCATTCCGCGGCACTCCGAAGCCCGCAGCGCAGCCACCGCGACGCCCCGGGAGGAGATGGACGCGGCCATCCGCGACCTGGAGGCGAAGCGTCGAGCGTGGCGGCGCGTGACGGCCGCGGAGCGCGCCGAGCTGCTGGACGGCCTCCTGGCGGACTTCGCCGCGGTGAGCGACGCGTGGGTGGACGCCTCGCTGCTGCACAAGGGCGTCGAGCCCGGCTCGCGGGCGAGCGGCGAGGAGTGGATCGCGGGCCCGATGATTGCGCTGCGGAACATCCGCCTGCTGCGAAACGCGGTGGCCGACATCGCCCGCCGCGGCACGCCCCGCATTCCCGGTCCCGTCTGGACGCGTTCCGGCGGCCAGGCGGCCGCCGAGGTGTTCCCCGCCAGCGTGTGGGACCGGCTGTTCTACGCCGGCGTCACGGCGGAGGTGTGGATGCAGCCGGGCGTCGCGGCCGACGCCGTCACCGAGACGCAGGCCGTGGCGTACCGGGACGGCGCCGCGGACGGCAAGGTCGCGCTCGTCCTCGGCGCCGGGAACGTGTCGTCCATCGGGCCGCTGGATGCGCTCTACAAGCTGTTCGTCGAGAACCACGTCGTCCTCTACAAGGCGCACCCGGTCAACGACTACCTCGGCCCGTACCTCGAGCGCGGGTTCCACCGGCTCATCGAGCTGGGCGTGCTGCGGATCGTGTACGGAGGCGGGGCGGAGGGCGCGTACCTGAGCCGGCATCCCGGCATCGGGGAGGTGCACCTCACCGGATCGGACAAGACGTACGAGGCGATCGTGTTCGGGGACGGGCCCGAAGGCGAGCGGCGACTGGCCGAGGGCCGGCCGCTGCTGGACAAACCGGTCACCGCCGAGCTCGGGAACGTGAGTCCGGTGATCGTCGTGCCGGGCCCGTGGAGCGCCGGCGACGTGCGCTACCACGCGGCGAACATCGTCTCGCAGCTGGCCAACAACGCCGGCTTCAACTGCAACGCGGCCCGCGTGATCGTCCAGCACGCGTCCTGGCCGCTGCGCGGCCCGCTGGTGGATGCGGTCCGGCATCGGCTGGCGGCCGTGCCTGCGCGCCGGCCGTACTATCCCGGCGCCCCGGCGCGCGACGCGGCGTTCCGCGCGGCGCACCAGCAGGCCGAGCGCCACGGCGCGGCGGACGACGGCACCGTGCCGTGGACCCTGATTCCCGGTCTCGACCCGCACGACGCCGACGACATGTGTTTCCACACCGAGGCCTTCTGCGGTCTCGTGGCCGAGACGGCGCTCGAGGCCAGCAGCGTCCCGGAGTATCTCGAGCGCGCGGTGCGCTTCTGCAACGAGACGCTGTGGGGCACGCTCAACGCCACGATCGTCGTGCACCCGCGCTCGCTCGCCGAGCCGGAGGTGCACGAGGCGGTGGAGCGGACGGTGGCGGACCTGCGGTACGGATCGGTGAGCATCAACCACTGGTCGGCCATCAGCTACGCGCTGGGGGTGACGACCTGGGGTGCCTACCCCGGCCACACGCCGGACGACATCCAGTCCGGGACGGGAGTGGTGCACAACGCGCTGATGTTCTCCCGGCCGGAGAAGACGGTGGCGCGCGCGCCGTTCCGGGTCTGGCCCACGCCGCCGTGGTTCGTCACGAACCGGGTGGCCCAGCGGCTGGGGCCGAAGCTGGCGAGGTTCGAGGCCAAGCCTGGCCTGTGGAAGGCGCTGGGGATTCTGGCGACGGCGGTGAGGGGGTAGGAGGCTGGGGTTCGGGGTTTGTGGGGTCGCCGGGGTATCGCGGCGACCCCGTTCGTATTCTGCCTACCCCTCGATCTTGTAGACCTCGCGCCGGCCCTTCACCACCAGCTCGTGGTAGTCCTTCATGATGCTCTCCATCTCCTTCATCGCTTCCGCGTTCTGTCCGCCGCCCTGCATCATCTTCTCGAAATCGGCCATGCTCGAGACTTCCATCTCGGCGACGAGCGTCCAGTACCGTTCGGCGCAGAAGTCGGTCATGACCCGCATCTTCGGCATCCCGGCCTTCGCCGACAGCTTGTTCATCGCGAGGAACTTCTCGAGCAGCGGGCGCACCTTGCCCGGCTTGCAGTACATGACTTCGCGAATCAGGAGCACGGAGCCTCCGTGGGAAGGAGTACGGGTGCGAGAGCCGGGGGGGGGCACGCCGGCCGAGCGTGCGGCGACGCTGCGCGTCGTCGACCGGTCCCTACCACCAGGTGAGCCGGGACTCGGCGGTGTGGGCGAACGTCACCGTGACGGTGTCGCCCGTCGACTGCAGCTTCACCGCGCGCCCGTTCACGGTCGCGTGCCCCGGGCGCCGGAAGCGCCACACGATCGTCACGCGAGCGGGGGCGCCGGTCAGGTCGAGCGTCGTGCGGCCGGCTGCCGCGCTCAGGTCGAGGTGGCGGCCCTCGAAGTCCGTCAGGCTCCGAGCCGGACCGGGATAGATGTCGTAGACCCGCCGGTCGTCGAGGGTCGGAACCGGCGCCGTGCCCGTGCCGGTCCAGGGCACCAGCGTCATGACGTCCTCGGGGATCCTGGGCAGGATCGTCCCTTCCTTCACGAACAGCGGGATGCGATCGAGCGGCGCGTCGACGACGACGTCGGCAGGTCCCGCGTAGGCCGCCCCGCTCCAGTAGTCCAGCCACCGTCCCTCGGGGAGGTGGACGCTGCGCTGCAGGCCAGCGGTGACGACCGGTGCGACCAGCAGGTCGGGGCCGAAGTAGTACTCGTCCTCGGACTCCCGGGCCTCCGTGTCGAGCGGGTGGAACAGCACCAGCGCGCGCATGATGGGCATGCCGCTGCGGGCGCTCTCCTGCGCCGCCGCGTAGCGGTACGGGAACAGGCTCATGTGCAGGCGCGAGTAGCGCCGGAAGATGTCCAGCGCCCGCTGGCCGTAGTCCCACGGGCCCAGGTTGATGCCGGAGTGCACCTCCATCAGGGGAGAGAACGCGGAGAACTCCGTCCAGCGGTCGAACAGGACGTCGTCGCCCGGGGTCCGCGCGAGCTTGATGTAGCCGCCGAGGTCGCTGGTCCACAGTGAGACGCCGGACAGGCCGGCGTTGAGGCCGGCCCGCACCACGCTCGGGAGCCCGTTCTCGGTTCCGAAGTTCGACTCGTTGTCGCCGCCCCAGATGAACGGAAGGTTGTGATTGCCCACCGAGCCGCTGCGGCTGAACAGCACGCCGTCGCCGTGCAGGTCGCCGTCGATCAGCGACTGCAGGGTCCGGTTGTAGAGGACCGAGTACCGGGTGCGCATTACGGCGGGGTCCGAGCCGTCCGCGAACCGGGCGTCGCCGACGAAGCTCCCTTCGCCGCCGTCGGCCTTGAACGCGTCCACGCCCAGGCGGATCGCCTGCCGCACCTGGTTCTTCCACCACTCCACCGCGGCGGGATTGGTGAAGTCGACGAGCCCGCCCCGCCCCTTCCACCAGGAGGACTGGTACACGCCGCCCGAGTCGTCGTGGAGGAAGTAGCCGGCCTGCCGCGCCTCCTCGTAGTTCGAGGCCGCGGTGAGGGGGATCTTGCCCACCAACTCCGGCTCGACCGGTGTCCAGGTCGTCTCGTTGACGAACGCGGTCAGCCACACGCACAGCTTGAAGCCCCGGTCGTGGATGCGCCTGACCATCGCCTCGGGGTCCGCGAATTGGAGCCGGTTGATCAGGAAGGTGTTGTAGTTGGTCTCCCAGGGAGAGTCCAGCACCAGCACCGATGCCGGCAGCCCGAGCTGCCGGTACCGATCGATGTCCTCGTACACCGCCGTGGTATCGGGATGCCAGTTGCGGCTCTTCCACGGCGCGAAGGCCCAGTAGGGCGGCAGCTTGGCGCGGCCGACCACCCCCGTGTAGCGCTCCAGGACCTGCGGGAGCTGCGGGCCCTCGAAGAACAGGATGCGCAGCCGCGTGTCCCGCAGCCGCACCACGAAGGCGTCGCGGTCCGTGATGCCCAGGTCGAAGACCGCCTCGGAGTACGTGTCCACCCACAGGCCGTAGCCCCTGAGGCTCATGAAGAACGGGATGGGAACGTAGGTCCCGGATCCCTTGGCCCAGGGCAGGTCGCTCGAGGCGTTGACGACGATGCGGCGCGCCTGGTTGAGCGCATCGAAGCGCTCGCCGAGGCCGTAGACCGGTCCGTCCTCCGAGAGACGGAACTCCCAGGACGCGAGCCCCCGGCCCGAGCCGGTCACCTCGATCACGCCCTCGCCGAGACGGCGCACCTGGACGTCGGGCTCGTCGAGGGGGGTGCCGTCCCTGAGGATGCGACTGATCACGAGCGAGTCGGGGCGCCCTGCGGTGTTGGTGAACGGGAGCCGGACCCTCACGGGCACCTGCGCCGCCCCCGGGGGGGCCGACGACACCGCGAGCAGGATCGACACCAGCACGAGCCGCATCATCCTCTCCTTCCCTTACCCGGTCTCTCCGGCCCGGCGGGACGCCGGGCGGCGACCTCGCAGCGTCGCGCCGGTCAGCGGCGCCGGTGCAGGACGACGTGGGTGGCGCGCGCGCCGGGGACGTGCTCGGTGCACTCGTAGCCCAGCGCACGCAGATCGAGGCCGTGCAGCAGGTGCTCGCCCCCGCCGAGCAGCACCGGCGCCATGACGAGGTGGAGCTCGTCGATGAGCCGGGCGCGGAGGTACTGCCGGATCGTGGCGACGCCGCCGCCGAGCCGGACGTCCCGACCGCCCGCCGCCTCGACCGCCTGCCGCAGCGCGGACTCGATGCCGTCGGTGACGAACCGGAACTCGGTGCCGCCGGCCATCGTGAGCGGCGCGCGGGCGTGGTGGGTGAGCACGAAGACGGGCGTGTGGTACGGCGGCTCGTCGCCCCACCATCCCTTCCAGGCGTCGTCGGGCCACGGGCCCCGCACGGGACCGAACATGTTGCGGCCCAGGATCCAGGCGCCGATGCCGGCGAATCCCCGCGCCGCCATGTCGTCGTCGACGCCGGTCTCCCCGCCCTCCTCGCCGTGCATCCGCTGCCAGGAGCGGCTGTGGAAGAGCCAGTCCATCAGCTCCGGACCGCGGACCCCGAGCGGATGCTGGAGATCCTGATCCGGCCCGGCACCGAAGCCGTCGATGGAAATCGCGAAGGAGCGGACGCAGAGCATCGACACGCGGTCCTCCCGGCCGTCCGGAGGCAGTGGGTGGAGGACCGGGAAGATGTGACGGGGAGGGACTCGGCGCCACCGTGGGGCGTCAGCTCCCGGACCGCGCTCCCGCGGAGACGAGCGGCGGTGGGCCGGCCGCGGGTGCGGTCCGAGCCGTCTCCTTCCGCCCGAACCAGCGCTTCCATTTCTCGCAGCGGTCGCAGCCGCCGCAGTGCGTGACCCGCTCGTCGAAGTGCCGCAGCAGCTCGGCGCGGCGGCAGCCGAACGCCGTCAGGTAGCGGAGCAAGGGATCCAGCTTCCGGTCGTCCTGGAGGATCATCCGCTGAAGGCGCAGGTCGCCGCGGGTCCACAGCACCTCGCAGCGGGCCCGCCTGCCGTCGCGGCCGGCGCGGCCCGCCTCCTGGTAGTAGGCCTCCAGGCTGGTGGCGAGGCCGAGGTGCACGACGCGGCGGACGTTGGCCTTGTCGATCCCGAGGCCGAAGGCGGTGGTCGCGACGACGCACTCGATGCGGTCGGCCGTGAAGCGGTCCTGCAGGGCCCGGCGCACCATGTGCTCGAGGCCCGCGTGGTAGGGCGCCGCCTCCACGCCGGCGTGCAGGAGGCTCCGGGCCCAGCGCTCGGCCAGGCGGCGGGTCGGGACGTAGACGATCGACGGCCCGCGATACGGCCTCAGCAGCGCCAGCAGCTCCCGCCGGCGCTCGTCCTCGTCGCGCACCCGCCGCGCCGCGAAGAACAGGTTGGGCCGGTCGAAGCTCCCCACGATCCGCTCGATCAGACCGAGGCGGAGCGACGTGACGATGTCGTCGCGCACCACGCGCGTCGCCGTGGCGGTGAGGGCGAGCGTGGGCGGCTTGCCCAGGGCGAGCCTGGCCAGGCCGATCTTCCGGTACGCCGGACGGAAGTCCTGGCCCCACTCGGAGACGCAGTGCGCCTCGTCCACGGCGAGGAGGCAGGGCCGGATGCGCCGGAGGGCGCCGATGATCTCGCCCGTCATCAGCCGCTCGGGCGCCAGGTAGAGCAGCTTGAGGCCACCGCGCTCGGCGTCGCCCAGCGTCTCGGCGCGGGCAGCCGGTCCCGAAGCGCTGGTGAGCGAGGCCGCCCAGATGCCGCGGGCCCTGGCCGCGTCCACCTGGTCCTGCATGAG
>DASPTN010000136.1:0-10129 GCA_035623395.1 Gemmatimonadales bacterium | reverse complement strand
CTCCGCAGCCACATCGCGCTCAAGTACTACGACGCCGGGCACATGATGTACCTGCACGAGCCCGACCTGGCGCAGCTCAAGAGCAACGTGGCGGCGTTCATCGCGGCGACCAGCCGCGCACCCTAGCAGCCCGGGCGGCGGAGGGGGCAGGAACGACGGAGGCCGGGGCACCATCGCCCCGGCCTCCGTGCGTCGGTCGACCCGCCGCCGCTACCGCATGCCGGCCGGGGCCTTGACCGGGGGCGCCGGACGCGGCGGCAGCCGGCGCGGATGCTCCGCCATCCGCCGCAGCACCTCCGCGACGCCGCGCTCGAGCTGCGGGTCGCGGCCGGCGATCACCGACGCCGGGTCGTTCTCGACCTCGATGTCGGGATCCACGCCGTGGCCCTCGATGATCCACCGCCCGTCGGCGCTCGCGAACCCGAACTCCGGCACGTTCACGTTGCCGCCGTCGAGCAGCGGGCCATGGCCGGTGATGCCGATGACGCCGCCCCACGACCGCTTGCCGATCAGGGGGCCGAGGCCCGCCTGCCTGAACATCGCGGGGAAGATGTCGCCGTCCGAGGCCGAGGTCTCGTTGAGCAGCGCGGCCATCGGGCCGTAGAACGTCGTCCCCGGGTAGGTGTCGGTGAAGTCGTTGTTGCGCGAGTAGCGCGTGGCCAGGAGCGTGCGGCTCAGCCGCTCGATGATCATCGCGGACACGTTGCCGCCGCCGTTGCCGCGGTCGTCGATGACCAGCCCCTCCATCCGGATCTGCGGGTAGTACCACTTGATGAACTCGCTGATGCCGTCCGCTCCCATGTCGGGCAGGTGCAGGTAGCCGACCCGGCCGTGGCTCAGCGAGTCCACGCGCCGCCGGTTGGCGGCGACCCAGCCGTAGTAGACCAGGTTGGTCTCGCTGGCGACCGGCTGGTAGGTCACCTGCCGCGCCCCGTCGGTCGTGGGGCGCGTGTTGAGCGTGAGGGTCACCGGCCGGTCGGCCTTGTAGCGGAGCAGCCGGTACGGATTGTCCGGCGCCCTCAGGTCCGTGCCGTCGATCGCCATGACGTAGTCGCCGACGCGCGCGTCCACGCCGACGGCCGTGAGCGGCGAGCGGTACGGCCCCTCGGCGTTGTCGCCGCGGAGGATGCCGGCGATGCGGTAGCGGCCCGAGGCGGAGTCCAGCGCGAAGCGCGCGCCGGGCAGCCCCACCGGCGGCCGATCGGGCACGTCGCCGTAGTCGCCGCCCGAGATGTAGGTGTGCGAGTTGCTCAGCTCGGCGATCATCTCCTGCAGCACGTAGTCGAGGTCGGAGCGGTGACCCACGTATTGGAGCAGCGGCCGGTAGCGGTCGTGCAGCGCCTTCCAGTCGTAGCCGTTCATGTTCGGCACGTAGAAGAAGTCGCGGAACCGCCGCCACACTTCCTCGAAGATCTCCGCCCACTCCTGCTGCGGGACGATGTCGGCCTGGAGGCCCGCCGTGGAGACCGTCTTCTTCGACGACGCGCCCTTGGCGCTCGCGTCGTAGAGGTTGTAGGTCCCGCCCTGCTGCACCAGCACCTTCGAGCCGTCGGGCGAGAGCGCGTAGCCGCCGACGTCCTCGGCGAGCGTGGTGGCCTTGCGGTCCTCGAAGCTGAAGACCATCAGCGCCGAGTGCTCGTCGGTCGAGCGGCCGTAGAAGCCCGCCGGCTGGCGCAGGTAGATCAGGCTGCCCTTCACGGCCACCAGGCCGCTGTAGTTGTCGGCGGGCACGGGGACGGGCGTGACGCGGTCGGCGAGGCCGTCGAAGTCGATGCCGACCGGCGCCGGGGCGGCCTTCGCCGCCGACCGGGCGGTGTCGGCCGCCTCGTGCCGCCCGCGGGGCGCCGCCGGCGCGGGCGCGGGAGCCGCCGCGGCGGCCGTGTCGGGCTTGACCTCGTCGCTCTGGGGCGGGAACGGCGTCGGCACGTCCTTCCGGAGCGACAGCGCGAAGATCCCGGTGGTGCGGTTGCCGGCGAAGTCCCACTCCAGCGAGCTGAGCTGCGGGTGGTACTCCCGGTCGCTCAGGAAGAAGAGGTACTTGCCGTCGCGGTCGAAGACCGGCTCGTACGCGCCCGTCAGCGCGTCGGTCACCTGGTGCAGGACGTGGTCCGCGAGGCCCCACACGTACACGGAGCGGAAGCCGCTCTCGTGGGTGAGGCTGAAGGCGAGCCACCGGCTGTCGGGCGACCAGCTCTGGTCGTACAGGCTGCCGCTGGAGTCGCGCGCCACCTCGGTGAGGCGCCTGGTGGCCAGCTCGAGCGCCCACAGCCGGCCGGCCTTGTCCGCGAACGCCAGGTACCTGCCGTCCGGCGACCACACCGGCGGGTAGCGCATCATGTCGCCGCCGGTGGTGAGCCGCTCGGGCGCGCCGGAGCCGTCCTGGTCGACCAGGTACAGCTCCTCCTCGCCGCTCATGTCCGAGATGAACGCGATCTTGCGGCCGTCCGGCGACCAGCGCGCCGCCTTGTCGTGCGCGTCGGAGCTGTGGGTGAGGTTGCGGGTCGGGCCGTGCTCCGCGGGCACCGTGAACACGTCGCCGCGGGCGGTGAACAGGGCGCGCGCGCCGTTGGGGCTCAGCGCGAAGTCCTCCACGTAGCGGGCCACCGACTGGTGGTGCGGCCGCGCGGCCAGGCCGTCGCCGGGCACGAAGATGTCGAGCTTGCGGTCGGAGCCGTCGCGGGTGTCGAAGACGTGCAGCTCGCCGTCGGACTCGTAGACGATCTGCCCCGTCTCGTCCGCGCTCGGCCAGCGCACGTCCCAGGTCGTGCTGGTCGTGAGCTGGCGCAGGTCGCTGCCGTCGGGCGCCTCCGAATACAGGTTGAGCGTGCCCGACCGGTCGGAGGCGAAGTAGATGCGGTCGCCGATCCACATCGGGTCGCGGTCGGTGAACGGATTGTTGGTGATGTTCTTCGACTCGTGGGTCGCGAGATCGAACACCCACAGGTCCTCGGCCCAGCCGCCCTGGTAGCGCTTCCAGGCGCGGAAGTCCCGGAACAGCGGCGAGTAGACCACCCGCCGGCCGTCCGGCGAGAAGTCGCCGGCGCCGGCCTGCGGCATCGGCAGCCGCGTCGGGAGCCCGCCTTCCACCGGGACGGTGTAGAGGTGGTTGTCGGCCAGGTCCCAGCCGTCGCGCAGCGAGCGGAACAGCACCGCTTTCCCGTCCGGCGTCCAACCGTAGACCTGGTTGTCGTAGCCCCAGCGCGGCGGCAGCGGACCGCGGGCCGGGTAGAAGGTCAGCTGGCGCGGGACGCCGCCGGTCGCGGGAATGACGTACACCTGCTCGTCGCCGTCGTATTGCCCGGTGAACGCGATCCACTTCCCGTCGGGCGAGAACTTGGCGAACAGCTCCAGGCCCGGGTGCGCGGTGAGCCGCACCGCGGTGCCGCCGGTCGACGGTGCCGTCCACAGGTCGCCGGCGTAGGTGAAGACGACGCGGTCGCCGTGGATGTCCGGGAAGCGGAGCAGCTTCGTCTGGGCCGCGAGCGGAGATGCGGCGAGGGCGGCGAGGGCCGCGAGGCGCAGCGCGCGGCTCAGGGTGCGGTCGGTCCGGTGCATCGGGGGGTCTCCTTCGACGCGGCGATGGCGAATGACCAAGCCCGGGGGCGACCGACGCTGCGGTCGTCCCCCGGAGCGTGGCACGGGCATGTGATGTGTTACGGACGGCGCGGCCGGTCCGTTTCGATCCGGCCTACAGCCGGCGCATGGCCGGCGCGGCGCCGGTGAGGAAGAACTCGGCCCGGCCGGCGTGGGCCGGGAACGCCTTCCGGTATCCGTCGGCCCAGCGGCTCAGGAAGTCCGCGGCGTCGCGCTCGGCCACGAGCGCCCAGACCGCGCCGCCGAAGCCGCCGCCGAACGCCGAGGCCGCTGCCGCGCCCAGCGTGCGCGCGCCGGAGGCCAGGGCGATCGTCTCCGGGATCTGGTTCTTGAGCAGGCGCACCGCGCGGTCCATCGACCGGTCGACCAGCGGGCCGATGCCCCGCACGTCGCCCCGCGCCAGCAGGTCGCCCACCGCCGGGATGATCTCGGCGTTCTCGACGTGGAACTGGTCGAACCGCTCCAGCAGGTCCGGCGTGGGGCCGAGCAGCGAGCGGAACCGCGCGGGCGCGTCCGGCGACGAGCGCAGGGCGTCGGCGAGCCACAGGTCGTCGCGGCCGGTCGCGCCGCGCCAGACCTTCATCACCTCGTCCACCAGGCGCGCGGCGCGGTTGTACTTCTCCTGGGCCGCGGCGTTCTTGTCGGCCACCACCCCCGTCACGCCCACCGCGAAGGTCCAGCCCGCCGGCAGCGGGATGTTCCGCTCGTGGCGCACCGGGCAGAACGAGTACTGGCTCAGCTCGCCGGCGCGGCAGCACAGGATGGCCGTCTGGTCCTCGCTGCCGCCCGCGAGACCGACGCCGGTGTCCCCGCGCAGCGTGCCGAAGGTGCGGCCGTTCTCGACCGTGCCGAGGTAGCCGGCGAGGTCCTCCATGGTGTGGATGTTCTCGGCGTACTCCGGCCGCCGCTCGAGCGCGTTGGCGTCGGCGAGCGCGACGTAGTAGCCGATCGACACGGCGCTCGAGCTGCTCATCCCCGCCGCGAGCGGCAGGTCGCCGACCATCCCGACGTCCACGCCGGTCCAGCGGCCCGGGAAGTTGCGCGCGAGGCGCCGGGCCATGGTCATCGGGTAGTTGGACCAGTGGCCCGGCGCGGCCCGCACGCCGGCCTCGATCGCGAACTCCACCGTCTCGCCCAGCCGCGCGTCGGCGATCCGCATCCGGCCGTCGCCCCGCGGCGCGACCGCGAAGTACATCCCGCGCTCCGCCGCGCACAGCAGGCTCCGCCCGCCCGCGTAGTCGGTGTGCTTGCCGAGCACCTCGATGCGGCCGGGCACGAAGTAGCGGCGCACCTCCCCCGAGGTGCCGCCGAGGCGCTGCAGCGCGTCGAGCGCCTGGTCGAGCATCGGCTGCGAAGCCATGGGCTAGAGCTCCACCCGCGTGCCGGCGAGGCGCGCGGTCACGTAGGCGATGTCGCCGCGGGCCGTGAGGTCCAGCACCGGGGCGCGAAGGGCGAGAACCTCGAACCGTTCGCCGAGCGCGCGCATCGCGTGGCGCACGGCGGCCTGGATCTCCAGCTCGCCGTTCGGCGAGGGCGGGATGGCCCGGCAGGCGGCGAAGATCGTGGGGGTGAACATCCAGCAGTTCATGCTGATCAGGGCGTCGGCCTCGGGCCCGACCGCCGCGTCGGCCGCGTCGACCAGCCCGGTCGCGAATCCCGCCGCGTCCCGCTCGATGATCGGGAAGCCCGCGACCCGCTCGGGCTGCAGGTTGCCCTCGGAGACGAGGGTCTTGCGCCAGAAGGCCGCGATGCCCGCGCCGTGCATCGTCCGCAGGCCGCGGTACGCCTCGATCGGGTAGTAGTTGTCCGAGTTGATGACCAGGAAGCGGTCGGGGCCGGCGAACGCCTCGGCGGCCAGCACCGCGTCGGCGGTGCCGCGCGGCTCGTCCTGGACGGCGAAGGCGATCCGGAGCCGCCTGGGCCTGACGTCGCGCTCGAAATGCTCGCGCACCGCCGGCCGGTCCGGGCCGATGACGAGACAGACTTCCTCGTAGCCCGCGTCGGCCAGCGCGCTCAGCACGTAGTGGACGAACGGCCGGCCGCCGAGCGGCATCAGCACCTTCAGCCCCTCGGCCGCGGTCGCGGCCTGCTTCGCGTCGAGCCCGGCGGCCGCGTCGTCCCGGCGCATCCGGGTGCCGAGGCCCCGGGCGAGGATCACGGCCTTGCGGGTCACCGAAGTCACCGGGAGCGGGTCTCCGGACCACGGGTTTCCGGGCGGGTCGGCCCGCGCCGGGAGGCGGTCACCTGCGGCACGACGCGCGGGCCTCCGCCACGCGGCGCTGGAACGCGACAGCCAGGGCCAGGGGGCGCAAGCCGTCGTGGGTGAACGGCAGGGCGGGCACCGCGTCGGCCAGATGGTCGAGCACGCGGGCCGCCGCCGTGCACTCGCCGCGCGACGCGAGCGCTCGCGCGCGCTGCAGCCTCAAGTCGAGGTACACCTGGCGCACGTTCGTGCCGCCCTCCTCCCGCGAGAGATACCGCCCCGCCAGCCGATGCTCGGCCTCGTCGAACCGGCCCGCCTCGGCGAGGACCCCCACGGCCGCATAGACCAGCGTCGAGGGGGCGTCGGGCCAGTCCGGATAGCCGAGCAGCGCGCGAACCCTGTCGTCGGCGGACCGGCCCGCGCGCCGCATCGCCTGCTCGAGGCCAAGGTACAGACCGACGTTGAGCGAATCCACCCGGGTGCCCTCCGCGAACAGCTCGACGGCGCGATCAGGCGACCCACCGGTCGCCAGCACGGTCCGTGCCATCATGCCGTAGAGCGCCGGCAGGCGGGGATTGAGTCGGGCCGCCGCTTCCCATTCTTGCATCGCGGAATCCGGCAGCCCGCTGGCCATGAGCAGCGAACCCAGCAGGAGGTGGGCGGTCGCGTCGCCGGAGTCCGCGGCCAGGGCACGGCGCAGCACGGTGAACGACTCGGGGCGGTTCGGGAACACGTACCGTGTCGGCATGCGCGCGGCGGCAGCGATGTCGGCCGCGCCGTCCTCGGCCGCCGCGTCGCGGCAGAAGCCGCGATAGTAGGCGATCAGCGGATAGGTCTCCGGCCTCGGCATCCCGGGCTCGGTCACGACGTCCGGACCGGCCGGCCACGGGTGGGCGAGCAGGGCCACGACCTCGCCACACAGGCCGAGCCGGAGGTACTCGGTGGCGATGTCCAGGATGCGCTCGGGGTCCGCGGCGAGGTGCGGCCAGAGCTGCGCATCGTCGGCACCCAGTCGGGTCGCTTCGTAGCGCAGCAGCGAGTTCGCCGGGTCGAGGCGCATCAAGCCTGCCAGGCGGTCCCGCGCCTCCGCGTCGCGGCCCAGCGAGTGGAGCAGCGCGACCTCGATCGTGCCGGAGCGCACGCCCTCGCCTTGGGTTCCCAGCCCCCGCACGATTCCCAGGGCGCCCGCGCGGTCGCCACGGCGTGCCGTGAGCTCGGCGAGGGCGATCGTGGCCGCCGGCCGGAAGGCGCCGTAGGCCTGCGCCAGCTCGAAGGCGCGGCGCGCGGCCGCGTCGTCGCCGGCCGCGGCCGCCGCGACTCCGGCGTAGTACCAGGACTCGAGATCGGTGCTGACGCCGTCCACCGCCGTCGCGAGATGCGCGCGGGCGGGGACGTCCTGTCCGAGCGCTGCCTCCAGGCGCCCGGCCGAGCGGTTCAGCAGGACGCTCTCCGGAAACCGCGTCAGGCCGTCGCGATAGGTCCCGAGCGCCTCGAGCAACTGACCCTGTCGCTCCTGCTCGCTGCCCACGGCGGCGAAGTCTCCGTCGCCGCGCTGGTCGGGCGGCGGATAACGGCGCGGCGCCCGCGCGCCGAGCGCCACCTGCGACGCAGGGACGAAGTCGTAGCGACCCTCCGTGTGCTCGAGCACGACGGCGCCGGAGGAGTCCGCGAGGGTCACGGTGTAGGTGCCCGCGGCGGGAAGCGCCGGGTATCGCCGCCTGAAGGTCGCGGCCGGCGTGAGATCGACGCGCTCCGAGGCGATCGTGCGGGACCCGTCGCCGAGGCGGAACACGGCTCCGGGCAGGGCTCGCGTCACCTCGAGCGCCACCAGCACCGAGACCGTGTCGCCGCCACCGGCCACGCGACTGAGCTCCAGCACGGCGTCCGGGCCGGCCCTCGTGACGTCATCGAGGCCGCGCAGCGGGAGCCAGTACTCGGTGAAGCTCGCCGACTGCTCGGGCTCGAGCAGCCCGTACGTCTCCTGGTCCCTGAACAGCCCGGCCTGGATCTCGACGTACGCGCTGCTGTCGTCCGACAGGGTCCGTCGCCAGTCCAACGCGTCGGCGTCCACGCCCCACGACCAGATCTTCTTCGCCGGCAGATCCGACGACGCCGAGTAGTGGACCACCCCGGCCCGCGTGTGCGGATGGTAGACCGCCATCCAGCCCTCGCGACTGCCGTAGCTGAACCGGGACACGGGACCGGAGCGGTGGTTGCCGACCACGCTCAGGTCCACGCCGGCGCGATCCACCGGCCAGGTGTCCACGTCGGCGAAGCCGTGGCCCGCCGTGAACTGCATCGGGTAGAGGATGCGGCTGTCGTCCCACACGCGGACCCCGGCGTTCGTCCACCAGTAGAAGCGGTGGCGCACCGGACCGGGGTTGGAGAGCGTGGTCCGCTGCTCCAGCACCGCGCGGCCGGGGCGCAGCGTGAGCCGGACCAGCCAGCGCATCCCGGTCACGCGGTCGGTGTTCCCGACCCACACGGAGCCGGCGCCGTCGGAGTCGATCGTCGTCGCGTAATCCACCGGCGAGGCGGTCATCCAGTTGTGCGAGACCGGGAAGTTGAACTCCACGCCCAGGGCGGCCCAGGCGCCGCGGTACGCGATGCGCGCGAACTTGACCGAGGGATTGGCGTAGAACAGGTCCGCGCCGTTGACCTTGTCCGTGCACCGGTAGAGGTGCCCGCCCAGATCCGGCAGCACCGTGCAGCGCAGCCACTCGTTCTCGAGGTTCAGGGTGCGCCACAGGCGCGCGCTGCGGCGGCCGGTCAGGTCGGTGAGCAGCGGGTACGGGTAGTTGATCCGACCTTCGGCCAGCAGGTCGAACGGCGGGTTCGGGTCCGGCGGCGCCACCTCGTACGTCGGGATGGTCAGCGTGTCCTGCCACACGCGCACCGGGGCCGGCGCGCGGCCGCCCTGCGCGGCGGCCGGGGAAGGATGCGCCAGCGCGAGCAGCACGGCGGCGTGCGCGAGCCATCGGAGTCCGGTCATGGCTTCACCACCAGCAGCCATCCCTTCGCGGGAGGCACGCGGATCGGCTGGCCCGGGACGAAGCTCGCCGAGTCCTGGAAGTGCGCGACGGCTGGCGCGATGATGCGCGCGGCCGCCGAGTCGAGGCCGAGCGCCGCCCAGTCGAAGCGCGGGATGACCTCGACCGTGTCCCCGGCCCAGCTCGCCAGTGCGACGAGGGCGTAACCCGGTCCGCGGTACACGGTCGCCAGGACATCGGCGCGCCCGGTGGCGACCGGGTTGGAGGGCACCCACCAGCCGATCATCGCGGTGCGCTGGATGCCGATCGAGTCCCACAGCCGCCACAGCGGCCGGGGATCGCCCGACCACGGCAGCCGGTTCGTCATCCCGAACAGCATGCCGCGCCACGGGTTCCCGCCGTCCTGGAGCATCTCCCCCATCAGCCCGAAGGGGATGCCGGAGATCTCGGTCAGCCAGTAGTCGGGCGGCGAGCCGTAGTCGAAGCCCTCGCCGAACCACAGGCGGTCGAGGTAGGGGAAGTGCTCGAGGTAGAGGTTCGCGCTGCTGGCGAACCCGTCCGCCGGGTCGAACTGGTTGGCCGAGTGCAGGTCGATCAGCGGAGCCGGCCGCGCGCGCACGAGCACGCGGCGGATCCGCTGCATCACCGAGCGGTCGAACGCCACGTCGTCGAGGTAGATGCCGTCGACGCCGACGTTCTCGGTCAGCCAGCGCAGACCCTCGACGTAGAAGTTGTGCCACCGGGAGATGCCCGTGTTGATCACCGCGGCGTCGCGCAGCTCCCAGACGTGCCACCCGAAGATGTAGGAGCCGCCAAGGTGCTCCTGGAGCCACGACGGCCCGCCGCCGGCGCCGCGGGCGATCACCTCGTCCCCGAGGCTCCGCAGGGCGAACAGCTCGGGCGCGTGGTCGGTCAGCTCCCGGACCGTGTAGTAGATCTTGACCCGCATCCCGCGCCGGTGGGCGTCCGCGACGTAGCCACGCATCGAGTCGGCGCGCAGGAACGGGTAGTTGAGGTACGGGTTGATCGCCGTCGCGTGGTGCACGTTGACGACGTTGGCGCCGGTCGCCGCGATCGAATCGAGCGGGGCGAAGGCATGGTAGTAGCGCGTCGCCCACTGCGCCCCGGTGTCGAGCGGGTGGAACGGCGTGAGCAGCAGGCGGAAGTCGTAGTGCTGCACCTCTCCGGCCTCCATGCTCCGCGCGCCGCTGTAGCAGGACACGAGGTAGGTGCGCGCGCCGCGCAGACCCAGCCGGCAGCCGCCATGGCCGCCGTTGTCCCACGACGCGGGCATGACGAGCGGCTGGGACTGGTAGAAGTTGGTGTTCAGCGGCCGCACGTA
>DASPTN010000135.1:0-4805 GCA_035623395.1 Gemmatimonadales bacterium | reverse complement strand
GTGTCGCGGCTGAGGCTCACCAGCTGCTGCAGGCCGACGTGGACGAACGAGGCGGTCGCGCCCTGCGCCGGCGTCGTGGTGACGTGCACGTAGAGGCAGGGGAGCACGCCGCACTGGTCGACCTGCGAGAGCACGTGCACGGCCGCGCGGCGCAGCTGCAGCTCGACGTCCGCGCGGATCACCCGCTCGGAAAGGCCGAGCGCCTCCTGTGCGGGGCTCATCTGCTCGACGAAGATCTCGACCCCCTCGATGCCGGCGAGCGACGCGATGTTGCGGGCGCCCTGCGCGGCCCCCGCCACGGTGTACCCACTGCACAGCGCCACGACCATGGCTGCGGCCAGGCGGCGCATCGATCCTCCTTGGTTCGCTCCTGCCGGCCGCCGGAGCGCGCTCCGGGCGGGCCGGACGGCCTCGGCGAACAATGGGGGGTCGGGCGGCGGCACGCCAGACGCCGGTTCCGCACGGTCGGCGGTCCGACCGGCGGCTCGCGGGGCCGGCCCGTCGTCGAAGCGCACATCTTGACTCCCCATTCCCGTTACCTCACTGTTGCAGAGGCTCGATCTCGCCCGCTCACGAGGGTCGGAAGGAAACGCCGCATGCGCTCCCTGTGCCGTCCGCTCCTGGCGTACGTGACGACGTTGTGCCTCAGCCCGATCGGCGTGCCGGCCCGCGCCGCGGCCCCGCCGCCCGTCCAGCGGAATCCCACGGCCCACTGCAGCGACGGGACCTATTACTACGGTCCGCACAACAAGCGGCTGGCGTGCGCGCACCACCGCGGCGTCGCGGAGTGGCTCGCGCCGCCGCCGGGAGCGGCCCGCCGTCCGCGCACCGCGACCCGCGGCCGCGCGGCCCACGCCCCCAGGGGCGCCACGGCGCACTGCCGGGACGGCAGCTACTCGTTCGCCCGCGAGAGGAAGCGGGCGTGCGTGGGGCACCGGGGCATCGCGCGCTGGCTCCCTCCACGTTGAAGACGGCCTGAGGCCGGCCCGCCCATGTTCAACCACGAGATCTTCGCCGTCTCCTTCGGGCGCTCGCTCGAGCTCACCCGTGCTGGCGCGCCGGTCGAGGAGCGGAAGGCGGCGCTGAGCGCCGTGTACGCGTTGACCTCGATCGCGTCCGCGATGGTGCGCGTCTACCAGGACATGCTCACCGTCGACGACGTGGGCATCCCCGACTCGCTCCCGTTCGTCCCCGGCGTGATCGAGCGGATGCGCGACCACGGCGTGGCGGAAATCGCGATCGCCAAGGGCGCGACGCCGGTCGAGCTGCTGGCGCTGATCCGCGGCCTCGCGTCGGACCCGCACGCCGACGGCGGGGCGCAGCGCATCAAGATGCGGCTCCGGGACGCCCACTCCACGGCGATCATGGTCATCCCGGTGCTGACGGAGGAGGTGGACGAGGCGCGGCGGGGGCAGAGCGTCACCCAGGCGTTCGAAGCCGACGCCATCGAGCAGGCGGCGGCCCGCCTGTCGCCGCCGGCTCCTCCGGCCGCCGAAGCCAAGGGGCCGGCGTACGACCTGCCGGCGGTCGCCCACGCGCTCGACATCAGCTTCAAGCGCGGCTCGAGCGAGCGGAAGCCGGCGCCCGACGCGGCGCCGGGTGCGCCCGCCGCCGCCGCGCCGCCGGGACAGGATCAGCACGTGCCGGGGTTCCGATCCGCCGGCGAGCGGTCCGCGGCGCCGCCCGGTTCGTTCGACCCGTCCGGCGCGCTGCCCGACCTCGGCCTCCCCGTGGGGCCCCCGAAGAAGCCCCTGGCGACCGCGCTGGCGGAAGTCGCGCGCGAGCCGTACGCCGGGAACATCCTCGACCGGCTGACCGACCTGTACCTCAGCATTCAGGACGCGCTGGAGCAGAACGAGGTCGACCCCGCCGTCCACGCGCTCGCGGCGATGATCGCCTGGGAGCCGGAGGCGCCGGCGGGCAGCGCGCAGAACAGCTACCGCATCGTGCTGCAGCGCATCCTCACCCGGGATCACCTGGCGCTGGTCGCGCCGTTCGTCAGCGATCCGCGGCTCGGCCCCGAGGCCATCAAGGTCATGCAGCGCGGCGGCGCCGAAGCCGCCGTGGTGCTGCTCGGCCGGCTGCAGGCGGCGGACGAGCTGAAGGAGCGGCGCGCGCTCGTCACCGCGCTGCGGGGCATCCCCGAGGGTCTCGAGCAGGTGGTCCACATGCTCGAGAGCTCGCAGTGGTTCGTGGTGCGGAACATGGCGGAGGCGATGGGGGTGCAGCGGGTCGAGGAAGCCGTGCCGAACCTGGTCAAGTGCCTCACCCACGGCGATCCGCGGGTGCGGCGCGCCGCGGCCATCGCGCTCGCCAAGATCGGGACGCCGGCCACGGTGGAGCCGCTGCGCCACGTCCTCAAGGAGGGCGACAAGGAGCTGCGGGCGCTCATCGCCGCGAGCATCTCCGGGCACTCCTCCCGGGCGCTCGCGATGCCGCTGGTGGCGTTCGCCGAGCAGGAGGAGGAGCTCGACGTGGTGCGCGAGTACTACCGCGCGCTGGGGCGCATCGGCACTCCCGACGCCGTGCAGGCGCTGGCGAAGGCGGCCGAGCCGGGCGGGCGGCTGCTGAGCCGGCGCCCGTCGGCCAACCGGGTCGCCGCGGTGGAGGGCCTGCGCCTGGCCGGCGGCTCGATGGCGACCGCCGCCCTCAACAACCTGGCCCGCGACGGCGACAAGGCCGTGCGCGAGGCGGTGCTTCACGCCCTCGAGGAGCTCAAGGCCCGCGCCGCCTCCGTCGGCTCCTGAGGCGGGCCGCACGCGCGGGCTGCCGGCGTCCCGCCGTTCCCCGCTGCGGCCGAAGCCGCTCCCGGCCGCGCTCGCGCTGCTGTTCCTCTCGGCCTGTGCCCCAGCCGTTCGTTCGCGCACTTCCCCCGGTCCGGCCGCCACGACGACCACCCTGCCTTCCGACGCGTACCACCTGGCGTGGAGCGAGGAGTTCGACGGCGCGGCGCTCGACACGGCGCGCTGGACGGCGCGCGAAGGACCCCGGCGCGACGCGCGGAACGCCCGCGATGCCGTGTCCGTCCGCGACGGGATGCTGACCATCACGACCTGGACCGGGGACGGGGCGCACTGGACCGGCTTCCTCGACACGGCGGGGAAGGAGGAGTGGACCTACGGGTGGTTCGAGGCGCGTGTGCGGTTCGAGTCGTCGCCGGGCGAATGGGGCGCCTTCTGGATGACCGCGCCCGGGATGGGCGTGCCGGTCGGCGATCCGGGTGCGGCCGGAGCCGAGATCGACATCGTGGAGCACCGCGCCAGCGACACGGCGGGCGCGGACATCTCCAACCGCTACGCGGCGAACGTGCACTGGGACGGCTACGGACCGGATCACAAACATGCCGGAGGGCAGGGCGCTCCGGCGGCGGGGGCCGCTCCGCTCCAGGGCGGGTGGCACGTCTACGCGCTGCAGTGGACGCCGGAGCGCTACGCCTTCTACCTGGACGGGCTCCTGCAGTGGGAGACGCGGTCGGGCGTGTCCCGGCGGCCGGAGTTCATCAGGCTGACGTGCGAAGTGCAGGATCGTTCCTGGGCCGGGGACGTGCCGCCCGGCGGCTACGGCTCACGCGCGGGGAGCACGACGCAGATGCAGGTGGATTGGGTCCGCGTCTGGCAGTAGGCGGGGCCGCGCCGCTTCCGCGTCCCTAGAACAGCCCCACCACTCTGCCCGTCTTCAGGTCCAGGTCCACGTCGTAGTAGACCGGCCGGGTGGGCAGGCCCGGCATGGTCTGCATCGTCCCGCACAGCGGATACAGGAAGCCCGCGCCGACCGACGCCCGGATGTCGCGGATCGGCAGGCGCCAGCCCGTGGGCCGGCCCTTGAGCGCGGGGTCGTGCGACAGGCTGAGGTGCGTCTTGGCCATGCAGATCGGCAGCCGGTCGAACCCGAGCCGGGTGTACAGCTCCACCTTGGCCTCGGCCTCGGGGAGGTAGTCCACGCCGTCGGCGCCGTAGACCTTCGTCGCGATGGTCTCGATCTTCTTCTTGATCGGCCACTCGAGCGGGTACAGGTACTCGAAGTGGCTGGTGCGCTTCGCCGCGCCGATCACGGCCTCGGCCAGCTCGACCGCGCCCTTGCCGCCGTCCATCCAGTGGGTGCACTTGAACGCGCCCTCGGAGCCGGCCTCCCGGGCGATCCGCTGCACCAGCGCGACCTCGGCGGGCGTGTCGTACTGGAACGAGTTCACGGCGACGCACACCGGGATGCCGAACAGCTTCGCGTTCTCGATGTGCTTGGCGAGGTTGGCCGCGCCCTTCTCCAGGAGCGCCAGGTTCTCCTCGGTGTAGGCCGGATCGAGCGGCCGGCCGGCCACGACCTTGGGGCCGCCGCCGTGCATCTTGAGCGCGCGCACGGTGGCCACGATGACGATCGCGTTCGGCACCAGGCCCGAGTAGCGGCACTTGATGTCGAGGAACTTCTCCATCCCGATGTCCGCGCCGAAGCCGGACTCGGTCACGGTGTAGTCGGCGAGCTTCAGCGCGATCTGGTCGGCGACGACCGACGAGTTGCCGTGCGCGATGTTGGCGAACGGTCCCGCGTGCACGAAGGCCGGCGTGCCCTCCAGCGTCTGCAGCAGGTTGGGCTGAATCGCGTCCTTCATCAGCACGGCCATCGCGCCCGCGACGCCGAGGTCCTCGCAGGTCACCGGCTCGCCGGCGCGGCTGGTGCCGACGACGATGCGGCCGAAGCGCTCGCGCATGTCCTCGAGTCCGGTGGTGAGCGCGAGGATCGCCATCACCTCGCTCGCCACCGAGATGTCGAAGCCGGTGAGGCGCTCGTTGCCCTTCTCGGCGTCGCCGAGG
>DASPTN010000134.1:0-5849 GCA_035623395.1 Gemmatimonadales bacterium | reverse complement strand
CGGCCAGCTCGCGGCCGGCGTGATGCACGAGATCAACAACCCGTTGGCCACCATCGGCGCGTGCTGCGAGGCCGTGACCGCGGTCGCCGGCGACGCCCCGCAGTCGGTGCAGTCGGGGATCGCCGAGTACGTGAAGATCATGGAGACCGAGGTGCAGCGGTGCAAGCGCATCGTCGAGGGCCTGCTCGACGTGAGCCGCCCGCGCTCGGGCTCCCGCGCCCCGACCGACGTCAACAAGGTGGTGGAGGACACCCTGTTCCTGCTCAAGCACCACGAGCGGTTCAAGCGCGTCGCCCTCAAGCGCGAGCTGGCGGCCGGGCTGCCCGCGGTGCAGGCCAACGCCGAGCAGCTCATCCAGGTGTTCATGGCCCTGATGCTCAACGCGATGGACGCGATGGACGCCCGCGGCACGCTCACCATCCAGACCGGCCTCAACGTGGAGCGGATCGACGAGGTGGTGATCGCGTTCTCCGACACGGGCACCGGCATCGCCGGCCACGACATCCAGAAGATCTTCGAGCCGTTCTACACCACCAAGCCCCAGGGCCGCGGCACCGGCCTCGGCCTGTCCATCTGCTACGGCATCGTCGCGGACCACCGCGGGCGCATCGAGGTGGACTCGCAGCTCGGCCGCGGCTCCAC
The DNA here is from genome assembly GCA_035623395.1 of Gemmatimonadales bacterium. Classification (GTDB taxonomy): domain Bacteria; phylum Gemmatimonadota; class Gemmatimonadetes; order Gemmatimonadales; family JACORV01; genus Fen-1245. Next base: position 5,207 of record DASPTN010000134.1, on the reverse strand, counting down.
CTTCCGCGTCATCCTGCCGACCGGTGAAGATCCTCGTCATTGAAGACGACCGGACCGTGGGGCAGTACGTGACCCGCGGCCTGGAGGAGCACCACTACACGGCCGAGCTGGTGACCGACGGCCGGGCCGGCCTGGAGGCGGCGCGCGCGGGCCACTGGGACCTGATCGTGCTCGACCTGCGGCTCCCCGGCCTGCCGGGGCTGCAGGTGCTGCACAACCTGCGCGACGGCGGGATCGGCACGCCGATCCTGGTGCTGACCGCGCAGGACTCGGTCGAGGGCAAGGTCGACGCGCTCAGGGCCGGCGCCGACGACTACGTCACCAAGCCGTTCGCGATGGAGGAGCTGATCGCGCGCGTGGAGGCCATCGGCCGGCGGCCGAAGGACATCGCGCCGTCGGTGCTGCAGCTCGCCGACCTGGCGATCAACGCCGCGAGCCGGGAGGTGCGGCGCGGCGGCACGCGCATCGAGCTCACGCCCAAGGAGTACGAGGTGCTGGTGTACCTGGTCTCGCACCCCGGCCGCGTGATGAGCCGGACCCTGATCACCGAGTACGTGTGGGACTACCACTTCGACCCGGGCACCAACATCGTCGACGTGGTCATCAACCGGCTGCGCAAGAAGATCGACCAGGGACGCGAGCCCAAGCTCATCCACACGGTGCGCGGCGTGGGCTACGTGGCGAAGGCGTCGTGAGCAGCATCCGCTCCCAGCTCGCGGTGTGGTACACGGTCGCCCTCGTGGCGACCGTGCTCGCCTTGGGCGTCACCGCCTCGCTGGTGGACCGGCGCGCCCGCTACGCCGACCTCGACCGCCGGCTCACCACCGAGGCCGACCGCGCGGCGCGCCTGATGGGCCAGGCCCAGGCGTCCGGCGGCCGGGTCCTCGACGTCGCCAGCTCGACCCTCGCCGGCCTGCGGCTCGACCTCCAGGCGCCGCTCGACCTGGTGGCCGACTACCTGGTGCTGGTGGACTCGGCCTCCCGGGTCGTGTACGGCTCGGTCGAGACCCGGCGGTTCTCGCCGGCCGCCTCGGACACGCTGCGTTTCCGGGTCTTCGCCGTCAGCCACGAGCGCGAGAGCTTCGACCTCACCCTCGACGGCGTCGCGCTCCACTTCGTGGCCGTCCCGGTGCCGCGCTCCGCCGCGGTCCCCACCGTGCTGGTCGGCGTCGCGGTCGGCACGCCCACCCGCGATCTCGACGTCGCGCCGCAGCGGATCCTCGCCTCGATGCTGTTCGTCGCCCCGCTCATCCTGCTCGGCTCCGTCGCCGTGGGCTGGGTGCTCTCGGCTCGCGCGCTCCGGCCGCTGGGCCGGATGATCGACGAGCTGGAGGCCATCACCGACGGCCGCAGCCTGCACCGCCGCCTGCCGGCGCCCGCGGAGCCGGGCGACGAGATGGACCGGCTCGGCCACACGCTCAACGCGATGCTGGCGCGGCTGGAGACCAGCTTCGGGGCGCTCCGCCGCTTCATCGCCGACGCCAGCCACGAGCTGAAGACGCCGCTCACCGTCATGCGGGTGGGCGTGGAGCACTCGCTCACCGATCCGCGCACCCGCCCCGAGACCATCCCGGCCCTCGACGAGACCCTGCAGGAAGTGCGGCGGATGACGGAGCTGGTGGACACGCTGCTCACCCTGGCGCGCGTCGACGAGGGCCGGATGGAGCTGCACACGGAGCCCGTGGAGCTCGGCGAGCTGGCGGCCGAGGCGCACGAGACCGCGCAGATGCTGGGCGAGGAGGCCCACGTGGAGGTGACGCTCGAGTCGCCGGCCGAGCCGGTGGTCGTGCAGGCCGAGCGCGCCCGGCTGCGGCAGCTGCTGCTCAACCTGCTCTCCAACGCCGTCAAGTACACGCCCCCCGGGGGCAGGGTCTGGCTCAGTTTGACAGCGAGGCCGGAGGCTGCCACGATATCCGTCCGCGACACGGGGATCGGGATCGCCCCCGGCGACGTGGACCGGGTGTTCGACCGGTTCTGGCGGGCGGACGCGGCGAGGTCCCGAACCGGAGAGCGGCCCGGCTTCGGTCTGGGACTGTCGATCTGCAAGTGGATCGCCGAGGCCCACGGCGGGTCGATCGCCGTCACCAGCCGCCCGGGCCGGGGCAGCACCTTCACGGTGACGCTGCCGCGGACCGCCCCGACGGAGGCCGGGGTGCAGGCAGCGGAAGGCAGTTGAGTTGCAAGCCGGCAGGTGAACAGTGGTTGCAAGTCGCAGGGCGCCAGAAGGCGGACAGGTTGCAGGTAGTCGCAACCGGTCTGGTAACCCCCGGACTGGCAACTGGTAACCACTTCCAACCGGCAACTTGCCGTCCGGGAACCAGTTGTCAGTTGTCATCGATTCGTAATCTGGGGCTCATCCGGGTTTCATCCCCGGCGAGTATGGTACACGTGGCAGTGGTCCCTGGAGGTATCCGTGTTTGACCAGCTGATCGAGTCGAAGAAGGCGAAGGCCGGCGGCGGCGTGACCGGCGGCGCCTTCTCGATCGGACTGCACGCGGTGGTGATCTCGCTGGCGGTCTACGCGACGATGCACGCCAAGGAAGTCGTGAAGCAGGTGCGTCACACGTTCGACGTGACGCTGCAGACGCAGGAGAAGAAGGCGGAGCCTCCGCCGCCCAAGCAGGAGCTGGCGACGGTCGTGGCGCCGCCCAAGGGCTTCCAGACGCTGTCGATGCCCACCAACATCCCGATCAACATTCCGCCGCCGTCGGCGAACACGAGCTTCAACGCGGCCGACTTCTCGGGCGTCGGGGTCGAGGGCGGGGTGGCGCGGGGCATCACGCAGACGGGGCCGGCGGTGCGGACCGACCAGCCGTACCTGGAGTCGGTGGTGGAGGAGCGGCCGGAGCTGATCAGCCATCCGCCGGTGCACTATCCGGAGATCCTGAAGCAGGCGGGGATCGAGGGCCACGTGGTGGTCGAGGCGATCATCGACACCACCGGCCACGCGGAGCACGGCTCGATCCGGATCCTGTCGAGCACCAACCCGCTGTTCGAGCAGCCGTCCAAGGAAGTGGTGGCGGCGTCGGTGTACCGGCCGGGCAAGATCTCGGGCCGCTCGGTGCGGGTGCGGGTGCAGGTTCCGCTGAATTTCACGGTGGTCAAGGGTGGATTGGGTGGTCAATAACTTCACCGGCCGCGCTGCTGGGGCGTCGGTCACGTTCACCGGTCTCGGAGGGCCAAGGTAATGCAGCACCTCTCGTTGCTTGAGCTGTGGAACTCGATGAGCTGGTTTCCCCGGGGCATCGTGTTCGTCATGGTGATCATGTCGGTGTGGTCACTCGGCATCGCCATGAACAAGTGGTGGAGAATCCGGAAGGCGCAGAAGGAGACGCGGAAGTTCGCCCCGGAGTTCTCGCGGTTCCTGCAGGAAGAGCAGATGGACGGCGCGATCGCGCTGGCCGGCAAGTACAAGAAGAGCCACGTGGCGCGGACGCTGGTCGGCGCGCTGGAGGAGATCAAGCCGCTGCTGACCGACAACCAGATCACGGTGGCGGACATCAACTCGGCCGAGCGGGCGATCGAGCGCAACATGATGATCATCCAGGCCGAGCTGAAGCGGGGCCTGGGCATCCTGGCGACGGTCGGCGCCACGGCGCCGTTCGTGGGCCTGCTGGGCACCACGCTCGGCATCGTGAACGCGTTCACGGGCATGGCGGCCGGCGGCGGGTCGGGCGGGCTGGCGGCGGTGGCCGGCGGTATCGCCGAGGCGCTGATCACGACCGCGTTCGGTCTGATCGTCGCGATCCCGGCGGTGTGGCTGTTCAACTACTTCCAGACCAAGCTCGAGTTCCTCATCGTCGAGATGACCTACACCTCGAAGGAGCTGATTGACTACCTGATCAAGGGTGTGGGGCACGAGTTCGGCCGTTCGACCTTCACGAAGGACTTCCCGGCTAAGGTGACCCAGGGCAGTGGCCATATCAACAAGTAGCGCCAAGGGCGGCGTCAACGCCGACATCAACGTCACGCCGATGGCCGACGTGATGCTGGTGCTGCTGATCATCTTCATGATCACGGCGCCGTTGATCGCCGCCGGTTTCTACGCGACCATGCCCGACGGCGTGAACCTCATCAAGTCCGAGGAGAAGCCGGACGACGTGGTGCTCGGCATCGACGTGCAAGGTCACTACTTCGTCAACACGCATCCGCGCACGCCGGCGGACGCGCAGACGGAGCTGACCAACATCTATGCCAACCGGACCAAGGACAAGATCCTGTTCCTCAAGGCCGACAAGAACCTGAAGATGTCGGTCATCCAGGACGCGATCACCATGGCGCGCAAGGCGGGCGTGGCCGTCGTCTCGGCCATCACCGACCAGACCCCCGGATCGGAGCCGCTGGTGTCGGCGGAGCGGCCCAAGGCGGGAGGGAGCTGACCCATGGCCATGGCGACCTCGAGCGGCGGCAGCGGGATGAACTCCAACATCAACATCACGCCGCTGATCGACGTGCTGCTGGTGCTGCTGGTGATCTTCATGATCACGCTGCCGCTGGCGCGGAAGGCGCTGGACATCCAGGTGCCCCGCGAGGAGAAGACCAAGCAGCAGCCGAACGCCAACCAGATCATCCTGGAGATCAAGCCCGACGGCTCGATGGCGATCAACACCCAGCCGGTGGATCCGGCCGGTCTGGCGCAGCGGCTGTACGAGATCTACAACATCCGGCCCGACAAGCTGCTGTTCATCAAGGCGGACGACTCGCGGCCGTATGCGGAAGTGATCCGCGTGATCGACGTCGCGCGGGGCGCCGGGGTGCAGGTGTTCGGCCTCGCGCCGGGCAACGCGGCCACGGCCGCGCCGGCGGGAGGATCCTGACCGGCCGCACGCCTGGGCGGTGGAACAACGGCGCTCGGCGGGCGTAGGGACGCTCCAGAATGCCTAGCGAGCGCAACATGGGGCGGCAGGTGCCGCTCGCCACACCATTCGGCCGACTGGCTCACGAGCGCGGGGGGAAGCGCGCCGTGATCCTGTCGGCCGCGGTGCATCTGGCCGCGGTGGCGCTGGTGCTGTGGAGCGGGAGCCGCCTGGTCGTGGACGAGCGCGCGCCGGGCCCCGGGCACGGGCGCGGCGGCGGGGGCGGCGGGGGCGGCAACCGCACGCTGGTGCTGTACGTGGCGCCGGTCCCCGCGGCCGCGGCGCCGGCGCCGCCGGCGCCCGCCGTCGTCACGCCGACGGTGCCGGTGGTCGTCATCCCGATCCCGCAGG
>DASPTN010000133.1:0-17264 GCA_035623395.1 Gemmatimonadales bacterium | reverse complement strand
AGATCGAGCGGCAGCACTTCGAGCAGCCCGCCGTCGACGAAGCGGCGGCCGCCGATCCACACCGGCGGGAGGTAGAGCGGCAGCGCCATCGAGGCCATGACCGCCTCGACCACGGTGCAGTCGGTCCGGCCGCCGGCCCCGAACACCACCAGCTCGCCGGCGTCCGCGTCCACCGCCGCGATCCGCAGCGGGAGGCGCAGCGCCGCGAACGAGCTCACCGGGATCAGGCGGCGCAGCAGCGACTCCACCGGCTGCGGCCTGAGCACGCTGGGCGCGCTCAGCCCGCGTGCCAGGACCGACCACCGGGCCAGCGCCGCGAGCTCCCGGCGCCCCACGCTGAAGACCCGCGGCACGATCTCCTCGTAGGGCAGGCCGGAAGCCACCAGCGCCCCCACCAGCGCCCCGGCCGACGTGCCCACGATCTCCGTCGGCTTGAGGCCGGCCTCGTCCATGGCCCGCAGCACCCCCACCTGCGCCATCGCCTTCATCCCGCCGCCCGACAGGACAAGGACCACCCGCTCCGGCGCGAAGGTCACCGCGCCCCCCGCTGGTCGAGACCCGCCACCCGCTGCGCCCTTCGCGCCTCGGCTTCCCGGTAGCGGCGTCGCTCGTCCTCGGTCTCCGGGACGACCGGCGGCACCGGCGCGGGCCGGCCGTCCTCGTCGAGGGCCACGAAGGTCAGGTAGCAGGTGTTGGTGTGGCGCCGCACGCCGGTGAGCAGGTTCTCCGCCTCGACGCGCACGCCCACCTCGATGGACGTGCGGTGGGCGTAGTTGACGCTGGCGTACATCGTCACCAGCTCGCCGAGGTGGATCGGCTCCCGGAAGTCCACCCGGTCGACCGATGCCGTGACGCAGATGCGCTGCGCGTGGCGGATCGCGCTCACGGCGCCCACGCGGTCGAGCATCCCGAGGATCACCCCACCGTGCACGTTGCCGAGGCCGTTGGCCATGTGCGGCATCATGACCTCGGCGATGGTCGTGTGCGACAGGCGCGCCGGGCGGCCTTCCATCTCAGTAGTCGACCGGCCGCAGGTACGACTCCCCGATCGCGGTGGGGCTCAGCATCGCGACGGTGGGCAGGCGGCGCTTCCAGTGCGTCGAGGCTAGGCGGCGCGCGGTCACGCCGATCTCGTCCTCCGTGAAGCCGAGCCGCACGATCTCCGCGGGCTTCACGCCGGCCAGCAGCGCCGCGAGGATCCGGTCCGCCTTGAGATACGAGACGCCGAGGTCGCCCTCGTCGGTCTGCCCGCGGATGAGGTCCGCGCTCGCCGGCTTGTCGATGATCGGCTCCGGCACGCCGAGGTGCCGGGCCAGCGCCCACACCTGGGTCTTGAACAAGTCTCCCAGAGGGTTGATCGGCGGGGAGTCGTCGGCGTGCCAGGTGAAGTACCCGAACAGCCGCTCGGTCTTGTTGCCCGTCCCCAGCGGAAGGGCGTGCAGCTTCGAGGCCTGATCGAACAGGACGATCATCCGCACCCGGGCCATCACGTTCCCGCGGCGCGACGCGTCCGCGTCCGGCTCGGCCTGGGCCACGTAGCCGTCCACCGCGCCGGTGATCTCCACCGTGCGCGAGTGGATGCCCAGCGCGTCGACCACCAGCCTGGCGTGCGCCAGGCTCTCCGGGCTCGAGGTCCGGTACGGAAGCATGAACGCCCAGACGTTGTCCTTCCCGAGCGCGCGCGCCGCGAGGAACGCGGTGACCGCGCTGTCCACTCCCCCCGACAGGCCGACCACGACCCGCTCGAAGCCCCGGCGCTGCTTGACCTCTTCGCGGAGGAACTCCAACAGCCACCGCTCGATCAACGCGCAGTCGATCGCCAACGGGTCCACGGCCGGCGGCGTGGCGTGCACCAGCCCCGCGCTCCTCCCCGGCTTCGCCGTCGCCCGCGGCCCGCCGCTCGCCCTCTCCCAGGCGGCGCCGGCCGTCACCGGGCGCTCGAGTGAGGCCAGGAGGTGCGGCAGGTGCGTCTCCAGGTCCGCCAGCAGCGGCAGATCGGCGCGGGCCCTGGCGATCTCTCCGAGATCGAGGCGCGCTTCGATCAGCGCCTCGTCCCACAGCGGCCCGCGGACGACGACCTCGCCGCGCGGGGAGGCGACGACCGATCCGCCGGCGAACCCCTTCCCGCCCTCGAAGCCCACCAGCTGGGCGACCACGACCCACACCCCGTGTTCCTCGGCGGTGTCCCGCGCGATGCGCTCCCAGCGGGCGACGTTGGCGGGCTGCGAGGCCGCACCACCGAGCGGAGCCGCGCCGCGGGCCGGCGAGGCGGACGGGATGATCACCAGCTGCGCGCCGCGGAGGGCGGCGACGGTGGGCGTGAGCGAATGCCACGCGTCCTCGCAGATCAGCAGGGCAGCCCTGCCCCACTTCGTGGCGAACGTGCCGACCTCGTGTCCCGCCTCGACGAACCGCTCCTCGTCGAACACCCCGTACGTGGGCAGGAACACCTTGCGGTGGACGTGGAGGATCCGCGGATCGCTCCCGAGCGACGCGTACAGCGCGGAGTTGTAGAGCCGGTCGCGCCACCGCTCGTAGAAGCCCAGCGCGACGTCCAGCGGCGGAGCGCCCGCGAGCTGATGCTGGGCGACCAGGTCGTCCAGGAGCGTGCCGGCGGTCACCGCCACGTCGCGAACCCCGCCCTCGACCAGGTACCCGCTCATCGCGGCTTCGGGCAGGATCAGGAGGTCCGGTGCTTCCGGCCACTCGGCGAGCTGGGCGAGGAGGGTGCCGAGGCGCTTGGCGTTGCCTGCGTAGTCGCCTTTGGCGGGTTTGAACTGCGCGACCGCGAGCCTGAGCATCGTGGCTGTGAAGTATAGTGCCCCGAACCCCGGGCGCGAGGCGGACCCGCGCCGAAGTGACCAACCTCACCGACCCGCGGGCCGCATGCCCCCAATATCGGCGGCGTCCCACGCCAACCGCCGGACTGCGACCGCCGGGAGAGTTGCGCCATGACCCTCGACGCCGTGACCCCCTCCACGACTGCCGCCGGGCTTCCCACGCACGTGTACAACAAGCTCGAGGCCGGGATCATCGTCCGGGGGCTGGTGCGGCTGGTCCTCGACCAGGGGCCCATCGAAGTGCTCCTCCGCACGTGGTATCGGGAGGACGGCACGCCGTACCTGGAAGCGCGGCGCCGCGACAGCGGCGAGCGGATGGTGGTCCGCCTGGACCAGATCCGAGACGTGCGGGCCTACTAGGTCGAAGGGCGCAGGGTCGTTAGCTTTACCCAAGACCAAACGCGACGCATCGAAGCGCGGCCCAGCCGCGGGGTGATGGAGTTCACCCGGAACCGCGAGTCCCTCGCTGATGACTCCTACCCGACACCCGTGGGCCGGAGTCCTCCTCGTGCCTCTGTACATCTGGGTGGCGATCGGAAGTGCCGCCGGCGGCGTGCTGCGCTTCCTGCTCGGCACACTGATCCAGCAGAAGACCGGATCCACCTTCCCGGTCGGGACCCTCGCCATCAACCTGACGGGTTCCTTCGCGCTCGGCTTCATCCTCCGCTACGCCCTGGCGACGCCGTTCATCGGGCCGGAAGTCCGCGCCCTGCTCACGGCCGGCCTGTGCGGCGGGTACACCACCTTTTCAGCGTTCAGCTACGAGAGCGCCTCGTTGATCGAGGAGGGCGACTACCAGCGCGCCGCGTGGTACGTGGGCCTCAGCGTCGTGCTGTCGCTCGCCGCCACCTTCCTCGGCATCGGCCTGGCCAAGCAAGTCCTCGAATGGCGCCGGAGGCTCTAGCCTATGCACGGCCTGAAGGGCGAACGCGTGCTGATGCGGATCCACATCGGCGAAAGAGACAAGTATCACGGCAAGCCGCTGTACGAGGCCATCGTCGAGCTGCTGCGCGCCAGGCACTACGCGGGCGCGACCGTGCTCCGCGCCGTGATGGGCTTCGGCGCGACGGCCCATCTCCGCACCGACCGGATCGAGGTGCTGTCGCTCGACCTGCCCATCGTCGTCGAGTGCGTCGAGACGGAGGAGAGGATCACGGCCATTCTCCCCGAGATCGACCAGATGATCGAGGGCGGGCTGATCACGCTGGAGCGTGCCAAGGTCATCATGTACCGGGCGAACCTTCCGCCCGGCAGCCGCGGCGCGAGCTGGGAGATGGACGTGTCCGGCCCGTGGGGACCCGAGGAGCCGAAGGGAAGCTGAGCGCCCCGGACCGCGTGTCTCAGAACGTGGTGTAGACCACCACTCCCGCGGCGGCGCCCGCCAGCGCCATCGCGCCCAGCGAGATGGCCGCGTAGCGCCGGAACCGTCCGGCTCCCATCCCCAGCGACATGCCCAGCTTCACCAGGGTGTTCGTCACCGCCGCCAGCGTGACCGCCGCCGCGGGCGTCTGCCAACCCGCCGCGCCGGGGCCGAGCCGGGAGAAGGCGATCGTGACCGCGTCGACGTCCGCGACGGCCGACAACCCGGCCGCGGCATACGTGCCGCCCGCCCCGAGGTACTCACCCGCACCGCGGACCAGAAGCAGCACGACGCCGTAGATCGCGGCGAAGCTCAGGGCCGCGACCAAGCTGAACGGGTTGCGGATCCTGCCACCCGACTCGTCCGCTTCGTCCGGCCGGCGGCGCGACAGCACCCACGCCGCGACGAGCCCTACCAGCGTCATCGCCCCCACCATGGGCAGCAGCCGCGGCAGGATGCCGGAGTTCACCGCGCCCGCCAGCACGGCCATCCGCAGCGGCATGATCGAGGAAGCGACGACCGCCGCCGTGGCCGCGGCCCGCCCCAACTCTTCGTCCGCCCGCGATCGCTCGGCCATCGCCATCGTGACCGCCGTGCTCGACACCAGGCCGCCCACGGCGCCAGTCACCTGCATGCCGCGCCGCGTCCCCAACAGGCGCATCGCGACGAATCCCACGAACGAGAGCGCCGTCACCAGCACCACCACCAGCCAGATCTCGCGCGGATTCAGCACGTGCCACGGGCCGTAGCCACGATTGGGCAGCACCGGAAGGACGATCACCGAGATGACGGCCAGCTCGAGCGCGGCGGTGAGCTCCTCGGGGGTGAGGGCCCGGGAGAACGCCTCCAGCTTGGGTTTCGCCACCAGCAGGACCGCCACCGCCACGCCGGAAGCCCCCGCCACGACGAGCTGCCCGGCGCCCGCGAGCGCGCCGAGCAGGAAGGTCGCGATCGCCGCCACCTCGGTCGTGGCACCGACGTCGCCGGTGGCCGAGGAGCGGACGTACGAAACGACGGCGATGGCGGCGATCGCCAGCAGGCTCACGGCCAGCAGCGACGGCCCCACCCGATCCACCAGCAGCACCGGGATGGCCCCGGCGAGCGCCACGAGCGGAAACGTGCGCACGCCCGCGAAGATCTGGCGCGCCTTCCGCACCTCCGCGCGCTCCCGATCCAGACCGATCAGGACCCCGATCATGAGCGCCACGAGCAGGCGCTCGAGCAGCACCGCGGTGGACTCGCTCATGGCGCCGCCTGGAGAGAGTCGAACACGCCGCCCACCAGCCACGCCCGGCCCTGGTGCGCGTTCGCCGTCACGCCCAGCGCCCGCAGCGCCGGCGGGGCCGCCGCGGCTCCGTACCAGCCCGCGAACACCGGGATCAGCTTCTGCTTGTCCACCAGCACGTCGCCGCGCTCCTCGTCCGGCGGATCCGCCACCATGTTCGCCCCGACCTGTCGCTCCGCCTCCTTCCGCGAGTGCCAGCTCACCATCCAGCAGGGATGGCCGGCGACCACCGTGTCACGCAGGTCGCGGTAGGTCGTCACGACGCGGCCGCGCGCGCCTCCCGGCCGGGGCAGGTCGTCGAAGCTCAGCGTGTCCACCCACTCGTGCCCCTTGGGCGGCCACCACACCGGCAGTCGGGGAATGACGTGCCGCAGCTCCAGCGGCAGCGCGGAGGGGAGCGCCCTTCCGCACTCCGCGACCGTCGGGTCGCACGCCGCCTCGATGCGCTCGAACGCCCCCAGCCGCGACAGCCGCAGGTAATAGCGGAGCGTGTCTTCGGTCTGCAGCCGCCCGCCGACCGGCGGCGCTCCGGGGGCCGACATCCGCTTCGAGATGCTGTCGTGCCACACCAGGTAGCTCTCGTTCCGCACCGCGAACACCAGCGTCTTCGATTCCTCGTACCGCATCACGACCGACGTGTCGTGCACGCTCTCCCCGACGAACTGCACCCGGTACCTGAACTCGTCCGGCCACGAGTAGCTGGTCGGGTTCGGCGCGCGAGCGGACTCGTTTGTGCAGGACCAGAGCACAACCGCGACAAAGCCGCCCGAGATTGATGTCGACCATCGACGTGGCGCTGTCACGATACCATCGCGACTGTTACTTTCTGGGCCAACAGGTGGCGCTCGCACGCTGCGAGACCGCGAGACGCAAACAGAACGGGGCCGGAAGCCTGGGAGGCTCCCAACCCCGTCACCGTTCCCGGATCGTCGTCCGGGCCTGCTTCCGCACGACCCGCCGGGCGGCGGGTCAGATCGTCAAGAGGAACGTTCTGCCTGCGGAACCGGGACGTCGTTTCACCGTCCCGCTGTTCTTTACGCATGGGGGCGCCGGATCGTTTCAGCGCCGGGGCGCCGCCTGGGACGGCGGCTTCGCAGCCGGAGGTCGCCCGGAATCGAGCCGGACGCGCACCGAGTCGCGCAGCATCCCGGAGGTGTGCACCGGGGCGATCGGCTGGAGCGCGGGCACCGCATTGCCGACGCTGCCGACCCACCGCCCCACGACCAGCGACGCGGCGGCCAGCACCACGACCGCGACCGCCTGCGCGACGCGCTTGCGCGTCGACGGGACCATCTGGCGCAGGCGCACGTTCTCGCGCCGCAGGTCGAGCTTCTCGATGGCGCGCTCGACCGTCGCCACCAGGTGCGGCAGGTCCACGGGCTTGGTCAGGAAGTTCTCGGCGCCGAGCTGCATGGCCCGCACGGCGGTGGGGATGTCGCCGTACCCCGTCAGCAGGATCACCATCGCCTTCTTGTCCCGCATGATCTCGAGCACCTGCATGCCGTCGATGTCCGGAAGTCGCAGGTCGAGAATGGTCACGTCGGGGTTCTGCGACCGGAATCCGTCGAGGCCCTGCTTGCCGGTGGCCGCCCGGACGACGCCGTAGCCAAGGCGAGAGAAATACTCGCTCAAGCCCTTGAGCACGGCATCGTCGTCGTCCACCACCAGGATGGTCCGCCCTTCGCCGCTCGCGAACTGCTCGTAGTCGGCCATGGGCGTCAACATAGGGCGGGCCCGCCCGCTCCGCCAGATTGCGGCGGCGTCCGGGCGCGCGCTCGAGCCGGCGGCGCGGCGGATTGGCGCGCCGAGCCGAGATGCTGCACTTTCCGTCAGGCGCCGGACCGCGGTGCTCCCCTGCCGTCCGGCTGACTTGCCGTCGCTGGTACGCCGATTGCTCACAACCTCGGCGTACCGTCGACTTCGGTTCTTAGGAGGAGCACATGTCCGCACCGTCTTCGCGCCTCGCGCGCGCCGTCCTGCTCGCCGTTCTGCTCGCCGTCCCGACGGCCCTCTTCGGATACGGCATCTGGATCCACGCCATCGTCCCCGTCGAGGCGCTGAAGGACTTCAAGTCCGCGACCGCCGTCCCCGCGGTCCGCACTCAGCTCGTGTCGTCGGGACTCACCGACGCGGACTTGGCGGGCTTCCGGCGCTGGTTCTACGACCGGGCCTTCGCGATCAAGAACCCCTCCATCCACCGCGAGTGGATCAAGCGCTGGCCGACGCCGGCCGCGTTCGACGCCGCGGCCTTCAAGACGCTCCTCATGGTGAATCCGCAGGCCGAGGTGCTGGGCGTCGATTCGTTCGCGGCGGTGTACCGGGGACGCGCCCGCGCGGACGTCGCGCTGGATCCGACCAAGCCGTACGAGCCGGGCCAGAAGGTGACCATCGCGACCGCGCTGGAGATGGGCTCGGTGTACCCGGACATCGACCGGCGCAACCAGGACCGGCTGTTCCGCTCGCCGGACGGGCACGTGGTGCTCACGGCGAAGGGTGACACGGTGCCGATGGACCCGATGACCCTGAACTGGGGCCGGCTGACCGGCCTTTCCAGCCAGGCGCACGCGCACATCGGCCTGAACCACGAGCGCCATACGAGCGACGCCGGCACCCTCTCGATGGCCCCGTGGAACTTCGTCGTCGCGATCGGCTACCCGACCGACTCGGTGGAGTCGTTCGCCGAGCCGAACGCCCAGATGTACACCGACCTGAGCTACCTCGCGATGCTGAAGGGCGGCTCGGGCAGCGAGATGCTGAGCTACCTCTACGCCGGCAACGCGATGCACTACATCGCCGACGTCGGCAACCAGATCCACACGCTGCAGGCCGGGATCGAGAAGTTCTACTCCGACGCCACCTGGGATTACTGGAAGGGTCGCCTGGCGACCGTGTTCGGCCTGTTCGGGTCCACGCCGTCGCGCAACAGCATCGGTCTCGACATCCTGACCAACCACCACACGCTGTCCGAGAAGCTGTTCCAGGTGGAGCTGCAGCAGGCCTGGCGGCTCGACTCCGCCGGCAAGAAGGACTCGATCCCGGCCTCGATGCGCGGCGTGCTGGAGGCGATGCGGGGCGGTGATCCGCAGTTCAAGCGCGTGCTCGACGCGGCGGTGCTCTCCAACGCGAAGAAGACGTGGTATCCGCCGTTCGGCGAGCTGATCGCGCACGCCATCATCGATTCGAGTTACCAGGAAGGGGCGACGATCTACCGCCTGGTCCGCGAGTTCGCCGTGCCGCAGCTGCACAAGACCGGTGTCGCGATCGACTTCGACACCATCCCGGACGCGCAGGTCTGGAGCTGGGTGCAGGACCGCAGCGATCCCTCGATCCGGGCGGCCATCGACACGTTCAACATCATCGAGGGCCGCGGGCTCGCCCGCGTGCACGACGCGCTCAACTGGTGGTGGGATCGCTACCTCTACTACGGACGGACCGAGGCGCGGGACAAGAGCCGGCTGATCGACGGCCTGGTCGAGCGGCTGGTGGTCGACCAGCTGAACTACCTGTTCGCTTCCGACGCGCGGCGTCAGGACTACATCGACACGCACGGGGGATTGAAGCGGTAGGGCCGTGAGCGCGGCGCCCGTCCTCCCGGAGATCGACCGGCTCGGCCTGGCGCGCGCGCTCGAGCAGCAGCTCGCCGACGAAGTGGAGATCGTGCTGTCGCTGCCCCCCCATCCCCACGACGAAGAGGGGATGGGGGCGGCGGGGCGGGCCCGTGCGCTGGCGAGCGAGCTGGCCGGTCTGTCCCCCAAGCTTCACCTGATCACCGCGCCCCCGCCGGCTCTCCCCGACCTCGCCGACGATGCGCCGGCCGTCATCACGCTGAAGGGTGCCGCGCTCGGCGGGGTGCACTTCGCCGGCGCGCCGGTCGGCTACGAGGTGCCCATCCTCGTGGCCGCCCTCATCGACGTCTCCCGCGGAGAGACCGCGCTCGCGCCCGGCACGGTGAAGGTTCTCGCCGAGCTGCGGAACCCCGTGGCCGTGCGGATGCTGGTGAGCGCGACCTGCCCGACCTGCGGGCCCGACGCCAGGCTGGTCGTCCAGATGGCGATCGCGAGCCCCCACATCGACGCCTGGATCCTCGATGCGGCGCAGGTGCCGCGGCTCGCGAAGCGGATCGGGGGAACCAGCCTGCCCTCGGCCCTCATCAACGACATCTGCTGGGTGCCGGGCGCCCAGCCGGAGCTGGCCCTCCTGGCGCGAGTCCTGTTCGCGGGCACGTGACGCTTCCGCTGGTCATCGACACCGATCCGGGCATCGACGACGCACTCGCCTTGATGCTCGCCGCGCGGGCGGAACGCTCGCGGCTGGTGGCGGTCTCGGTGACCTACGGCAACACCACCCTGGATCGCGCCGCGCGAAACGCCCGACTGGTGCTGGCGCGAGTCGCGGCGGCGGTGCCCGTCTTTCCCGGCGCCGATCGGCCGCTCGCGCGCGCGCTGGTGACCGCCAAGGAGACCCACGGCCAGGAAGGCCTCGGCGACAACGAGGCCCCGCCGGCCGATCCGGTCGCGCCGTCCGCCACGAGCATCCTCGACGCCATCCGGACCACCGACCAGGCCGTCACCCTGGTCACGCTGGGGCCGCTCACCAACCTCGCGCTCGCCCTCCGCCGCGACGCCGCGTTCCTCCGCTCGCACGTCGCCCGGCACGTGGCGATGGCCGGGAACGTCGCCGCCCCAGGCAACTCCGGCGGCCTGGCGGAATTCAACGTGTGGTGCGACCCCGAGGCCGCGGCCGAGGTCCTCGCCGCGGGGCTCGGGACGGAGCTGGTGGGCCTCGACGTGACGCGGCGCCTCGTCATCACGGCCGCGGCCGTCGAGCGATTGGCCACCTCGACCGACCCCGACGCCCGGTGGCTCGGCCGGCTGCTGGGCTTCTACGTCCGCTTCCACCATCACTTCGAGGGCTTGCCGGGCGCCGTCATCAACGACCCGCTCGCAGTGGCCCTCGCGCTGGAGCCTTCCTGGGGCCGCGCGGAGACGATGCGCCTCGCGGTGAACCTCGCGGCGGAATCAGGCCGCGGCGAGCTCACGGCTGCGCCGTCGCCGGGCTCCAGCGTGGCGGTCTACCGCGACGTCTCGCTGCGGCCGGTGCATGCCCTCCTTCTAAGGCATCTGTTCGGCGCGTGGCTTACGGAGACCGATTTCCGGCCCTAGTTTCTCGGGTATGACCATGCTCGAGGCCGCCACTCCCAAGGTCGCCATCATCGGCGCCGGGGCCATCGGCCGCGGCTGGGCCGCCCTGTGTGCGTCGTCGGGGTGGGCGTCCGCGGTGTTCGACACTGACACGCGCGCCATCGACCGCATCAGCGAGGCCGTTCACCGGCGTGCCCGCTCGCTGGCCGCGATGGGCCGGGCCAATGCCGACACGGTCGAGGTGGGCCTCAAGCGTTTTCAGGTGGCGCGCTCGCTGCTCCAAGCGTGCGGCGACGCGGACTGGATCATCGAGTCGGTCCCCGAGGACCTGCACACCAAACAGCGGGTGTTCGAGAACCTGGGCCACGTCGCCCGGTCCGGGGCGATCATCACCTCGTCGTCCAGCGGGCTCCCGATCACGGCGATCGCCGCCCATTCGCGCGACCAGCAGTGCTGCCTGGTGGCGCACCCCCTGAATCCACCCGAGCTGATCCCGCTGGTGGAGGTGGTCCCGGGGAAGTTCACCGCGGGCCCCGCGGTCGAAAGCGTTCGCGAGTGGCTCCGTGGTCTCAACCGCATCCCCATCCTCCTCAAGCGCGAAGTGCCCGGGAACGCCGTCGGCCGGATCGCGGCCGCGGTGTGGCGGGAGTGTATCGATCTGGTCCTTTCCGGCGTGATCGACGTGGACGACATCGATCGCGCCGTGTCCCTCGGTCCCGGTCTGGGGTGGGCCGCCGCGGGCCCGCACCTCACCTACCACCTGGGCGCGGGCGAGGGAGGGGTCAAGACGTTCCTCGAGCAGCTGCTCGTGTCGTTCGAAAGCTGGTGGGAGAGCCTCGCCCACTGGACCAGGCTGGAGCCGGAGCAGGTGCAGGCCCTCACCACGCAGATCGAGCGCACCTACGGCGCCAAGCTGGACGAGATCGGCGATGCCCGCGACCGGCGCCTCGCGGCCCTGCTCGCCGGGCTCGAGCGCTCCCGGAAGTCGCTGGGGTCCTGAGCGCAGGGCTGTCGCCCTGCTCAGCGCGTCGCGGTCTCCCGCAGCTGGTGCAGGACCCGCTCGGTGAGACCCCAGATCGTGTAGCCCCTGATCACGATCGACTCGAACTCGCGGGTCTCGCGCGGGAGCGCAAGGCGGAAGGGCCGGCGCAGCGACGGGTCGAACAGGTCCCTCACCCTCAGCCACACGGTCTCATCGGCCTCGGGACCGGGCTGCGCCCACAGCTCGCACTCCAACCGGAACACGTAGGGCCTCACCACCAGCGGCGGCAGGTAGGGGGTCCGCGGACTGACGTCGTCCAGGACGCCCAGCAGGGAACCCGCTGAACCCAGCGTGATGCCCGTCTCCTCCTCCGTTTCGCGGAGCGCCGTGGCCTCGAGCGACGCGTCGCCCGGCGAGGCGAAGCCGCCCGGGAAGGCCATTTGGCCGGACCAGGGGTCGCCGTCGCGCTCCTTGCGCTTGATGAACAGGATGGACGGCTCCGCGCCGGCCGCGATCAGCACCGCCACGGCGGCACGCCGTGCCCCGGGCCTCTCGACCCTGACCGGCGGGCGGGACGCCAGCGCCGATTTCAGGCGTTCGGGAAAGTCGTTCAGCGCCGGCGACGGCATCCGAGGAGTCGTTCGGAGGGTGGCACTATGGGATCTCTCAGTCTCCAGAAGCGATCCATCTCACACTCGAGTCCAAGTATCAGTGTCGGCCGCGCGAGCGACAAGTTTCCGGGAACCTTCCCTCTTGCGCGGCTGTTTAGATTTGTATGAACCCAGTCCGGGAGGGCGTATCCGCATCTTCGGTGTCAGCCTGTTGGCCGTCGCAGTTCTCGCTGCGGCCGGCCTGCTGTGGAAGCGGCGTCGGGAGGAACTGCTGGCTCGCGTTTCCCTGCCGGGAGACCGGGACCTCGAGGAGCTGAGGGAAGCCGGCTTCTAGACGCTGTCGTACCCACGCAGACGCGGGCGGCCCGGGGTCCTCCCCGGGCCGCCTGGCGTTTCCGGTCAGGACAGGGCCGCGGAGAAGAACTCGGCCGTGCGGGTGAGGACGCGGTCGAACTCCGGGGTGGAGCCGGCCCACGGATGGCGGACGCCGAACGTGTGCCCCGCCCCTTCGACCAGCATCAGCTCCGCTCGGGCCGGTCCCGACGCCGACGCGACGTCGAGCCTCCGGGCGTCATCGACCGGTACCGTCTCGTCATCCGTGCCGTGCACGATGAGCCACGGGATGCGGATGCGGGCCGCGGCGTCGAGGATGGAGAGTGACCCGCCCTCGTGCGCCTCCAGGTCGTCCAGCAGGGTACGGAAGACCGGCAGGACCTGGCCGGTCCGCAGGTTGACGACGTCGAGCCTGCCGTCGCGGCGCCACCGGTCGACCTCCTCTTCCGGCCAGCGCAGGAAACGACGGACGGCCGCCCAGGTCACCAGCGCCTTGATCCGCCCGTCGCGCGCCGCGTGGAGGAGCGCCGTCCCGCCACCGCGGCTGTGGCCCAGCAACCCGACCCAGGGTGCGCCCTGCCCGACCACGTAATCGACCACCGTCGCCAGGTCGGCGAGGTCTCCACTGACGGTCTGGCGGCCCCAGCGCTCCAGCTCGTCGAAGGACTCTCCGTCCTCGCCGACGCCGCTGCCGGAGAAGTTGAAGGAGACGGCGGCGAATCCTGCGAGCGCCATACGCCCGGCGGCCTGCGGAAAGAACCCCCAGTCCTTGAACCCCTTGAAGCCGTGGCAGACGACGATCGCCGGTCTGGCCTCGCCGGGCCGGGCCGCGCTCCTGACGTCCACGCGGAGGGGCCCGCCGTCGCAGCCGGGGAGGCGAACGGGCGCTAGCCTGGGGGTTGCCACCGGACTAACTTCCCTGCCCGGTGGCCACCCATCCCCTGCGGACGTCAGCCCCCGCTCTCGTCGTCGTAGGGCGGCGGATCGGCTCATTGCGGGACAGCCTGGTGGCCAAGTGGTCCCGGTTCCTGGAGGAACGGCAGACGGGAACCGTCCTGCTGGGGCGCCACGCCACGGAGCGTCTCCTCAAGATCATCGTGGATCTCCTGGCCCACATGAGCGGCCCGCTGCGCAGGGAGGCGGACGAGACCTGGTTCGCCGCCACCGAGCTGTACGGGCGGCTGGCGGCAGTGCGCGGGCTCTCGGCCGGAGAGGTGGTCGAGGAGCTGCAGTACCTGCGGGAGCTCCTGACCCGCGACCTGGCGGACATCTTCGTGGCCTTGCCGGCACGGCAGCAGCTGCCGACCCTGCTGCGCGTCAACCGGGTGCTGGACCGGGGTGTGGCCAACGCGGTCGTCGGCTATACCGATGCGCTGGTGGCCACGATGTTCAGCCGCGAGGGCGTGCCGGTCCCGACCACCGACCACGTCCAGGAGCTGCTTGGGCAGCTGGACGGCATCGAGACCGAGCTCAAGATGCTCGGCGACCGCTCAGCCCGCTGACACCTCCTCGCCGCCATCCACGTTGATCACGTTTCCCGTCAGCCAGCCGGCGTTGGGGCTGCACAGGGCCACCATCGCGCCCGCCACGTCGCGGGGCGTCGTCAGCCGGCCCGACGGGTTCTTCCGCGCCGCGCCCTCGAACAGCTTGTCGCTGCCGGGGATCTTGCGCGCGGCGGGCGTGTCCGTGACGCCCGCGCGAATCGCGTTGACCGCGATCCCGTGCGGCGCCAGCTCGTAGGCCAGCTGGCGGGTGTGCGACTCCAGGGCGGCCTTGGCGGCCGAGACCGCGCCGTAGAAGGCGATGGCCCGCGTCGAGCCCGACGAGGTCATGGAGAAGATGCGGGCGCCCTTCTTGAGGAGCCCGCGGCGGAACGCCTCCTGGGTCCAGTAGACCAGGCTGTGCGCCATGACGGTGAGCGTCATGTCCATCTGCTGCTCGTTCACCGCGTCGTCGCCCACGAACGCCTTGAGCGCGCCGAACGCGAGCGAGTGCAGCAGCACGCCGACCTCCGCATGCTCGGCCTGCAGACAGTCGAGCACCTCCGCGCGCTTCTCCGGATCGGCGGCGTTCACGTTGAAGAACAGTGCCTTCCGGCCCTGCTTCTCGATCGCCGCCTTCACCGCCTCGACCTGCGGCAGCGACGCCTTGCGGTCGAGGTGGACGCCGCAGACGTCGAAGCCGGCGCCCGCCAGGGCGATCCCGCACTCGGCACCGAAGCCGCTGGACACGCCCAGGATCAACGCCCAGCGCGGGGCGCCCTGTGGATTCGACACCGTGGAGACTCCCGGTTGGAGTGCCGTGAATCTCGCATTCGAGGCGGCCCCGGAGCAATCCTCCGGCCCCGGGCGCCGGATCGCCCATGACCGCGCACACCCACTACCTCTGGTTCGAGACGAAGCACCGCCAGGAGATCCTCGACGTGACCGACGAGGTCGCGCGCGAGGTCGAGAAGAGCGGCGTCGCCGAGGGTTTCGTCCTAGTCTCGGCGATGCACATCACCGCCTCCGTGTTCGTCAACGACCACGAGAGCGGGCTGTGGCGGGACATTCTCCACTGGCTCGAGCACACCGTGGCCCCGTGGGACCCCGCCCGGTACCACCACAACGAGACGGGGGAGGACAACGCCGCCGCCCACCTCCGGAGCCTCGCCGTGGGCCACGAGGTCATCGTCCCGATCACGAAGGGCGCGCTGGACCTCGGCCCGTGGCAGAGGATCTTCTATGGCGAGTGGGATGGGCAGCGGCGCAAGAGAGTCATCATCAAGGTGGTTGGAGAGAAATGACAGCCGTGAGGGGTGAAAGTTGCTGAGTGAGACGTTCAAGTGAGAGGTGAGGAGCGGAAGGCGTGAGGACCGGGCACCCTCTCACCTCTCGCAACCTCTCACGTCTTGGCCTCTCACTTCTCACTTGAACGTCTCACCTTTCACCCCTCACGGCTCACGCTTTCAGTCCGTGCAAGGAGTCTCCATGGTCGACGCGACTCAAGCAGCGACGGGCTCGTTTCACCCTTCCCGCCCGGCCTACCGCTACGCCGTTCTGCTGTTCGTGGGGCTGCTGCCGTTCGGCAGCTACTTCGCGTACGACAGCATCGGGGCCATGGCGACCACGCTGATGAAGGCGTGGCACACCGATCAGAGCGCCATCGGCGGCCTGTACACGATCTACAGCGTCGCGGCGATCATCTGCGTGTTTCTCGCCGGACTCATGATCGACCGCATCGGGACCCGCCTGGCGAGCCTGATTCTCTCCGGTCTCGTCGTGGGCGGAGCCTGCATCGTGGCGCTCGCGCCGAGCATCACCATCGCCGCCGTGGGCCGGTTCGTCTTCGGCGCCGGGTCGGAGTCGCTGATCGTGGCGCAGAGCGCCATCTTGGCCCGCTGGTTCCGGGGCAAGGAGCTGGCCCTTTCCTTCGGCGTCACCCTGGCCATCATGCGTCTCGGGACGCTGTTCAGCTTCAACGGCATCTCCTCCGTGTCGAGCCGCTTCGGCGTGGACACCGCGCTGTGGGTCGCGGCGGGGCTGTGCGCCTTCAGCCTGCTGTGCAACCTGGTGTACTTCGCGATGGACCGGCACGGGGAGCGCGCGCTGGGCCTGGCCGAGGCAGGGGCGGGCGACAAGATCGTCTTCGCCGACGTGAAGAAGTTCGGCCACTCGTACTGGTTCGTGGTCGCCCTGTGCGCGACCTTCTACTCGGCGATCTTCCCGTTCACGGCGCTCTCGACGGACTTTTTCCACGAGAAGTGGGGCCTTCCGCTCACCGTCGACAGCGGCGGCAGCTTCCTCGGCGCCGTGTTCAACGACTTCGCCCACATGTTCTCGACCGCCGGTGGAACGACGTCGATCATCATCTTCGCCTCGATGTGTCTCGCGGCGTTCGCGGGCGGCTTGGTGGACCGGGTCGGACGCCGGGCGTCCCTGATGGTGGTCGGGGCGCTGCTGATGATCCCCTGCTACCTCACCCTGGGCTACACGATGGTGCCGCCCTACCTGCCGATGATCCTGCTGGGGGCGTCCTTCGTGCTCGTTCCCGCGGCGATGTGGCCGTCGGTGCCGCTGATCGTGGAGAAGAACGTCACCGGCACGGCGTTCGGCCTGATGACGATGATCCAGAACGCCGGGCTCGCGCTCTTTCCCTACCTCAACGGCAAGCTGCGGGTGGCGACGCACTCGTACGAAGCGAGCATGCTGATGTTCGCGTCGCTCGGGGCGGTCGGCTTCGTCTTCGCCCTCCTGCTGCTGAGGGCCGATCACCGGGAGGGTGGCGCCCTGGAGCGCGGCGCGGTCAAGGCATAGCCCTCGTCCCGCGCGGCCCTTCGGGCCCGCGCAACGATTCGCCCCTTCGTGCGACGGCCGGTGACCACGCCGGCCGTTGTCTTTGCCATCGTGTGCGCCGTTCCGGACGGAGCGCACCGCGTGGCCGTCACGCCGCAGCTGCTCGCTCGACTCGGCTGCCTCGACGACTTGCTCGAGCTGGTCGCGGCCCTGGGGTACGACCCGGGCGGCGACGAGCTCAATCCCGACGCCCGCGCCCGGCTCGGCCTCGTCGGAGCCGCCTTCGGCGTTCGGCGCGCGGCGATCGTCGGCCGGCACGGCGCCTTCCTGCTCTACGCCGTCGTAGCCGCCGCGCCGACACGCGCGCAGGTCGCCGCCGCCGTCGAGCGAC
Source organism: Gemmatimonadales bacterium (assembly GCA_035623395.1). Classification (GTDB taxonomy): domain Bacteria; phylum Gemmatimonadota; class Gemmatimonadetes; order Gemmatimonadales; family JACORV01; genus Fen-1245. Next base: position 47 of record DASPTN010000133.1, on the reverse strand, counting down.
TGGCACGCTCGACGCCGGGGAGCCACAGCCTCCTCCTGGCGCTCGAC
>DASPTN010000132.1:0-6790 GCA_035623395.1 Gemmatimonadales bacterium | reverse complement strand
ATCGCCGCGAGCGTCGTGGACTTGCCGGAGCCCGTCGGACCGGTGACCAGCACCAGGCCCTTGGTGAGGAAGCAGAGCTTCTGGATCTCCTCCGACAGCCCCAGCTCCTCCGCCGTCTGCACCTTGGTGGGGATCACGCGGAACACGGCGGCCGGCCCCCGCCGGTCGCGGAGCACGTTGCAGCGGAACCGCGCCAGGTCGAGGATCTCGTACGCGAAGTCGGTGTCGTTGATCTCGGCGAACTCCTGGCGGTTGCGGTCCGGCATGATGGAGGAGACCAGCGCCTCCATCTCCTCGACGGTGACGGGGTCGTGCCCCTCGAGCCGGCTCAGGACCCCGGCCTTCCGCGTGATGGGCGGCTCGCCCACCCTGAGGTGCAGGTCGGAGGACCCGGACTCGACCAGGCTCCGCAGCAGGCCCTGGATCCGCTCCTCCGCCGCGGCCACGGCGTCGCCGCCGGACGGCTGGGCGGCGCGCCTCGGCGCCGGCGGCACCGCCGCCGGCGCGCGCGCCTCCATCGGCATCGAGATGGCCGCGCTCGACCGCCGCGGCTTCGCGGGCCCGATGGTGACCACGATGTCGTCGCCCATGTGGACGATCTCCACGTCGACGCGCCCGCCGTCCAGGGCGTAGCCGAAGGCCATCCGCGATTCGGCCTCGAGGTGGTCCTTCATCCCGTCGGGTGCGATCTCGCGCACCAGCGCCATGATCTTGGGCTTGGTCAGGACCTCCCGCGTCACCGGCCGCTCGGCGCCGTCCACGCTCAGCACCACGGCCGCGCCGCTGGCCAGACGCATGTGGGCCGCGCCCTGCTGGAACATCACGCCGATGAACTTGTCGAGCGTCGCCATCCGTCTCTCCCCTTAAGGCTGCGGCTTCGCCGGCGCCGGCTCGGGGACCTTCGGCTGCGCCGGGGCCGCCGCCGGTCCGGCGGGCGACTGCGGCGCCGGCCGCGCGGCAGGGGTCTGGCTCCCCGGCGCCGCCGGTCGAGGGGCTGCCGGCTGCGGGCCGGCCGGAGCCGCCGGCCGGACTGGCGGCTGGGCCGGCGAGGCGGGCGCCGCCGGTCGAGGCGCCGCCGGGGCCGAGGAACCGGGCGCCGCTCGAGGCGCCGCCGGGGCGGTCTCCGGCGCGGTGGGCCGTGGGCCGGCGGGCCTGGCCGCGGCCCCCGGCGCCGCGGCCGGTGCGCCGGCGCGCGACGGTGCGGGCTGACCGGGACCGCTCGCCGGGGGCTTGGGCGGCGCGACACCGGGAGCACCCGCGCCGGCCTGGGGCGCGCCCTGCCCCGCCGTGGCCGCCTTCTCCGCCTCTCGCGCCTCCTCGGCCAGCACGCGCGCCCTGATGTGCTCCGCCTGCGTCTTCCGCTCCTTCTCGGCGAGGAACTCCTTCTCCTTCTGCTCGTTCTCGTCCGCCGTGATCGTGCCCTTGATGGACCGCTCGATCAGCCCGCGGAACGACACCACCCCGTCCCGCAGCATGCGGCCCTTCATCACCGCGCTCCCGGTGCGGGAGGCCACGACGCCGAGCTGGCCCGCCGAGTCGGCGATGAAGCCGAGGTTGCGCGCCATCGCCTTCTGGCGCAGCTGGCCCAGCTCGCGCGAGAGCTGGGCCGCGTACATGTCGCCGCCCTTCTTCGCGGTGGCGAACTGCTCGACCAGCGCGGCGAAGTGATCCGCCTCCTTGAGGAGGGCCTCCAGGTACTCGACGGTCTCGGTCGCCTTCGCCGACAGCTTGAACGCCATGGACGCCTCCGACTGCCCGTTCCGCTACCCGTTCACCCGTCGCAGGTCAGCACCAGCTTCCCGAACACCGCGTCGGACTCCAGCAGCCGGTGGGCCTCGGCGGCGGCCGCGAGCGGGAAGCTGCGCTCCACCACCGGCCGCACGATGCCGCCCTCGAGCAGGGGCAGGACCTCGGCCGCGAACCGCGCGGTCACCCCGATCTTCTCCTCGAGCGTCCGCGCCCGCAGCACCGTGCCCACGAGCGTGAGGCGCTTGCTGAGCAGCATCCCGAGATCCAGCGGCGCGCTCCGGCCCCCGGTGAGGCCCACCACGATCATCCGTCCGCCGCGCGTCAGGGCCTGGATGCTCCCGGCGAGCACCGGGCCGCCCACCAGGTCGAGGACGACGTCCACCCCCGCGCCCGCCGTGCGCTGCTTGACCACCTCCGCGAAGTCCGCCTGCGACGTGTCGATCGCCACCTCGAGGCCGAGGTCGACGGCGCGCGCGAGCTTCGCCGCGCTGCGCGAGGTCCCGAACGTGCGGGCGCCGAAGGCCTTGGCGAGCTGCAGCGCCGCCGTGCCGACGCCGCTGCCGACGGCATGGATGAGGACGCGCTCGCCGGACCTGAGGCGCATCTGGCGGAACAGCGCGTCGTAGGCGGTGATGTACGCCTCCGGGACCGCCGCGGCCTCCGCGAACGACCACGAGGAGGGCACGCGCATCGCGACGGCCTCGTTGACCGTGACCATCTCCGCGTACCCGCCCGCCGGCACGAGGCCCATGACGCGGTCGCCCACCTTCCACGCGCGCGCGCCCGTGCCCAGCGCCGCCACCTCGCCGGCGTACTCGAGCCCGGGGATGTCGGCGGGAGCCCCCGGGGGCGGCGGGTAGTGGCCCTGCCGCTGGAGCACGTCCGCGCGATTGACCCCGGCCGCGCGCACCCGCACCTGCACCTCGCCGGCTGCGGGCTGCGGGTCCGGGACGGCGCGGAGCTGGAGCACGTCCGGCCCGCCCGCTGCGGTAATCACGATGGCTTTCACCGCGAAGGCCCTCCCCTCCACACCCGTGAGAGGTGAGGTGTGAGACCCGAGAGGTTCACGTGAGAGGTGAGAAGCGAAAGGCGTGAGAGGGCGTGGCTCAGCCACGAGGGCGCGACATCGCCGCGTCCACCCTCGCTTCTCACGCCTTTCCCCCTCTCACTTCTCACTTGAACCTCTCACCTCTCACGCTCACCTCGCGAGCGCCTCCACGAGCACCCTTCCGTCCAGTCGTTCCAGCGGCGTCACCCCTATCAGGGCAGCCAGCGTCGGCGCCAGATCCGCCACCTGCACGCGCTGCGCGTACCGGCCGGGCCGCACGCCCGGTCCGGCGATGATGAGTGGCACGTGCGTGTCGTCGTCGCTCGGCTGCCCGTGCTCGGCGTTCCCGCCCGTGCCCCACGACATGTGCGGCTTGAGGGTGACGAACAGCTCAGCGCCGAGATCGGGCGGGGCGAGGTTGAGCCACCGGCGCGCGACCGCATCCACGGCCGTGTCGGCCCTCGCCAGGCTCGCGCGGGTGTCCACGCGCAGCACCGCCGCGTAGGTCCGGATCTCCGCCGCCATCGCCGCCACCGCCGAGTCCACGTCCACCCCGTGCGAGGCCAGGCCCGGACGGTCCATCACGAGCAGCCCGGAATCGAGGTAGCGGATCCACCGGGCCCGGCCGGCCCGCGCCGCCAGCTTGGCGCTGTCCGCGCGCACCAGGCCGGCGAGGTTGATCCACTGGGCCTTCGGGTCGCCGTGGCGGTTCCACCACTCGGGGAACGACGTGACGCCGTGGTCGGCGCTCAGCGAGACGACGTAGCCGTCCGGCCCCAGGAGCCGGTCGAGCGAGTCCAGGAACGCGCCGAGGTAGCGGTCCACGCGCAGCACCTGGTCGTGGATCTCCCGCGAGTCGGGACCGAACGAGTGGCCGACCGCGTCGGTCGTGGACAGGCTGACCGCGAGCAGGTCCGGGTGGCCGTCCCGGCCCAGCCCGAGCTGCCGCACCCCGTCGAGCGCGAGCGCCAGGGTGAGCGAGTCCATCCAGGGCGCGCCGATCACGGCGGCCGCCGCGCCCGCGGAATCGGCCGGCAGGGCGTGCGGGAACACGAAGTCGCGCCCGTAGTTCTCGTAGTCCATGGAGTCGGGCTCGGCGTACGCCGACGGATCGAGCAGCAGGTCCCAGCGCAGCCCCGGTGCCCGGGCGGCGACGGCGCGCGCGTTGAACGCCCGGACCCAGGCGGGCAGCGAGTCCGCGTAGTAGCGGCTGGTCGTGAACTGGCCGCCGGCGTACCAGTACACCTGCTGCACCGCGCGACCGACGGGCAGGATGGCTCCGCGGTCCTTGCGCGACACCGACAGCGCCCGCGCCTCCGGCCAGCGGGCGCGCATCCAGTCGAACAGCTCGGTTCCACGGAACCGCCACGGCGACGCGCCGGGACCGACGACGTCGAGCAGCTCGCCGGGCTCGTTGCGGTCGCTCACCCCCTGGTCGTTGTGGACGATGCCGGTGGACCGCGGGTTGCGGCCGGACAGCACGGTGGCGTGGCCGGGCGCGGTCTCCGCCATCGCGTGGTCCTGGTACGCGTCGGTGAACACCGCGCCCCGGCCGAGCAGGCGCGCCAGCCCGCCCGTGAGCTGCGGCCGCCAGCGGTCCAGATAGTCGGCCCGGAACTGGTCGATGGTGACGTGCACGACCAGCCGTGGCGGCGGCTGCTGCCGCGGCGCCGGAACGTGCAGGGCGGCGGCGGCGAGCAGGGCGAGGAGCGGTGCGGCCATTCAGACCCCGGCGCTTCGGTGAACGGAGGAATATGCGCAGGCCGCGCCGTCGGTGCGACGCACGACCCGGCTCACAGCCAGCGGAAGATCCTGAGCGCGACGGCGAACGACACCAGACCCCAGGCCGCGCAGATGGCGGTGGGACCCGCCACGGCCGCGAGCGGGGCGCCGTCGATGATGACCGCCCGCAGCGCTTCGTTCAGGGCGGTCAGCGGAAGCGCCTTGATCAGCGGCTGCATCACCGCGGGGAAGTTCGCCGAGGAGAAGAACACGCCCGACAGGATCCACATCGGCATCATGATGAGATTCATCAGGCCGGACACCATCTCGATCGTGCGGGCACGGCTGGCCGTGAGCAGACCCAGCCCGGCGAAGCACATCGCGCCGATCAGCACCAGGGCGGCCACCGCGAGCACGGAGCCGCGGAACGGAACGCCGAACACGACCGCGCCGAAGCCTAGGAGCAGCACCACCTCCGGCCCGAGCATCGCCAGCCGCGCCACGATGAACGACAGCAGGTACTCGCTGCGGCGCATCGGCGAGGCCAGGAGCCGCTTGATGAGGCGGCGCTTGCGCGCATCCACGACCGCGTAGCCCATGCCCCACATGCCGGTGCCCATGAGGTTGAGCCCCAGCAGTCCCGGGATCAGGAAGTCGATGTAGCGCGAGCCTCGCTCCATCACCTTCTGGTCGGCGACCGCCCGCGGGTCCTTGCGGCCGAGGGCCCGCTGCAGGGCGTCGTCGGCCACCAGGCGCGCCGTGCGGCTCTCCGACCGGGTGGAGTCGAACCGGTACACCAGCGGCTCCCCGGGCACCACGACGAGCGCGACCCCGCCCTTGCGCAGCTGCTCGGCGGCGCGCGCGGGCGGCAGCACCGCGACCTGGATCCCGCGGCCCGTCCGGAGCAGCGCGGCCAGCGAGTCGGCGCCGGGACCCGCCTCGATCCCGACGCGCGTCACCTCCGGCGGCCGGTTGCGGAACGCGAGCCCGAGCGCCACCGCGAGCAGCAGCGGGAACGCGAACACCCAGAACAGCACCTCCGGCTGGCGGAGCTGCTCGCGGAAGCGCGACAGGGTCAATTGCCAGAGGGGGCTGTCTGAACCCATTCGAGGATCCCTCGCACGTCGGCTGTGAGAGGTGAGGCGTGAAAGGCGAGACGTTCCAGTGAGGGGTGAGAGGCAAGAACGTGACAAGCGCCCCGCGCCCCTCTCACAACCTCTCACGGCTCCTGCTTCTCACCTCTCACTTGAACGTCTCACCTCTCGCCTTTCACCTCTCACTGTCACTCGTCCCGCAGATGCCGCCCGGTCAGACTCAGGAACAGATCTTCCAGGGTCGCGTGATGCGTTACCAGCTCCGTCATCTCCACGCCGCGGCGCTGCAGCTCGCCGAGCAGCCCGGGCACCGCCCGGTGCACCTCGCCCACCGTGAGGACGAAGCGCGGCCCGTCGCGCCGCACCGCCCTGACGCCCGGCAGCGCGGCCAGCACGGTCTCGTCCGGCGCCTGCGCTCCGTCGTGGAGGGCGAACTCGACCACCTCCTCCGCGCCGAGCGAGGCGATCAGCTCGCGCGGCGTCCCGAGCGCGATGACCTTGCCGTGGTCCATCACCGCCACGCGGTCGCACAGCCGCTCGGCCTCTTCCATGTAGTGGGTCGTCAGGACCACCGTGCCCCCGTGCGCCTTGAACGCCGCCACCACGTCCCACAGCTGGCGCCGGGACTGGGGGTCCAGGCCCGTGGTCGGCTCGTCGAGGAACAGCACGTCCGGGTCGCCGACCAGCGCGCACGCGATGGCCAGCCGCTGGCGCTGGCCGCCGGACAGCTTCTCCACCCACGCGTCGCGCTTCTCCTCGAGCTCCACGACCTCCAGCACCTGCTCCACCGTCCGGCCGCGCCGGTAGAAGCTCCGGAACAGGCGGATGACCTCGGCCACCTTGAGCCGGTCGGCGAGCCGGGTCTCCTGGAGGGCCACGCCCAGCCGCTCGCGCAGCGCGTGCTCGTCGTGCCCCCACCGCATGCCGAGCACCTCGACGTCGCCCCCGTCGGGAGGGACCAGGCCCTCCAGCATCTCCACGGTGGTGGTCTTGCCGGCGCCGTTCGGGCCCAGCAGGCCGAAGCACTCGCCCGCGCGCACCTCGAGGTCGAGGCCGGCGACGGCCACGACGTCCTTGTAGCGCTTGACGAGGGCCGAGCACTTGATGGCCGGCGTTCCGGACGCTGAAGACATGGAGGTTTGGATGATGGCGGTGAGGCGCGCCGAATGAAAGGGTG
>DASPTN010000131.1:0-41782 GCA_035623395.1 Gemmatimonadales bacterium | reverse complement strand
GCGCTGCTGGAGGGGCTGCCCGGTGCTCGGCGTCGCATCGGTCCATGGGAGGCGTTGAGGAGCGAGATCGAGGAGTTCTTTGACATCAACGGTTTGCACAATAGTGAGAGGTGAGAAGCGAAGGCCGTGAGAGGTGAGCTTCCTCTCACGCTTCACGACCTCTCACTTCTCACCTGGACCTCTCACCTTTCACCCCTTACTCCTCACGCCTATCGCTGAGAGGCGAGACGTGAATAGACCCAGCAAGATTGTGTGTGTCGGCCGGAATTACAGGGCCCATGCTGCCGAGTTGGGCAACGAGGTGCCCGCGCGGCCGCTGCTGTTCCTCAAGCCGCCCTCGGCCGTCATCGGCGACGGCGACGCCATCCTGCTCCCGGCGGCGTCGAGCCGGGTGGAGCACGAGGGCGAGATCGGCGTCGTGATCGGCGCGCGCCTGAGCCGCGGCGACGCCGCGGCCGCGCGGGCGGCCATCGGCGGGATCACCTGCGTCAACGACGTGACGGCGCGCGACCTGCAGAACGCCGACGGCCAGTGGACCCGCGCCAAGGGGTTCGACACCTTCTGCCCGGCGGGTCCGCGCGTCCTGCCGGTGGGAGCCGGCTTCGACCTCGCCGGCCTCGAGGTCCGCTGCCGCGTCAACGGCGCCGAGCGCCAGCACGGGCGCTCGGCCGACATGGTGTTCCCGATCGCGGATCTCGTCGCCTACATCTCGCGGGTGATGACCCTGGAGCCGGGGGACCTCGTCGCGACCGGCACCCCCGCCGGCGTGGGACCGCTGGCCGAGGGCGACGTGGTGGAGGTGGAGATCGGCGGGGTGGGGGTGCTGCGGAACCCGGTCAGGACGGCGCCGCGCTAGCGGCGCCCGGCGCCGACGCGTCCAGCGCCGAGCGGACCGCGCCCAGCAGCTCCGGGATCGTCCACGGTTTGGTGAGGAACGGGTATCCGGGCTCCATCTCCTCGCGCTCGTCGCCGCGGCCCGGGTAGCCGCTGGTGAACAGCACCCGGACGTGGCGGCCCCGCTCGCGCAGCTGGCGGATCAGCTCGTTCCCGCCGAGCCGCGGCATCACCACGTCGGTGATGACGAGGTCCACGCGCGGCTCCTGCTCCAGCAGCTCGAGCGCCTCGCGGCCGTCGGCCGAGGTGAGCACCCGGTAGCCCGACTTGGCGAGCACCCGCGTCGCCGCGCGGCGGAGCGCGGGCTCGTCCTCGACCAGCAGGATCGTCTCGCCCGAGCCGGCGCCCGAGGCCACCGGCTCCTCGGCCGCGGCCGGCTCCGCCTCGGCCTCGACCTCCGGCAGGTACACCGTCACCGTCGTTCCGGCGCCGGGCCGGCTCGCCACGTCCACGTATCCCTGGTGCTGCTTGACCAGCCCGTAGACCATCGACATCCCGAGCCCGGTGCCGACGCCGACCGGCTTGGTGGTGAAGAACGGCTCGAACACCTTCCGCAGCGTGTCGGCGTCCATGCCGGCCCCGGTGTCGCGGACCGACAGCACCACGTAGTCGCCCGGCGTGGTCCCCGCGTGGCCGTCGGTGAACTCCTCGTCCATCGCCGTGCGCTCCGTGGCGATGGTGAGGGTGCCGCCCTCGGGCATCGCGTCGCGCGCGTTGGTGACCAGGTTCATCACGATCTGCTCCACCGCGCCCGGATCGGCGCGGATCCGCGCGTCGCCGGCCCCGAGGGCCAGCGTCAGCTCGATGCTCTCGGGAATGAGACGGCGCACCACCCGGCCGAACTCCCCGAGCAGCGCGTCCACCTCCAGCGACTGGTACTCGAGCGTCTTGCGGCGGCTGAAGGCGAGCAGCTTGGCCGTGAGGGTCGCGCCGTGGCCGGCGGCGGTGCGGATGGTTTCCAGGTCGTCCCGGTAGGGCGAGTCCGCGGGCAGCTCGCCGGTCATCAGCTCGCCGGTCGTCAGGATGGTGCTGAGCAGGTTGTTGAAATCGTGGGCCATGCCGCCGGCCAGCTGGCCCACCGCCTCCATCTTCTGCGCCTGGCGCAGCTGGCGCTCGAGCTCGGCGCGCTCGCTCACGTCGGTGGCGATCACCAGCCGGGCCGCCGGTCCGCCGACGTTCATCGCGTGCGACACGACGTCGACCTCGAACACGGTGCCGTCCTTGCGCCGGTGCCGGAACCGGCCGCGCCGCATCCCCTGCACCGTGGGCGACGCGAGGTGGCGCATCAGCTGCGGCACGTCCTCGGGGGGCCGCAGCTCGGGGATCGTCATCCGCTGGAACTCCTCGCGGGTGTAGCCGTACTGGCGGAGCGCCGCCTCGTTCACCGCGAGGAACCGCAGGGTCGCGGGATCGAACAGCAACAACGGCGTCGGATTGCCGTCGAACAGCAGGCGATAGCGCTCCTCGGAGTCGCGCAGCGCCTGCTCGGCGGCCCGGCGCCGGGTGACGTCCCGGATGATGGCCGCGAACAGCCGCCGCCCCCCGAGGTGCAGCTCGCTGACCGACAGCTCGACCGGGAAGGCGGTGCCGTCCGCGCGGAGCGCGGTGACCTCGCGGCGCCGGTCGATGACGTGCTTCTCCCCGGTGCCGAGGTAGCGCAGCAGGTGGCCGGGGTGGGCGTCGCGGTCCGGCGGCGGCATCAGCATGCCGACCCCGGCGCCGATCATCGCCTCCGCCGGGTGCCCGAAGATCTCCGCCGCCACCGCGTTCGCGGCCTGGATCACGCCGCGCTCGTCGATCGTCACGATGGCGTCGCCCGCGTGCGCCATCACGTGCTCGGCGATCGCGTGCCCGGCCGTGGCCGCGGTGCGCAGCGGGCGGACGATGAGCAGCCAGAACAGCGGGGCGAGAAGGGCCGCGAGGACGCACGCGTCCACCACGGTGGTCGCGAGCGGTGCCGCGTTCGGCATCAGCGCCAGGAGGGCGAGGGTGACGACGAACTCGACCGCGAAGACCACCACGAGGAAAGCCGCGAAGGCGCGGGCGGGAGAGAGCGGCCGGGGCGTGTCTGCCGGTGGCGTCATGGGTGGTCGCCGCAGGGCGTGCGGCAATGCGAAGCCAAGATGCGGTAATTGCAGGCGTCCGCGCAAGCGTGGCGGACGCCCGGGTTTTGGGATGCGGCGCGAGGCCGTACATTTGCTGGCGAGCGGGGTATCAAGCGTAGCGCGGCCGGCGCGCGCGAGGGGGCGGCGCGGCCGCTCCCCGCACTCGGACCCTGGCAGGACGGGGAGACGACTCGTGGCGCACATCGCCAAGCGTGTGGGGACGTTTCCGGGCTATCCGCTGGCTCACATCCCGCGCCTGAAGCGCGAGCTGATCGCCAAGGGCGTGGACGTGATCGACGTCGGAGCGGGCGACCCGGTGGAGCCGCCGCCGGCGCTGGCGCTGGACGCGCTGACCGAGGCGCTGCGCGACCCGGCCATGCACAAGTACGGCTTCCAGCTCGGCCTGCCGGCGTTCCGCGAGGCGGTGGCACACTATCACAAGCGGCGGTTCGGCACGGCGTTCGACCCGATGAGCGAGGTGCTGCCGCTCATCGGCTCGAAGGAGGGGCTGGCGCATTTCGCGCTGGCGACGACGAATCCGGGCGACGTCGTGGTGGTCCCGGAGCCGGGCTACCAGTGCTACATCGGCGGTGCCATCGCGTCGGGCGGCGAGGCGCGCATCGTCCCGCTCCGGGCCGAGGCCGACTTCCTGGTCGAGCTGGGCGAGCTGCCGCGCGACGTGCTGCGGCGCACCAGCCTGGTGTACCTGAACTACCCGAACAACCCGACCGCGGCGGTCGCGCCCCGCGACTACCTCGAGCGGACCGTCGCGACCTGCCGCGAGCACGACATCGTCCTGGCGTACGACAACCCGTACGTGGAGATCACCTACGACGGGTACCGGGCGCCGAGCATCTTCGAGATCGAGGGGGCGCGCGAGGTCGCGGTCGAGTTCCACTCGTGCTCGAAGACGTTCACGATGACCGGGTGGCGCCTGGGCTGGGCCGTGGGCGGCCGCGAGCTGATCGCGGCGCTGACCACCGTGAAGTCGTACCACGACACCGGGCCGTTCCTCGCCGTCCAGAAGGCGGCGGTTCCGGTGCTCGACCAGGCCGAAGCCGTGGCGCGGGAGGCGGTGTCGCGGTTCGCGGCGCGGCGCGACGCCGCGGTGCAGGGGCTCGCGGCGGCCGGCTTCGAGGTGGAGTCTCCGCGGGCGACGCTGTACCTGTGGGTCCCGCTGCCCGAGGGGCTGAAGTCGGCGGAGTTCGCGCGGCTGGCGAGGGAGGAGGAGGGCGTCATCGTGATGCCCGGCAGCGCATTCGGGGCGTCGGGGGAAGGGTACTTCCGGGTCGCGCTCACCGTCGGCGAGGAGCGTCTCGTCGAGGCGGCGGAGCGCATGGGTCGGGTGCTTGCGCGAGCGTAAGGCGTTCACGCTTCCCTCCGGCGGGTCGTGGCCGCGCTGGTGGCTGTTCGCCTCGGTCGCGGCACACTTCGTGGTGCTGACGGCGCTGGTCGAGTCCAGCATGTCGTGGCACCTCGGGAGTCCGGCGTCGCGCGGGCGGCTGGTGCTCACCGGCGCCGAGGCCGGCGACAGCACCCGGCGGATCGTGCTGTACCTGCCCTCCGCGCCGTCCAGGCGGGGCGCGGGCGAGGGAGAGGCGCCCGGCCACACAGCCGCCGCGCCGGCGCCGGTCACCGTCCCGCCTTCGGCGCCGGTGGACAGCGGCGTGCCGCCGGTGAGGATCGGCGCCGGCGGGCGCGACACGGGCGTGGTCGCGATCGCGCGCCCGCGGGCCGGCTCGGGGCGTGGCGTGCGCAGCGTCACCAACTACACGCCGCAGCTCGGCGACGGCCGGCCCTGGGTGAATCCGGAGACGGGATTCGGCTCGGGAACGGCCACCGCGTCGCGGGAGATCCGCATCGACTCGGCCGTCGCCCTGCGGATGCAGCAGCTGGCGGACTCGATGGAGAAGAACCCGTCGCCCGACGTGAATGCGGATCCGTACGTGTCCAAGCCGTGGACCTTCCGCGTCGGCGGCAAGACGTACGGCATCGACTCCAAGGGCATCCACCTGGGCGATTTCACCATCCCGACGGCGGTGCTGGCCTTCCTGTCGACCCCGCAGGGCAACATCGACCAGGCCCGGGCGAACCAGGCCTACATGGCGATGCGGGCCGACATCCTGCGGGCGGCCGCGCGCGCGCAGACCGAGGAGGACTTCCGCGAGGCGGTGCGCGAGATCCGGGCGCGGAAGGAGAAGGAGCACCAGGAGCAGCAGCAGAACCAGCAGCCGCAGCCCGCCAGCCCCCAGCCTGCGCAGCCGTGAAGCTCGTCGACACCGACGAGACCATCCTGATCGTGACGGGCATCGACGTGCCCGCCGAGATGAACGACCGCCCGCTCGCCTACCGGCTCAAGGCGGAGATCGACCGGCGGGGCGGCGGCCGCGCGTTCCGCGCCGGCCTGGTGGTGTCGGACGCCTGGTTCGCGCAGAACCGGATCTTCCACCTCTGCCCGGTCGTCTCGATCGGCGGCCCGGGTGTGAACGCGCTCGCAGCGAGCCTGGTGGAGGACCTGCCGTTCCTGGTCAAGCGCGAGGACCGCGTGTTCGTGCAGGGCGCGTGGGACGGAGAGCAGCCGCGGGTCAGCCTGTGGGGGATGGACCGCACGGCGACGGCCGACGCCGTGGACGCCTTCCTCGACGAGGGATACTGCGACGCGTTTCTCCGCCGCGCCTGGAAGCCGGCGGCGGGACCGGCGGCGCACTCGCCGGAGCGGGGGCCGGCGCCCGGCTGAGCCCGGCCGATCCTCAGTCCGCGGCGGCGAGTCGCGAGAACCGGCGATTCGAGCCCGGGAAGTCCAGCCCCATCGCCAGACCGCAGATCGACGCCACGACGATCGTCGCCAGCACCACGCGGGCGTCCGGCGCGGAGAAGCCCGAGGGTCCGGGCGCCGCCGGCAGCGCCGTCAGCACGGCCCCCGCGATCAGGGACGCGGCCGCCAGCCACTGATAGATCCTCAGGCCCCCGACGATCCACGTCTGCGGCTCCCCCCGGTACGACTCCTCCACGAACCGCGCCAGCCCGGCCAGCATCAGGTAGACGCCCACCAGCAGCGAATCGGGGGCGGCGAGCGAGCGCAGGCGGAGCAGGACGACGCCGATCAGGAGGTTGGCGCCGATCGAGTACAGGGGCGTCGGGTGCAGCGGCGTGCCGGCCAGGCTCGCGAGCCGAGTGACGCGGGATCGCGGATGCCGGTACCGGATCCCGACGCGCGCGGGCGCCGGCGCGCCGTGGCAGCACCCCTGCACGAGGCAGCGGAGCCGGCCGAGGCTCTGGATCCAGGGCGCGGCGAGGAAGTACGCGGCGAGCAGCGACATCACGGGCGCCCCCAGCAGGCCGGCGGCGAGCGCGCCGAGGACGCCGCCCAGCACGCCGCCGTACCAGCCGAACGGGCGGAGCAGCTTGGGCGATCCCTCGAGCGCCTGGGCCAGCAGGCCGGCGCCGGCCAGCGCGCACACGGCCACGAGGACGACGCCGGCGAAGTTGTCGGGTCCGGCGGCGCACGCGGCGACCGGGAAGCCCACCAGCGCCGCCGCGGCCGCGAAGGAGCCGTGGCTGATGACGCGCACCCGCCCGATGCGCCACTCGCGCCAGGAGTTGGCGAGTCGCTCCGCGCCCGCGCGCAGGCGCTCCGCGATGGCATCGTAGCGGCGCACGAACGGGTAGGCCGCGAGACCGCCACCCACCTCGAGCACCGTGTGCATGCCGGTCGTGAGGCAGCTGGCCGCGATCACGGCCGCCCACGTCCATCCGATCCACGCCCACGCGCGCCGGCCCGAGTCCCGGGCGTTGGCCGACCACGCCTCCGCGGCGATGAAGGCCCACAGCGCGTGGAACGCGGGGAAGGCCGCCACGGCCGTCGAGTGCGCCTGCTCGTACGCGAGCAGCCGGCCGGGAAGCCCGTGAGGCTCGAACGGGCGATTCACCTCCAGCACGGGAACCACGAGCCAGATCAGCGTCACGACCACCGTCGCGACGAGGCCCTCCACGGCGAATCGCCGCAGGGTCCGCTGGCTGCGTGCGAGCAGCGGCGTGAGCGGCACGAGCAGGTACGTGCTGGCGTAGATCAGCTCCGTCCACTGCACCACGGGCCAGCGGAGCTCGAAACGGAAGGCCAGCGGGAACGCGTCGGGCGCGGGGCCGAGCGCCTGCAGCGCGTAGTAGCAGGCCAGCCAGGGCAGCAGGACCCACAGGAACACCGCGGCGCGCTGGGCGGCGGTCGGCGGCCCGCCGTCATCGCGTGGGAGCGAGAGCAGCGGCGGGGTCGCGGCGTCCGGACCGAAGCGCCGGAGCAGGTCGTGACGTTCGTACCCGTGGACCAGGGCGGCAGCGGCGAGCCACGTCACCGGCGTCACCAGCCACAGCCCGGACGGTGACCCGAAGCCGATCGCGACTCCGGCGCACACCAGGCCGAAGCCGATGTAGATCGGGCTCCGGATCCAGCGGTACACGCCGCTCCGCACCAGCCGCGGAGGCGGGAAGGGATTCATCGGCAGCGCGCCGCCGCGGGCGATCAGCTGCCACGTCCCCGCGATGAGCAGGACCAGTCCGGCGCCGGCGGCGGCGACGCCGGCGGCGGGTGAGTGCACGGAGGGGAGCGGGACGTTGTCCCTCGCCGCCACCGCCCAGGCGACGAGCGCCGCCGGAACGGCGGCCCAGAAAAGCAGGCCGTACGCCAGTCGTGCGGCGGCCGCGCGCACGCTCACCATCGCACCACCTCGTGCAGGGTCCAGCCGTGGTCGGTCCGCCCGTCCGCCGCGCCGACGGCGCTGCGGCCGAGCCGCTTGGTCTCGTGCATCCGGGCCAGCGGGCCGGCGACGCGCCGGGCGAGCGAGGGAAGGGCGCCGCGCAGGGCGGCCAGCACGCGCCGGTCGCGGACCACGCGGCCCGACTCGACGCGGTGTCGCTCCCCTCGCGGGAGGTTCAGGATCCCCTCGTCGGCCACCTCGGCGGCGGGCTGCAGCTGCCCGTCCAGCCAGACCCACTGCCGCCGCTCGCGCCCGTCGCAGGCGATCCACACGAGCGAGCGCCGGCCGGAGGCGTGGTGGCCCCAGCGCACGGTGTCGAACGGCAGGCGCCACGGCGGAAGGGAGAGTCGCAGGGTCTCCGCGTAGCCGTAGCCCGACAGCACGCGGTCACCGCATCGCACGGTCGCCTGTGCCAGAGGCATGTGACACGCCCACTGGAGGGCGCCGGAGGCGGTCCTGAGCAGGTTCTGCCGGATGGGCGGCGCCATGCGGCGCCAGGTGCCGTGGACGGCCAGCCGCGCGTTCGCCCACGACAGGTCGTCGCCGGCGAGCCGGGGGCGCGCGATCCCGCGTATCGCGACGTCCTCCGAGAGCGGCGCGCCCGGCGCGTCGATCAACGCCGAGGCGTAGCAGGCGTGGAGGCGTCCCCAGCGCAGCCGGGCCGCGTAGAGGATCGCGACGGCGCCCGCGTCCGTCACGACGTCGAGGTACCACTTGGAGAGCAGGAACGAAGCACGCGGCATGCGGCCGCTCCCGTTGTGCCCAGCGCGGTATTCGATCGTCAACCTGTGCGGGAGGCGTCAGGTGGGCGTCAAGCCGGGTGGCGGCCGGCCGGCGGGCGTCACCTCACCAGCGCTCGGTCCTCACCTCCGCCAGCACCGCGTGCAGGTCGTTGAAGGTCACGCGCTGCGGCTCAGAGGGCAGCAGCGGGCTCACGTACTCGGTTAGGCCACCCCCGACGTCCACGCGGAAGCGCGCCGTGCGGTCGCCGCCCAGGTCGGCGGCCACGAGGACCGGCATGTGGAAGGCGGCGCCGACCCCCTCCTGGCGGACGCGCAGCCGGACCCGGAACCGGCCGTCGGCCTGCGGCTCGGCGGTCCACGCCACGTGGTAGGTCGGGATCTCCGTGCGCTTGACCCACTCGTCGAAGAACCAGTCCATGGGCATGCCGATGTGCTGCTCGACGACGTGCTGGAAGTCCTCCGTCGAGGCGGGACTGCCGTCGTAGGCCTGGTAGTAGTCCCGGAGCGTCGCGATGAAGCGGTCGTCGCTCAGCGCGCGCAGGTCGAGCATCAGGACGCGCAGCATGTTGAGCACCCAGGCGCCCTTCTCGTAGACCATGATCTCGCGATCGTGCGATGCCGCCTTCGACGACGCGGGGTCACTGCTCCAGATCGCGCGGGCATCCGCTCGCACGTCCTCGATGTCGGAGCGGTACCGGTCCAGGAAGCGGAAGTAGTCGTCGCTGCGCTTGCGCACGGCCTGCAGGTACCAGAGTCCCGAGAACGACGCGAAGCCCTCGCTCAGCCAGCGGTCGCGGCTGGCGCCCGGCAGCACGCCGTTCCCCCACCACTGGTGGGCGGTCTCGTGCGCGCGGAAGAACTCGTCGAACCCGTCCAGCTCCGTGTTCTGGAAGGTGCCGAAAGAGAAGTCGATCAACCCGGGGAACGACACGCCCTCGGCGTACGGGATCTCCGTCACGTAGAAGTGCGTGTACGGGCTGGCGCCGAACAGCGACGTGAACAGCTTGAGCGCGTTGGCCACGTCGTCCGCCACCCGCTGCGGCTTCTGGCTCTGTTCGATCAGGAAGTAGCCGTTTTCGGCGGCGATCCGCCGGATCTCCCGGTGCGCTTCCTCGGAGAAGAGCACGTCGAGCGGGGCAGCACCCGGCTGCTCGGCGTGGTAGGACTCGAACAGCCCGAGGTTGAAAGTCGCGTAGGGCGTCGGGCGCTCGGCGACCCAGCGCGTGGTGACCACGTTGCCTTCGCGCGAGGAGTCGGTCCGCGCGCCGATGCTGATCAGGGGGTAGCGCGCCGGGGCGTGGAACGTGAGATCGAAGGCCGCGGTGCGCGGTCCCTGCCGGTTGATCGGATACCACGCCGTCGCGGGGTCGATGAAGAACATGTTGGCGAACCGGTCGATCCGGCCGCCGTGATAGTAGATCGTGAGGGCGGCGGTGTCCCCGGCCTGGAGGCCGTGCGGCGCCTCCACCGAGAGCAGGTCGCCGTCCTCGGCCTTCGAGATGCGCAGCGACTCGCCCGTGCCCCAGCGTGCCGAATCCGCGGTGAGCTTCGAGTCCAGCGTGAAGCGCAGCGAGGGTGCCACCTCGGCTCGCGCGACCAGCGCGAGGGTCGCTCGCGCCGTCAGGTTCAGCCCTCCGGTGAAGGCCTCGGCAATGCGGACGTCGAGCGTGTATCGCGCGATCCGCAGCTCCGTGCGGTTCTCGTCGGCGGCGCTCTGCGCCCGCAATCGATCCGCCGCCGGCAGCGCGGCCAGGCCCGCCGCGGCGAGAGCGGCGGCACGGATGGCGAGGTTGAGCCTGCTCATGAGGTACTCCTTCGCCGCCCGAGCGGGCCGACCCGGCCGGGGCGCGGGCGCCGCGGGAGGCGGATGGTGGGTCGGAGCGCGGGGGCGCCGTGCGCCCCTGCGCAATCTGCGGTGTCGAGTCTACGGCGGCGGCGTCAGTCGAGCGTTAGGGAGGGGTGAATCGGGGGGCGCGGGCCGGCTCAGCCGGCGGAAGCGGCCCTGATTCGCGCGAGGGCGGTGTCCCGGCCGACGACGGCCAGCAGCTCGTTGACGGGTTCGGATACGGTGGACCCGGTGAGGGCGATTCTCACCGGCTGCATGACGGCGCCCAGCTTGAGGCCCTTCGTCTCGGCCAGCCGGCGCAGCACCGCCTCGAGCGGGGCGGGCGTCCAGTCCGACACGGCGGCGAGCGAGGCGGCCGCGTCCTCGAGCGCCGCGCGGTACGCCGCGGGGTCCTTGGCCACGAAAGCCGCGGCCTTCTCGTCGAAGACCACCGGGTCGAGCCCCGCGCGGAGCCGCGCCCGGTCCCTCACGTCCAGCGTCGTCCGGGCACGCGGCAGCACGGCCGCCACCAGCTCGACGGCCCGCGCCGGGTCGAGGCCGGCCAGCGCGTCGCCGATGAGGCCGGCGACCCGCTCGGCGCCCAGCGACCGCAGGTGCTCGGCGTTCATCCACTCCAGCTTCTTCGGATCGAAGACCGCGGCGTTCTTCTGGACGCCCTCGAGGGTGAAGGCCTCGACCAGATCGGCGAGGTCGAAGAACAGCTCGCGGTCGCCGCCCGGGCTCCAGCCGAGGAGCGCGAGGAAGTTCGCCATCGCCTGCGGCACGATCCCCTCGTGCTGGTAGTCGGCCACGGCGGTGGCCCCGTGGCGCTTGCTGAGCTTCTTGCCGTCGGTGCCGAGGATCATCGGCACGTGGCCGAACACGGGCACCGGCACCCCGAAGGCGCGGTAGAGGAGGATCTGCTTCGGCGTGTTCGAGATGTGGTCGTCGCCGCGGAAGACGTGCGTGATGCGCATGGCGATGTCGTCCGAGACCACGGCGAAGTTGTACACCGGCGTGCCGTCGGCGCGGAGGACGACGAAGTCCTCGAGGTCCTTCCCGTGGAAGGTGATCGGCCCGTGGACGGCGTCGTCCCACGCCACTTCCTCGTGGCTCACGCGGAAGCGGATCGCCCCGTCTTCGAGGTACGCCTTCCCTGCGTCGAGCAGCCGGCGCGCGTCGGCCTGGTGGCGTGCGAGCGCGGCGCCCTGGAACAGCGGCCCCTCGTCCCACGTCAGGCCGAGCCAGGTCATCCCGTCGAGGATGACCTTCGTGAACTCGTCGGTGGAGCGCTGCCTGTCGGTGTCCTCGATGCGGAGGACGAAGGTGGCGTCGCGGTCGGGGCCGTGCGTCCGCGCGTGCTGGATGAACAGCCAGTTGAAGAGCGCGGTGCGCGCTCCCCCGACGTGCAGGCTCCCGGTGGGGGACGGAGCGAAGCGGACGCGGATCACGGCTGAGGCGCGCCCGGCGCGCCCGCCTTCTCGATCTTGGCCCAGGTGTCGCGCAGCGTGACCGTGCGGTTGAACACCAGCCGGTCGCCCCGGCCGTCCACCCGGTCGCGGCAGAAATAGCCGGTCCGCAGGAACTGCAGCGGCTCCTCGGGCGTCGCCTCGGCCAGCCCCGGCTCGACCTTGCAGCCGGGGAGCACCTCCAGCGAGGCGGGGTTGAGCACGTCGGCGTAGCGCTTGTGCACCAGCTCCGCCGCGGGATCCTCGTCCAGGAAGAGCCGGTCGTAGAGCCGCACCTCGGCACTCAAGCAATGAGCCGCCGCCACCCAGTGCGACGTGCCGAGCACCTTGCGGCCGTCGGTGGTGGTCCCGCCCTGCGAGGCGGGGTCGTAAGTGCAGCGCAACTCGGTCACCTCGCCGCTCTTCGGGTCCTTGATCACGCCGGTGCAGGTGACGTAGTAGGCGAACTTGAGCCGGATCTCCCGACCCGGCGAGAGGCGGAAGAACTTCTTCGGCGGGTCCTCGCGGAAGTCGTCGCGCTCGATCCAGATCTCCCGGGAAAACGGGAGCTTGCGCGTGCCGGCGGCGGGGTCCTCGGGGTTGTTCTCCGCGTCGAACCACTCGACACGGCCCTCGGGGTAGTTCTCGATCACCACCTTGAGGGGCCGCAGCACCGCCATCACCCGCCGCGCGCGGCGGTTGAGGTCCTCGCGCAGGCAGTACTCGAGCAGCGCGGAGGAGACGGTGCTGTCGCGCTTGGCGACGCCGATGGTCTCGGCGAAGGCGCGGATCGCTTCCGGCGTGTAGCCGCGGCGCCTGAGCCCGGCGATGGTCGGCAGCCGCGGGTCGTCCCAGCCGGACACGATCTTCTGCTCCACGAGGTCGAGGAGCTTGCGCTTGCTCATCAGCGTGTGCGACAGGTTCAGCCGCGCGAACTCGATCTGCTGCGGATGGGGCAGGTCCGGCAGGTGGTCCAGCACCCAGTCGTAGAACGGCCGGTGGTCCTCGAACTCCAGGGTGCAGATCGAGTGCGTGATGCCCTCGATGGCGTCGGAGACCGGGTGGGCGTAGTCGTACATCGGGTAGATGCACCACGCGTCGCCGGTGCGGTGGTGCGACTCGCGCTTGATCCGGTAGAGGACCGGGTCGCGCATGTTCATGTTCGGCGACGCCATGTCGATCCTCGCCCGGAGCACGCAGGCGCCGTCGGGGAACTTCCCCGCGCGCATCGCGCGGAACAGCTCCAGGCTCTGCGCCGCCGGCCGGTCGCGGCGCGGGCTCGGCTTCCCCGGCTCGGTGAGGGTGCCGCGGAACTGGCCGATCTGCTCGGTCGTCAGGTCGTCGACGTAGGCGTCGCCGTGCTCGATGAGATACTCGGCGTACCCGTACAGCCGCTCGAAGTAGTCGGACGCGTAGTACAGCCGGTCCTGCCAGTCGAAGCCCAGCCAGCGGACGTCGTCCTGGATCGCGTCGACGTACTCGACGTCCTCCGCGGCGGGGTTGGTGTCGTCGAAGCGCAGGTTGCACAACCCGCCGAATTCGCGGGCCAGGCCGAAGTTGATGTGGATGGACTTGGCGTGGCCGATGTGCAGGTAGCCGTTGGGCTCCGGCGGGAAGCGGGTGTGCACCCGGCCCCCGTGTTTGCCGGACACGCGGTCGGCCTTGATGATGTCGCGGATGAAGTCGGTGCCCGGCTTGGCCGGGGCGGGGACGTCAGGCATCGGTCTTCCTCGCGGCCCTTCCGGCCTTCAAGGTGCCGGTTGGGGATGGAGCGAAGCGAACGCGCAACACAACGGAGAGGGAGGGATTCGAACCCTCGTAACAGGTATTAGCCCGTTAAACGGTTTAGCAAACCGCCGCCTTCAGCCTCTCGGCCACCTCTCCAGGGGCGCGGGAGCCGGGCAGGGCCCGGCTCCGGGCGCGAGGGAATATGGCTGCGCCGCGGCCCCTCGCCAAGCCGGCTTGCGCATCGGCCGGCGAAGCGCAGGATTCCGCCATCCCAATCGGGCGGGGTGAGCGATGGGCCAGAGGTCGGACGGCATGTCGCGGCGCGCGTTCGTCGAGGCCGCCGGCGGCGCGGTGGCGCTGGGCCTCACGCCCGGCGCGCTGCCGGCGCGGCCGCGGCGCCCGCCGCCGCCGGGCGCGGTGGTGCTCTTCCAGGGCGACTCGATCACCGACTGCGGCCGCGATCGCGGCGTCGCCGAGCCGAACCTGGCGCGCGGCCTCGCCACCGGGTACCCGCTGCTCATCGCGTCGCGGCTGTTGAGCGAGCACCCGGATTCGGGGCTGCGGTTCCTCAACCGCGGCGTCAGCGGCAACACGGTCCCGGATCTCGACGCGCGCTGGCAGGCGGACGCCCTGGAGCTCGCGCCCGACGTGCTCGGCATCCTGATCGGCGTCAACGACATCTGGCACAGGCTGAACGGGACGTTCCAGGGCACGGTCGAGCAGTACGAGACCGGCTACGACGCCCTGCTCGCCCGCACGCGGCAGGCGTTGCCGCAGGTGCGCCTGGTGGTGCTGGAGCCGTTCGTACTGCGCACCGGGGTCGTCACGGACGCCTGGTTCCCGGAGTTCGACCAGCGCCGGGCCGCGGCGGCGCGCGTCGCCGCGCGCGCGGGCGCGACGTTCGTCCGCCTGCACACGATGTTCGAGCGGCTGGCCTCGCAGGCGCCTCCGGCATACTGGGCGGCGGACGGCGTGCACCCCACCGTCGCCGGGCACGGCGCCATCGCGAGGGCGTGGATGGAGGAGGTGCGCTGGTGAGCCGCACGGTCGCCAGCGAGGTCCGAGGCGGATGCTAGTGATCGTGGCCGGCCGTGGCCCAGATGACGGCCGGGTCGTCGCCCTCGAAGGCCTGCACGTGCACCATCCAGCCGAATAGCTGCGGGACGAACCGTCCGCCCACCGCCTCGCACGCTTCGCGCGTCGCGATCGGCGACTTCGGCCCGAAGACCGGCGTCCCGTCCCTGGTCTCGAGCCAGCGCCGGCGCTCGCCGAGCGGCGGAACGCACCAGTTCACGTGCCGATGCCAGCGCGCGACGCTCAGCGGGATCCGCCGGTTCAGCTCCTCCGGCGACGTGCCGCGGCGCGCCGTGTACATGACGCCGATCAGCGCGAAGCCGCCGGCGCCGTCGGGCCGGTACAGCAGCGAGGTCGGCCGAGCGGGATCGAAGCGGCGCAGCGCCGCCAGCGCGTTCGCCAGGCTCGTGTAGTGATAGACCGGCTGCTTCACGTTCGGCAGGAACGGCCGGTAGCCGTCGGCGACGGCTCGCCCGACGTCGCGGTACACCGTCAGCGTCCGCCGGATCTCCGCGACCAGCGAGTCGGCTCTCGAAGAGTCGCCGGCGGCCGGCGCCCAGGGCGGCGTCATCACCATGTGGAGGTCTTCGGCCATCGGACCGGCCATCGCGTGGTCCATCGCCATGGCGGCCTGGCCGCTGGTCGTGTCCTGGGCGGCGCACGGAACGGCGATCGCCAGGGCCGCGCACGCCGCCGCGAGGGTCGTGAGCCTGGTCATCGTATCCCTCTGACGCGCAGGCCTCGGGCTTCTTAACTCCCGCACCGGGGACGCCTGAGGCCGGTGCGGGCGGCTCCGCCTGGAGCGGCGACCGGCTAAGGCACGGCTTGTGCGGGCTCGGAGGCACGGCGGCCCCGGTCTTCGCGCGGCGCGGAGCGAACGGCCGCAGGAGTCCCGAGCGTGAAGACCCTCCTGATCGTGCTCGCGATCATCGTCGTCGTTGCCGTCGCCATGCTGGAGGCCGCGGACTACCGCTGGCGCGTCCGCTCGCACGCCCTCGTCGCCGCCCTGCGCAGCGGCGGCCCGCCCGTCGCGGGCGCGTTCCACGCCGCGCAGCTCGCCGGTCTGCCGGCACCCGTGCGGCGCTACTTCCTCGTGGTCCTGCAGGAAGGGCAGCCGCTCGCCGCCCACGTCCGCCTGGCGCAGCGCGGCACGTTTCTCGTGAAGCCGGAGGCGAACGGCTGGGCCCCGTTCATGGCCGTGCAGGATTTCCGCGTCGCGCCCGCCGGCTTCGTGTGGGACGCGCGGATCGCGATGGCACCGGGTATCGCGGTGCGGGTGCGGGACAGCTTCGTGGACGGGAAGGGCTCGATGTACGGGGCGGCGTTGGGCCTGTTCACCGTGGTGCGGATGGAGAACACGCCCGACATGGCCACCGCCGCCCTGACGCGCTACCTGGGCGAGGCCTGCTGGTTCCCGACCGCGCTCCTGCCCGGCGCGGGCGTGGAGTGGACGGCCGTGGACGACTCCACGGCGCGGGCCACGCTCGCCGTCGGCGGCGCGACCGCAAAGCTCGATTTCCATTTCGGGTCCGACAGCCTGATCCGGCGGGTCACGGGCGTGCGGCCGCGGGCGGTGGGCGCGACGACCGTGCCCACGGCGTGGGAGGGCCGCTGGCTCGAATACGCCGTGCGGGGCGGCGTCCGCATCCCCGTGCTGGGCGAGGTGGCCTGGCTGCTGCCCGCGGGGCCCCAGCCGTACTGGCGCGGTCGCGTCACGGACATCGTCGTTGAGTGAGCCCGGCGGTCCGCGCGGCGGGCCGCCGCGAATGCGGCCCCATGTGCCGGCGACCCCGCACGCGGCGGCCGCCGGCGCTTGCGGCGCTCCGCCGCAGGTGTTTCTTAGGTGCGCGTCGTCCCATCGAGGTTCCCTGATGCCGCTCTTCCGTCCGGTCGTCGGCCTCTCGCTCGCCCTGGCGCTCGCGCTTCCGGCTTCCCTCGCGGCCCAGGCGCGGGCCCGCGCGCACGCCGCGCGGCCCACCGTCGCCGAAGCGCGGCGGTTCATCGACGCCGCCGAGCGGGAGCTGGCGGTGCGCAGCGTGCCGGTCAACCGCGCCGCGTGGCTGGCGGACAACTTCATCACCGACGACACCGAGTCCCTGAGCGCGTACTTCCAGACCGACTTCGGCATCGCGGTGCGCCGGCTGGCGACGGCCGCGGCCCGGTTCGACGCCGTGGCGATGCCGGCGGAGCTGCGGCGGCGGTTCGTGCTCCTCAAGTTGCAGCTCGCCGCGCCCCCGCCCGCCGATTCGGCGCAGGCGGCCGAGATGACCACCCTGCAGGTCGGGATGCAGGGGGACTACGGGAAGGGCACGTACTGCCGGCCCGGGCGGGACGGCGGCGGCCAGGAGTGCCTGCAGATCAACGCCATCGAGAACATCATGGCGGCGAGCCGCGATCCCGCGGAGCTGCTCGACGTGTGGCAGGGCTGGCACCGGGTCGGGGCGCCGATGCGGGACCGGTTCGCCCGGTTCGTCGCCCTGTCGAACCTCGGGGCGCGCACGCTCGGCTTCGCCGACGCGGGCCAGATGTGGCGGGCCGGCTACGACATGTCGCCCGACTCGCTGGTGCGCGTGGTCGAGGCCCTGTGGGTCCAGGTGCGCCCGCTGTACGTCGCCCTGCACGCCTACGTGCGCCGGCGGCTGGTCGAGAAGTACGGCGCGGCCGTGGTGCCGCCCGCGGGACCCATCCCCGCGCACCTGCTGGGCAACCTGTGGGCGCAGGACTGGACCAACGTCTACCCGCTGGTGGCGCCGGCCGACGTGCCGCCGACCTACGACCTGAACGAGCGGCTGCGCGCCCGCCACTTCGACGCGCTGGCGATGGTCCGCACGGGGGAGCGGTTCTTCCTCTCCCTGGGCTTCGACTCGCTGCCGGCCACGTTCTGGGAGCGGTCGCTGTTCGTCCAGCCGCGGGACCGCGAGGCGGTCTGCCACGCCAGCGCGTGGGACATCGACAACCAGAACGACCTCCGGATCAAGATGTGCATCCAGCCCACCGGCGAGGACCTGGTCACGATCCATCACGAGCTGGGGCACAACTTCTACCAGCGGGCGTACGACGGGCAGCCGTACCTCTACGAGGCTGGCGCCAACGACGGGTTCCACGAGGCGATCGGCGACGCCATCGCCCTCTCCGTGACGCCCGACTACCTGCACCGGATCGGTCTCATCGACACCGTGCCGGGCGCCGCGAGCGACACCGCGCTGTTGCTGATGCGTGCGCTCGACAAGGTCGCGTTCCTGCCGTTCGGGCTGCTGGTGGACGAGTGGCGGTGGAAGGTGTTCGCCGGCGAGGTCGGGCCGGCGGACTACAACCGGCTGTGGTGGGACCTCAGGCTGCGCTACCAGGGCGTGGCCGCGCCGGCCCCGCGTGCCGCCGCCGCGTTCGACCCGGGCGCGAAGTTCCACGTGCCGGCGAACGTGCCGTACCTGCGGTACTTCCTGGCCAACATCCTCCAGTTCCAGTTCTACCGCGCCATGTGCCAGGCCGCGGGGTATACGGGGCCGCTGTATCGCTGCTCGGTCTACGGCAGCCGGGAGGCGGGGCGCCGCTTCGCCGCGATGCTCGCGCTGGGCGCCAGCCGGCCGTGGCCGGAGGCCCTGGAGCAGCTGACCGGCACGCGCACCATGGACGCCGGCGCGCTGCTCGAGTACTTCGCGCCCCTGAAGGCGTGGCTGGACCGGCAGAACGCGGGGTCGCCGGTCGGGTGGTAGCGCGGGCCCGCGGCCGCGTATGACGCCGGAGGTGCGCTCGGTCGCCGCCGTGATGACGGGGGCGCTCGTCCTGTACACGGTGGGCGTGTGGAGCGAGCGCCTGGCCGCGCGGCTCAGGCCGTGGCACCTGGCGATGTTCTGGCTCGGCTGCGCGTGCGACTCGGCCGGGACGGCGGCGATGGCCCGGATGGCCGGCGGCATCCGGGTGAGCGTTCATGGCGTGACCGGGGCTGCGGCCCTGGCGTTGATGCTGGCCCACGCGGTCTGGGCGACGGTCGTGCTGCTCAGGGGAAGCGAGCGCGCGATCCTCACGTTTCACCGGATCAGCGTGGTGGTGTGGACGGTGTGGCTCGTGCCGTTCGTGAGTGGCGCCCTTCTCGCCTGAGGACCCTATGCGCAATTGGACGCGACGCGACGTGATGAAGACCGGGCTCATGGCCTCGCTGGGTGCGTGGGCGAGCCCGAGGCTGATTTCCGGAGGGCCTTCCGAGAGTGACGCGCCGGTCCCGCCGGCGCCGGACGCGCCGGCGGCCGCGCAGCGCGAGCGGCTGCTGCTCGACTTCGGCTGGCGGTTCCACCTCGGCCACGCCGACGACCCGCAGCGCGACTTCGGCTACGGCGCGGGCGAGGAGTTCGCCAAGACGGGCGAGTTCCTGCGCGGGCCGTCGCGGCCGGACTTCGACGTGAGCGCGTGGCAGGAGGTGGACCTGCCGCACGACTGGGTGGTCGAGCTGCCGTTCGAGAACGCGGCGCCGCTGTACAACCAGGGCTTCAAGCCGGTCGGCCGCGACTATCCGGCCACCAGCATCGGCTGGTACCGCCGGGTGTTCGACCTCCCGGCGAGCGACCACGGCCGCCGGCTGAGCCTCGAGTTCGACGGCGTGTTCCGCGACTGCCAGGTCGCGCTCAACGGCGTGTTCCTCGGCCGGAACCTGAGCGGCTACGCGCCGTTCGCGTTCGACGTCACGGCGCTGGCGAACTACGGCGGGCCCAACGTCCTGGTGGTGCGCGCCGACGCCACCGAGCACGAGGGGTGGTTCTACGAGGGGGCCGGCATCTACCGCCACGTGTGGCTGGTGAAGACGGCGCCGCAGCACGTCGCGCAGTGGGGGACCTACGTCACCTCCGCGGTGCACGCCCGCCTGGCCACGCTCACGGTCGCGACCCAGGTGGTGAACGAGGCGGACGACACCCCGTCCTGCCGGGTGCGCTCGACGGTGACCGACCCCGAGGGGCGGGTCGTCGCGTCCGCGGTGACGGTGCCGGCCCGCCTGGCGGCCTGGACGGGGCGGGAGTTCAGCCAGCAGCTGAATGTGCAGTCACCCGCGCTGTGGTCGGTGGAGACGCCGCGGCTGTACCGGCTCACCACGGCCGTCGAGGTGGCGGGGGCGGAAGTGGACCGCTACGAGACGCCGTTCGGCATCCGCACCATGCGCTTCGACCCGGACCAGGGCTTCTTCCTGAACGGGCAGCGCGTGGAGCTCAAGGGCACCTGCAACCACCAGGACCACGCGGGCGTCGGCTCGGCCCTCCCGGACCGGCTGCAGGCCTACCGGATCGAGCGCCTGAAGGCGATGGGCTCCAACGCGTACCGCACGTCGCACAATCCGCCCACGCCCGAGCTGCTGGACGCGTGCGACCGGCTGGGCATGCTGGTCCTGGACGAGAACCGGATGATGTCGTCGAGCGAGCAGGCGCTCACCCAGTTCAGCCGCCTGATCCGCCGCGACCGCAACCATCCCTGCGTGTTCGCATGGTCCATCGGCAACGAGGAGTGGTTCGTGCAGGGCTCGGAGCGCGGCGCCATGATCGCCGCCACGATGAAGCAGGTGGCCCGGCGCCTCGATCCGTCGCGGCCGATCACCGAGGCGATGAACGGCGACTGGGGGAAGGGGCTCTCCTCCGTCGTGGACGTCCAGGGCTTCAACTACTTCGCGTCCGACATCGACGAGTTCCACCGGGGCCACCCGCACCTGCCGTCGATGGGCAGCGAGACGGCCAGCACGGTGTCGACGCGCGGCATCTACGCCAACGACACGACCCGCGGCTACCTCAGCGCCTACGACCTCAACTTCCCGCCCTGGGCCGCGACGGCGGAGCGGTGGTGGAGCTACTACGACGCGCGGCCGTTCCTCGCCGGCGGCTTCGTGTGGACCGGCTTCGACTACCGCGGCGAGCCCACGCCGTACAAGTGGCCGTGCATCAGCTCGCACTTCGGCATCCTGGACACGTGCGGCTTCCCCAAGGACAACTTCTGGTACTACCAAGCGTGGTGGGGCGGCGCGCCGGTGCTGCACCTCTTCCCCCACTGGAACTGGCCGGGGAAGGAGGGCCAGGAGATCGAGGTCTGGGTTCACAGCAACCTCGAGCGCGTCGAGCTGTTCCTCAACGGCGCGAGCCTCGGCGCGCAGGACGTCAAGCGCGACACCCACCTGACGTGGAAGGTGCCCTACGCGCCCGGCACGCTCGAGGCCCGCGGGTCGAAGGGCGGCCAGGTGGTGCTCACCGACCGGCGCGAGACCACGGGCGCGCCGGCCCGGCTGCTGCTGGTGCCGGACCGCGACGCCATCGCTGCGGATCGCGAGGACGTCGTGGTCGTCGAGGCCCGCGTGCTGGATGCGTCGGGGCGGGTCGTCCCGGTGGCCGACGACGAGGTCACGTTCACGGTGACGGGCCCCGGCCGGATCGTCGGCGTCGGCAACGGCGACCCGAGCAGCCACGAGGCCGACAAGGGCAGCGTGCGCCGCGCCTTCAACGGCCTGTGCATGGCGATCGTGCAGGCGACGAAGGACCCGGGCGCGCTGCGCGTGGAGGCCACGGCCCCCGGTCTCGCCGCCGGCGAGGCGGCCGTCACGTGCCGGCCGGCCGCCGTACGCCCGTCCGTGGGGTGATGCGCTGCGCAGCCCGGCACCCGTCGACACGAGGTGGTCCATGAAACCGTTGCTCGCGGCGCTCGCCGGCCTGCTCGCTGCCGCTCCCGCGGCGGCCCAGCCGGCGCCGGCGTCCGCCGTCCCGCTCCCCGCGCCGCGCCACGCGGGCGCGCTGTCGCTCGAGGCCGCCCTGTGGGCGCGGCAGTCGGTGCGCACCCTGGCCCGAGATTCGTCGGTCGGTCTCGCCGACGCCGCCCAGCTCCTCTGGGCGGCGCAGGGCGTCAACCGCGCCAACGGCCACCGCACGGCGCCCTCGGCCGGCGCGGCCTACCCGCTCGAGCTGTACCTGGTGGCGTCGCGGGTGCGCGATCTCGCGCCCGGCGTCTATCACTACCGGCCCGCGACGCACGATCTCGAGCCGCTGGCCGCAGGCGACCGCCTGCGCGAGCTGGTGGACGCGGCCGTGCACCAGGCCTGGGTGGCCGACGCGGCGGGCGTGATCGTCTTCGCGGCCGTGTACCAGCGGGCGGCGCAGCGGTTCGGGTCGCGGGCCGAGCGCTTCGTCCCGATGGACGTCGGCTTCGCCGGCGAGAACGTCTACCTGGAGGCGGCGGCCCTGGGCCTCGGCACGACGTTCGCCGGCTCCGTCGACGACACGGCGGCGGCCCGGGTCCTGGGGCTCGGGCCGGAGGCCCGGGCCCTCGGCGTCATGCCGTTCGGAAGGCCGCGCTAGGGTGGACCGCAGGACCGGGATCGTCCTGCTCGCCGCCGCGCTGCACGCGATCACGGCGCCGTCGCTCCTCCGCTCGCAGGAGCCGGGCGGGCGCGGCACCGGCAGCGTGCGCGGCGTCGTGCTGGCCGGTCCGGGCGAGCCGGTGCCGTACGCCGTGGTCGCCATGCCGCCGCGGTTCACGCAGCGGTTCACCGACGAGAGCGGCGCGTTCTCCTTCAGCCGGGTTCCGGCCGGCACCTACCGCCTGCAGGCGCGCCAGGTCGGCTACAAGCCGGTGGACACGACCGTGGTGGTGGCCGCGAACCAGACCGTTTCGGTCACCGTCGTCATCGAGCGCCTCACGGTGCGGCTCGAGGAGATCACGGTCGTGGCCACGCGCGGCTGCAGCCAGCCGGGCCCGCCGGACGCCGGCTCGCCGGAGCTGGCGGCGCTGTTCGAGCAGATCGCGCAGTACGCGCGGCAGTACAAGCTGCTGGCGACGCAGTACCAGTACCGCTACCGGATGGTGCGCACCTTCTCCGACCTCAACGAGGTCGGCACGGCGGAATGGACCCGGCGCGACACGGTGGAGTACGTGAGCAGCGCCATCCCCCACTACCGGCCCGGCAGCGTGGTCACCACGACGGATCTGCCCGGCGGCACGACCACGCCCGCCGTGGTCCTGCCGACGATGACCGAGATCGCCGACAGCGTGTTCCAGGCGAATCACTGCTTCTCGTTCACCGGCAGGGCGCCGGAAGGCGACACCGGGCTGGTGCGGTTCCACTTCCGCCCGCCCGATTCGCTGCAGGCGCCGGATCTCGCGGGCGACGTGGACATGGACCCGCGCACCTATCAGGTCCGGCGCATGACCGTCAGCCTGACCCACCCCGAGCGTGCCTGGGACAAGATGCGCTCGGCCACGTCCACGATCACGTTCGCGGAGCTGATGCCGAACGTCGTGGTGCAGCGGAGCGTCGAGAGCGTGCAGGTGCTGGCCAAGCCGGCCCTGCTGGTGGCCGGCGCGCACTACGTCGCGCGGTTCACCGAGGAGCAGGCGCTCCTCGACACGCATTTCCTCCGTCCGCTGCCCAGCCGGCAGGACCCCGGCCCGTAGGCCGGCCGCCGCCCGCCGAGCGTCCGCCGTCTTCTATTCGTCGCCGCGCGCGGCGCCGAGCTGCGTGATGGCGTCGCCGACCGCCCGCTTCGCGTCCGCGTTGCTCAACCCGTCCACCGCGCTCCGGAGCTGCGCCAGCGCCAGCGGGCGCGGCATCCCGTAGCGGAACGCCTGGAGCGCGCGGTCGCGGATCGCGCGCCTCGGATCGTCGAGCCGCCGGACCAGCATCTCCAGCGCGCGCTGGCTGCCGCGGGCGCCGAGGGCGGCGAGCACGAAGCCGGGGTACTGGCTCGCCGGGAACAGGCTGTCGACCGCGCCCAGGAACGAGGTGTCGCCGCGGACGGCGATGGCGCGGAACGCGGCGTTCTGGATCGCGTCCTGGTACGACGGCTCGCCGAGCGCGGCGCGGATCACCGCGCGGGCGTGGGCCGTGTCCGCCTGCGCGAGCGCGCCGACCGCCGCGGCGCGGACCTCGTAGCTGGGGTCGCCCGCGAACGCCGCGCGCGCCAGCTCGGCCGCCCGCGGCCCGCCGAGGTCGCCGAGCGCGTCGAGGACCGCGCTGCGCACCGCGGAGGACGTGTCGCGGAGCGCCGCCTCGAGGGCCGGCTGCGCCAGCGGGGCGGGGAAGCGCGCGAGCGCCGCGGCGGCCCGGCTCCGGACCAGGTACCAGTCGGCGCCGGTCGCGGCGGCCGCGAGCGCCGCGGCGGCCGCGGTGTCGGGCGAGCGCTCGGCGAGCCGCTCGATCACCCACCCGCGGTCCCAGACGTCGGGGTCCCGCGCCAGCTGGGTGGCGAGCCAGGCCGTGGGCTGCTCGAAGCGCAGGCTCTTCAGGACCGCGTCGCCGTCGTCGAAGATCACCATCGTGGGTGCGCTCTTCACGCCGGCGATCGTCACGGTCTGCTCGCGGGCGTCGAGCTCCATTCGCTGGACGACGTCGCCGGCCGCGGTGCCGACGCGCACGACCAGCGGCATCCGGAACACCGCCGGCACCGTGAACCTGAGGCCGGTGCTGTCGGGCTTGAGCGAGTCCTGCTGCGTCTGCCTGACCGTGAGCGCGAGCGCCTGGGAGGCCGAGTCCCAGCGCGCGGCGACGTCGAGCTGCGGGTAGCCCGCCTGGTACATCCACTCCGCCCAGAACCAGTCGAGGTTCTCGCCGGTGGCCGCGAGCACGGCCTGGCGGAGGTCGTCGGTCGTGGCGGTGCCGAGCGCGTGCCGCGCGAGGTACGCGTGGATCGACGCCCAGAAGCGGTCCGGGCCGAGGAGGTGCTTCAGCATTTCGAGGACGAGCGCGCCCTTCGGGTAGATGTTGTTCGAGCCGAGCGAGGCGAGCGGCATCGGGCGCCGGCGGTCGATCCCGAGATACTGCCGGTACTCGTTCGCGTAGTAGTCCTGCTCCGCGAGCGGGCCGAGCTTCCGGCCCCAGTACTGGCCCGGCATGAACTCCGCGAATCCCTCGTTGAGCCACATGTTGGCCCAGTTCACCGTGGTCACGTAGTCGCCGAACCACTGGTGGGCCAGCTCGTGCGGGATCAGGTCGTGCTGGTACCACGGCCGGTCCTGGTAGGCGCGGGCGTCGGGCAGCCAGTCCACCAGGGTCGTGGCGCTGACGTTCTCCATGCCCCCGAAGAAGTCGGCCACCGTCGTCTGCGCGTACTTGTCCCACGGGTAGCGCACGCCGGTGAGCCTGGAGTAGGTGTCGATCATGTCCGGCGTGACGTGGAACAGCGGCCACGCGCGGCTGGAGTCCTCGCGGTAGACGTAGTAGTCCACCGCAATGCCTTGCCACGCGTCGTGGATCTTCACCAGCGGCGCCACGATCAGCGAAACGAGATAGGTCGCCGACGGCGCGTCCTGTCGCCAGGTCATCGTGCGCCGGCCGCTCTTCACCACGTTCGACACCAGCCGCCCGTTGGAGACGGCGATGTCCTCCTCGGGCACCGTCGCGACGACCTCCCAGCTCATCTTGTCGCTCGGGAAGTCGAAGGTCGGGAACCAGTCGTGGTTGTTGTGGTCCTCGCCCTGGCTCCAGATCTGGCGGGGACGGTGCGGCAGGCCGTCGGGCGTGATGAAGGTGAGGCCGGCGCCGTTCCTGACCCTGCCGTGGTAGGCGACGGTGAAGGTCAGCGTGTCCCCGAAGGCGAGGGGGTTCGCCGGGAACACGACCAGCGTGTCGCGGCTGCGCGCGGTGCGGAGGCCCGCGCCCCCGCGGTCGGTGACCGAGGTGTTGGCGAGCAGCGCGCCCTCGTCGAGGACGATCGAGTCGAGGCCGGGCCGCAGCGCGACCAGCGTCGTGACCACGCTGCCCTCGAACGACAGGGAATCCCAGTCGAAGGCCGACACGGCGATGCGCTGGTGCACGAGGTCGTAGTCGTGGGAGCGCGTGTAGTGGTCGTTCGCCATCAGCTCGGCGTTCGAGGGCGACGGCATCGGGGGCGCCGCGTTCGACTGGGCGAGCGCCGGGCCGGCGGCCGCGGCGAGGAGGAGTGCAACCAGCGTGACCCGCATCGGTGAGTCCTCGAGCGTGTGAAAAGGGCGTGACCCGCGGCGAGCCGGCGGCCCGGCGCTTCGAACGGTGTGTCGAGCGGACAGTACGCGGGCGGGCGCGCCGTTGTTTCCGTGGCCGGGGGCCGCGCCTGCGAGGCAGGGAGCGCGCGCCGCCGGCGGCGCGGAGCGGAGTGGACGAGCGCGTTGCAGGGCGAGCGGAGGGCGGGGGACTCGAACCCCCAAGGGCTTGCGCCCGGCGGTTTTCAAGACCGCTGCCTTGCCAGTTAGGTCTAGCCCTCCGAACGGCGTAACCTATGTCCCCGCCGGCGCGCCGCACAATGCCGCGGCGTCCCCGCGCCTGCCCCTGAAACAGCGGGGCCCCGGCTCACCGCCGGGGCCCCGCCGACTTCCCAACGACAGCGGTGCGTCGCTACTTGCCCTGATGCGCCGCGTTCCAGTTCATGGCCGCGTTCAGCTGGCGGATCGCGGTCCGGCACGCCTGCATCGCCGCCGCCTTGTGCCCGCCGAAGGTGTCCGGCGCATTGCTCATGAAGTCCAGGGCGTCCTGGATCGCCGTGATGGCCGCCTGGAGCCGCGGGTACCCCTGCGCGTCCGCCGCGACCGCATGCCGTGGGGTGATCAGACCGACCGCCATCGCGAGGGGGATCGATGCGAGCGCCCTGCTTGCGTCTCTGCGGTTCATCATCGCCTCCGGTGTGGTGGAAGAAGGCCAGGTCCACAGGTAGCCCTGGGCCGAAAGCAAACGACACCCCATATTTTACGTCTGATTTCCTAATACGTTAACAGCATTTTTCAGCCAACGCCAATCGGCAGGAGCAGCAGATGTTCACCGCCCTCGTCGCCCTCGTGGCCGCCGGCGCCCTCGGGCCGATCCAGCCCGACTCGCTGATCCTCGGCTTCCCCGCGCACGCGCGGATCGCCGACGACAGCGCCCATCAAAGGTTGGTCATCACGCTCGGACCCGTCAACCTGCCGGCGCACGCCGAGCACCACATGGTCGACCAGCTCGGCGTGCAGGCGGTCGTGCTGCCGCGGGGCGGCTGGATGCAGGGCTACGGCGTGGACATCGTGGACTCGGCCGGGCGCGTGCTGCCGCGGGTGCTGATCCACCACGTCGAGCTGATCGAGCTCGGCCGGCGCGCGCTCCTCACGGGCGAGGTCCAGCGGATGGCGTCGGTCGGCAAGGAGACGCGCGAAGTGCAGCTGCCGGGGTTCATCGGCTACCCGGTGCGCCGCGGCGAGGCGATCGGCGTCAACCCGATGCTCGACAATCCGACCGACACGAGCTACCCGGCGGCGTACGTGCGCCTGCGGATCCCGTACACGCCGGAGAGCGCCGAGGACCGGCCGGTGGAGGTGTACAGCATCGAGACCGACGTCACCGGCGCCGTCGGCGCGTCGTCGGACTTCGACATTCCGGCCGGACGCTCGTCGCTGAGCCACGACTTCTCGGTGCCGGTCTCCGGCGCGCTGCTCGCCGTCGGCGGGCACCTGCACGATCTCGGGACGCGGCTGGTGCTGGTGAACCTGACGACGGGCGACACGGTGTACGACGGGCGGGCGGGTCGCGACTCGCTGGGGCACGTGACGCAGGTGCCGGTCCGGCAGCTGTGGCGGACGGGCGGCTACCAGATCGCCGCCGGCCAGCGGTTCCGCGTGACGGCCTTCTACGACAACCCGGGCGGGCGCGTGGTGTCGGCCGGGGGGATGGGCACGCTCGGCGGTGCGTTCAAGCCGGACGACCTCCAGGCGTGGCCGGCCTTCGATCCCCGGAACCCCGACACCGCGAAGGACCTGGCGTACCTGCATTCGCTGGGCGGGATGATGGGGATGGACATGCAGTAGCCGGGCTACTGCCGCACCGCCCGCTGCACCCAGCCGCAGATGGGCTCGACCGCCGACCGCGCCTGCGACGCCACGCGCGTGATCGCCCGCGGCCCCCAGTTGATCGGCACCTCGACGCCGTAGATGCGGCCGCCGCGCCGGATGCTGAGCGTCGCCAGCTCGGCGGGGAGGTGCTGCGAGAAGTCGAGGTACATCTGCCGCGTGGGCACCATGAGGTCCCCCGCCGAGACGCTGTCGCCGTCCACCGCCAGCACCGTATCCCCCACCAGCAGCCCGCGGCCCTCGAAGGGCGAGTGGTCGCCGATCCAGCCGATCACCGCGCGGCCGCGCGCGACGCCCACCAGCGCGATGTCGGGGCTGGTCGCGGCCCGGCAGGAATCGAGCGGGATCGCCGCGATGGACCTGGTCAGCTCGCCCGCGAAGGACGACAGGGTCGGATAGGCGGCGCGGTTCCGCTCGTAGCGCACCAGCGCGTCCTCGAGCCACGGCACGAGCGCCATGTTGGCCTCCATGGCCTCGGTCCGGAGCGGCCAGGCGACGGTGGGCTTGGCCTCGACCAGGGCGCGGATGGTGATGGCGCGCGCCAGCTGCTCGCCGAGGTCCTCGTCCCAGAACACCGGGGCGTAGCCGGCGCGCGCCATCGCGGCCTCGACGGTCGGCCGCAGCTGCACGGTGCGCTCGAGGATCTCGGGGTGCTCGGCGAACAGGCGCCGCACGATGGCGTGGGCCATCTGGTGCCCGACGGCCGTCCAGATGTAGCTCGGCGAGCGGTAGGAGCGGTCCGCGAAGACGGCGTCCGGCGCGAGGAAGATCCGGTTCCCCAGCGCGTGCGTCCAGCTCACGGGATCGAACGACGGGCTCAGCTGCCGGGTCCAGAACGTGCGCGCCAGCGTGACGTCGTAGCTCTGGCCCCCATACCCGGAGTACGCCGCCAGCACGCTGTCCGGCGCCTTGGCTTCGGACAGCGCGACGTACACGTCGGACAGGTCGCGCAGCCGTGCGGCCGCGTTCAGCCCCTCGAAGGTCAGCGGCGCGGCGCGCGGCGCGAAGGCCTTCGCGGCGGCGACGAACCGCGCCAGCGCGCGCCGCTGCGGTTCGTTGCCGGTGAAGCAGCGCCGCACGCCCGGCGCGATCCAGCCGCACGCCGAGTCCGGCGCCGGCGAGGCCCACGCGTCGAGCACCGGTCCCACCGGGGTCGGGCCGAGCGCGCGCGCCAACTCGAACGCGGAGTCGCCGCGCTCGGTGCCGAGCGCGACGTTCCACTTCTTGAGCGGGCCCAGCGGCGGGATGTCGGCGGTGTCCGACAGCCGCAGCACCAGCCCCACCAGGTCGAGCGTCGAATCCACCCGCACGGTGGTGCGGCCCAGGGTGAACGACGACGTGCCGCGCGGCAGCTCCGAGGTGCAGGCCGCGAGCACGAGGACCGGGACGAGCGCGGAGGTGCGTTTCATTAGTGCCGGAACTGGCGTTTGCCGGTGAGGATCATCGCCAGCCCGTGCTCGTCGGCCGCGGCCACGACCTCCGGGTCGCGCACCGAGCCGCCGGGCTGGATGATGGCGCGGACGCCGGCCTTGGCCGCCTCGTCCACGCCGTCGCGGAACGGAAAGAACGCGTCGGAGGCCAGCACCGCGCCCTCGACCGCGTGGCCGACGGCGCGCGCCTTGTGCACCGCCAGCATCGAGCTGTCGACGCGGCTCATCTGGCCCGCGCCGATGCCGATCGCCTGGGCGCCCTTGGCGATGAGGATCGCGTTGGACTTGACGCTCATCACCGCCGCCCAGGCGAACCGCAGGTCGTCCAGCTCGTCCGGAGCCGGCTGCCGCCGGGTCACGACCTTCCAGCCGCTCTCGTCGGGGTCGAACCGCAGGCGCGTCTCGGCGAGGAAGCCGCTCCGCACGCGCTTGAAGTCGAGCAGGTCTCCCGCGCGGCCGCGCGGCACCTCGACGATGCGCAGGTTCTTCTTGCGGCGCAGCACCTCGAGCGCGTCGGGCTGGAAGTTCGGCGCCACCACGGCCTCGACGAACAGGTCGGCCATCGCGGCCGCCGTCTCGGCGTCGAGCACGGTGTTGAGCCCGACCACCGAGCCGTACGCGGAGACGGGGTCGGTGGCGAGCGCGCGCCGGTAGGCGTCGGCCGCCGTCTTCCCCAGCGCGATCCCGCACGGCGTGGTGTGCTTGATGATCACGCACGCGGTGTGGTCGGTCCACGGCTCGAGGGCCAGGTACGCGGCGTCGAGGTCGAGGAGGTTGTTGAACGACAGCTCCTTGCCGCCGAGCTGGGTGAGGTCCGCCAGGCTGCCGCCCTCGCCGGTGACGTAGAACGCCGCCTGCTGCTCCGGGTTCTCGCCGTAGCGGAGCGCCTGCCGCCGTTCGAGGGCGAGCAGCAGGAAGGGCGGGAGGCCGCCGCCGGCGCTCCCCGCGTGCGCCTCCAGCCACTGGGCGATGGCGGCGTCGTAGGTCGCGGTCTCGCGGAACACCTTGACCGCCAGCTCGCGCCGCAGCTCGGGCCCCACGCCGCCGGCCTTGAGCGCGTCCGTCACCCGGGCGTAGTCGGCGGGGTCCACCACCACGGTCACGGCGTCGTGGTTCTTGGCCGCCGAGCGCAGCATCGAAGGGCCGCCGATGTCGATCTGCTCGATCGCCTCGTCCACCGTCACCCCGGCGCGCGCCACGGTCTCGCGGAACGGGTAGAGGTTCACCGCCACCAGGTCGATCGGCGCAATGCCGTGGCGCTCCATCGCCATCACGTCGGACGGGACGCGGCGCCGCGCCAGCAGGCCGCCGTGGACCGCCGGGTGCAGGGTCTTGACCCGGCCGTCCATCATCTCGGGGAAGCCGGTCACCTTCTCGACCGGCGTCACGGCGATTCCCGCGGTCGAGAGCGCCTTCGCGGTGCCGCCCGTCGAGACGATCTCCCAGCCGAGGGCGACCAAGGCCCGGGCGAATTCCACGATGCCGCGTTTGTCGGAGACGGAAATGAGGGCGCGAGGCATTACCACTCCTCCGCAGTGG
Source organism: Gemmatimonadales bacterium (assembly GCA_035623395.1). Lineage (GTDB taxonomy): Bacteria > Gemmatimonadota > Gemmatimonadetes > Gemmatimonadales > JACORV01 > Fen-1245. The sequence goes on along the minus strand of DASPTN010000131.1, from coordinate 11,441 downwards.
CCTGGATGATGCCGGCGAGCACGACCAGGTCCGCCAGGTCGATCGCTTCCCCCGGTGCGCGCGCGCAGCGCAGCGGCCGCCCGAGGCCGGGCGCGCTACCGGCCGGCCAGCGCATCGTCGAGGCTGTGGGGCAGGGGAACGGACGGGTCCCCGGGCGCGGCCGCGGCGTCCGCGCGGGGCGCCGCGCCGAACCGGGCGAAGGCCAGCACCACCGCGGGCAGCAGCCGGTGCTCGACGGCCAGCACGCGCGCGGCGAGCGTCTCCGCCGTGTCGTCGGACCGGACGGGCACCGGCCACTGGGCCACGATCGCGCCGTGGTCGTACTGCTCGTCCACCAGGTGCACGGTGGCGCCGCTGACGTGCGCGCCGCTCTTGAGCACGGCCTCGTGCACGCGCCGGCCGTACATCCCGGCGCCGCCGAAGGCGGGCAGCAGCGCGGGATGCACGTTCAGCATCCGGCCCCGGAAGCTGCGCACCACGTCGTCGGGCACCTTCTTCAGGTAACCGGCGAGCACCACCAGCTCGATCGCGTGCTCGGCCAGGAGCGCCAGCAGCCGAGCCGCGTCCTGTCCGTCCTCGGCGATCACGGCCGTGGGGACGCCCGCCGCGGCGGCACGGGCCAGCGCGCCGGCCGTCGCCTTGTTGGAGACCACCAGCGCGATCACCGCGGGTGACGACGGCTCGCGCGCGGCGTCGAGGAGCGCCTGGAGGTTGGATCCGTTGCCGGAGGCGAGGACGGCGACGCGCATGATGCAGGAAAGAATACGGGGCCTTCCCTCAGAGCAAGGGAAGGCCCCGCGAATGTCACCGCCCCGTAACGCTCCCGACAGAAACCCGGCGCGGCCGCCCGGCGGCCCCGCCGGCTACCTCACCGACAGCGAGAACGCTCCGTACGAGCCCTGCCGGTAGGTGTTGGCGATGATCCGGTAGGCGCCGGAGTACGGCAGCGTGTAGGTGATCCGGGCGTTGGTCCCGCCGCCCGAGTCGTCGTCCGCGGCGAGCTTGACGCCGTTGCCGTCCTGGATGATCGCGTAGGCGTCGAAGTCGGTCGACACGACGTCCACCGTGATCGTCTCGCCGGCCGTGCCGACGTAGGTCCACGCCTGGTAGACCGAGCCGTCCGACAGCTTGGGGTCGGTGGGCGCGAGCCGGCCGGACATCGTCTGGCCGCGCATGATCTGGCCGACCGTGCCCGGGAGCACGCCGCCCGGCGCGTTGCCGCCCGAGGCCATCCCCAGGCTCCGCAGCCGGACCGTGTACGGGCCGAAGTGCCCCCGCTGGTAGCTGTTGGCGAGGAGCCAGTACTTCCCGGTGGCGGGAATGGTGAAGATGATCCGCGCGTTGCGGTCGCCGCCGCTGTCGTCGTCGCGGGCGAGCACCGAGTCCGCGTCGTTCTGCAGGATCGCGTAGGCGTCGAACGCCGTGGACATGACGTCGGCCTGGATGATCTGGCCGGCCTGGGCCTCGAACTGCCAGGCCTGATACACGCTGCTGTCCCGCAGGCGCGCATCGGCCCGGGTCAGACGCCCGGTGGCCTCGCTGTTCATCGCCAGCGTGCGCACGGTCGGGGTGATGGGTGCCGGCGGGCTGGAGGCGCAGCCGGCGGCCGCCAGGAGCGCGAGGGCAAGGGGGATTCGCTTCATCGTGGTCTCCGCCGACGTTCGGACGTCGCCGTGGTTTGGTGTGTGGCTACTGGATCGCAACCGTATACCTGCCCGCGCGCGGCTCGTGGCCCGCGCTGTTCACCACGATCCGGTACCGGCCGGACGCCGGGAGCACGATCACCAGGCGCGAGTTCAGGTCGCCCCCCGAGTCATCGTCCTCGCCGATCTTCGTCCCGGTCGAGTCGAGCAGCTGCAGGTACGTGTCGAACTCGTCCGACCGGACGTCGATGGTGACCTTCCGACCCGCGGCGCCGGTGAACTCCCACACGTCGGCGAAGGTGCTGTCCGCCATCAGGAGGTCGCCGGGCTCCAGCGCGCCGCGCATCGTCTGCCCGACGCGGATGAACCCCGTCTCGCCGGGCGCGGGCACGTCGTTCGTCGCCCGCCCGGGCCCGGGCGACGCGCGTGCCGGCGCGGGGACCGCGAGCGGGTGAACCGGACCGGCCTGCTGCGCGGCCAGCGGCTGCAGCGCCGTCACCGCGGCGAGGCCGAGCGCGGCGAGCGCGCTCCCCGCGACGCCGCGTCCCGGGCCGGAGCCGCCGGCCGTCATGCGCCGACCGTCAGCGGAGGGTCAGAACGTACAGCCCCGTCCGCCGCTGCCGGCCGTTGCTGTTCACGACGATCTGGTACGTCCCCGCCGACGGCAGCGTGAACGCCAGGCCCGAGTTCGGGTGCCCGGCCGACTCCTGGAGCACGTTCCCGGCCCCGTCGAGCAGCTGCAGGTAGGTCGGGAAGTCCTCCGAGCTCAGCTGGATCGCGATGGCCTGGCCGGCGTTCGCCTGGAACTGCCAGATGTCGGCGTACGTGCTGTCCGAGCCCATCATCTGGTCGCCCGCCTCGAGGCGGCCCTGCACGGTCTGGCCGACCATGATCTGGCCGATCTGGCCGGGCGCCGGGATCATGTTCGTCGGTGCGGTCACGGTGGGCGTCACCGGGGGCGTCACCGGGGTGGGCTGCGTCACGGCCCCCGGCAGCGGCACGACCTGACCCATGCCGGCGATCTGCTGCACCTGCAGCGTGTAGGCGCCGGGCGTGGTCGAGGCCAGGCCGGTCGTGACGCCCAGGCGGTACTGCCCCGCCGTCGGGCAGGAGAACCGCAGCCGGGCGTTGAGCCCTTCGCCGGAGTCGTCGTCGTGGGCGACTTCGACGCCGTTCGGATCGAAGACGATGAGGTAGTTGTCCCAGCTCGACAGGATGTCGATCTGCGCCGACTGGCCGGGCTGGCACTGGTACCCGTAGACGTGGATCGGTTTGTTGTTCCAGGACGCACCGCCCGCCACCAGCGTGTTCTGGACCTGCTGATTCAGCCCGATCTGCCCGACCATGCCGATGGCGTTGACCGACGGCATGTTGGTGACCTGGCCCGGCTGGAGGCTGGTGACCACGGGACCGCCGGTCTGCGCGTTCTGGATCTCGAGCGTGAACGGGCCGTACATCCCCGCGCGCAGCGTGTTGGCGAGGATCTGGTACATCCCGGTGTACGGCAGCGTCCGGATGATGCGGGCGTTGAGGTTGCCGCCGCTGTCGTCGTCGGTGGCGACGTTCTGCCCGCTGGAGTTCCGCAGATAGAGGTACGCGTCGAACGCGGTCGACATCAGGTCGATCTGCACCGTCTCGCCGGCCGTGCCCATGAAGGTGAACATCTTGTAGTGCGACCCGTCGCTCAACGTCGGGTCGCCCGCCGTGAGCTCGCCCTGCACGGTCGTGCCGATCGGGATCTGCTGCGCCCCGCCGCCCGTCACGGGCTGCTGGACCATCTGCGGCGCCTCGCCGCCGCCCCGCAGCTGGAGCGTGAACGCACCCACTTCGCCCCGGCCGACGGTGTTGGCGACGATCTGGTACATCCCCGTGTACGGCAGCACCTGGATGATGCGCGCGTTGCGGCCGCCGCCGCTGTCGTCGTCGTGCGCGATGGCGTTGCCGTTCTGGTCCTTGAGGTAGAGGTACGAGTCGAAGTCGGCGGACATCAGGTCGATCGTCACCGTCTGGCCGGCCGTGCCCTGGAAGGTGAAGATCTTGTAGTGCGTCTGGTCGGACATCACCGGGTCGTACTGGGTCAGCTGCCCGGTGATCGACGTGCCGATCGGAATCTGCTGCTGCGCCCTAAGCGGCAGCGCGAGGGCGGCCGTCAACGCGAGGCCCACCGCCAGCGTGCGCCCGACGGCAGCACCGCGACGAAGCGACATAAAGACGTACCTCCTCAATGGGTGCGGATGGGGCGCGAGCGGCCCCCGGGAAAGCATCCCTGTCCGGGTGAGTATAAGAAGGGCCGCTGCAGGCGCAATACCTTCGGCACCAACGGGTTCGATGTGACTGGAGTCACGGCACCGGTGCGCCGACGAGGCGGGCCGCGGCCACGAGATCGGGGGCCACGGCGAAGCCCTGGGCCCGGGCCCGGGCGGCGTCGTCCGGGGCCTCCGGCGTCTCGATCAGCAACCCGTGGCCGCCGAGCCGCCCCGCGGGCTCCACGTCGCTGAGCCGGTCGCCCACCATCCACGACCTGGCCAGGTCGAGCCGGTGCTCCCGCGCGGCCTGCTCGAACAGCGCGACGCCCGGCTTGCGGCAGTCGCACGGGCCCGTGATGTCGGGATGATGCGGACAGAAGTACGCGCCCGTGAAGCGCACGCCGTGCGGTGCGAGCAACTCGTCGAGACGGGCCAGCACCGCGGCGAAGGCCTCCGGACCGTACAGGCCGCGCGCGATGCCCGACTGGTTGCTCACGATGACCAGCGGCCAGCCTGCGCGCGCCAGCGTGGCGAGGCCCGGCGCCACGCCGGGCAGCAGCTCGACGGCCGTCGGGTCGTGGAGGTAGCCGGGGTCGCGCACCAGCGTGCCGTCGCGGTCGAGGAAGACGGCGCCGCGCCGGGAAGGGGCCGACCTGCTCCCGCGGCGGTCTGCGCGCCGCCCGCTCGATGCTGCACCGGCACGACGGCCGCCGCGCCGGGCGGAGGATGACAAGCCCTCGCGTCGGTCGTTGCGCCGCCCGCTCGATGCTGCACCGGCACGACTGCCGCCGCGCGTCGTCATGCGAGCGCGGCGGCCACTGCGCCCACGACGGCGCGCTCGTCTTCGGGGAGGATGGTGCGGACGTCCAGCACCACCCGGCTCCCGGTGACGACCGCGACCACCGGGGGATCGCCGAGGCGCAGCCGGCGGGCGAGCTCGGCCGCGGAGACGCCGGCCGGCGCGAGGCCCACGCCGGCGCTCGGCAGCTCCGTGCCGGGGAAGGCGCCGCCGCCGACCGCGGCGCGGGTCGCGACGACGGCCGGCCGCGCCAGGGCCGGCAGACGCGACGCGAGCGCCCCGGCCCGGGCCTCGAGAGACGGGACCGTGGCCGTCAGCATCTGGAGCACCGGGACGTCGTGGCGGGCTCCGGCCGGGTCGCGGTACAGCGCGAGCGTCGCGGCGAGCGCGCCCAGCGTGAGCTTGTCGGCGCGGACCGCGCGCGCGAGCGGGTGCGAGCGGCACCGCGCGACGAACGCCACGGCGCCCGCGAGGATCCCGGCCTGCGGCCCGCCGAGCAGCTTGTCGCCGGACGCCACGACGGCCGTGGCCCCGCTCCGCACGGCGGCCGGCAGCGTGGGCTCGCCGGACAATCCGTCACCTCCCAGGTCGAGCATCAGTCCGCCACCGAGGTCGTAGATCACCGGGACCCGGCGCCTGCGGCCGAGCGCCACGAGCTCGGCGAGCGACGCTTCGGCGACGAAGCCCTCCTGCCGGAAGTTCGAGCGATGGACCTTGAGGATCGCGACGGGACCGGCAGAACCGGCGCGCCCGCGGGCGCGTCTGCCGTGCGGCGGCGCGCCGGCGCGTCTTTCCTGCAGGGCCTTCTCGTAATCCGCCAGCCGGGTGCGGTTAGTCGTGCCGACCTCGACCAGCCGCGCGCCGCTGGTGGCGAGGATCTCGGGGATCCGGAAACCGCCGCCGATCTCGATCAGCTCGCCGCGCGAGACGATCACGTCGCCGCCGGCCGCCGCGGCGGTCAGCGCCAGCAGCAGGGCCGAGGCCGCGTTGTTCACGACCATCGCGCCCGCCGCGCCGGTGAGCTCCATCACCAGACCGGCGCAGTGCTGGTGGCGGTCGCCGCGCGCGCCCCGCGCCGGGTCGTACTCGAGCGTCGAGTAGCCGGGCGCGACGTCGTCGAGGGCCAGCCGGGCGGCCTCGGCGAGCGGCGCCCGGCCGAGATTGGTGTGCAGCACCACTCCGGTGGCGTTGATGCAGCGGCGCAGCGTCGGCCGGGTGGCGAGGAGCAGCGCCTGCGACACGGACCGCGCCCAGCCGGCGGAGTCGCGCGGCGCGCGCTCGGGCGCCTCGCGCGCCTCGGCGACGGCCGCGCGCACGGCGCGCACCGCGACCGCGCGGGGCGTCCCGGCCAGCGCGGCGGCCACCTCGCGGTCGACGAGCAGTCGGCTCACCGACGGGAGGCTGCGCCGGGGGTCGCTCATTCGGGCGGGCGCGGGGCGGGAGGCGCGGTGTCCGGGGGCGGGCGCAGCGTGTCCGCCGGCGCGCGGTGGAGCGAGTCGGCGTGCGCGGCGGTCCGCAAGGAGTCGGCGCCCGCACGGCGCGGCGCGGGCTTGGGCACGAGCAGCGCGCCGCGTCCGTGACCCTCGATCCCGGTGAGGCCCTTGAGGCCGGCGGTGAACACGACGTAGCGGGCGCCGGGCGTCAGCGCCGCCGTGAGGCGGACGATGCGCGTGTCGGTCGGCGACGGCCGGCGGATCAGCATCCGCATCGCGCGGGTCGTGTCGGCGCGCGTCGGACGGGAGGTCATCGGCGCGGCGGCGGCGCCGCGCAGGCGGCCCGGTGCCGCACCACTCGGCGCGGCCGCCGGCGCAGCGGGTGCCGGTGCAGCAGGCGCCGCGCCTGCGGGCTGGCGATGGGTCGTGTCCGCCGCGGCACGCTTGGCGCTGTCGGCCGCCGCCGCGGCCGCCGCCGCCGCCTTGACCAGGCTGTCGAAGCCGGCCGAGGTCATCACGGCCGCCAGGGGGACGAACGCGGTGGAGTCGTCCGCGGGCGCGAGATGGACCTGGGAGGTGTCCGGCGCCACCGACGGATCGAGCGGCCGGTCGAAGGAGAGCTTGAGGGTCAGCGAGTCCGCGGCCTCCACCGTCCGGAGCCTCGGCCCGACCGTGTCGTGGGTGAAGGCGTAGAGCTCGAGCGACGCCGAATCCTGCAGGGTCACCCGCGCGGTGTCGTACGCCTCGCGCGGCTCGCGGCGCCGGTTCCCGTTCTGGTCGATCACGCCGTAGACCAGGTACTCGCCCGCCGGCATCGCGCGCATGGCGAAGTCGCCCGCGGAGTCGGTGAGCGCGCGGTAGGGCAGGGAGTCGGGGAGCAGCACCGCTTCGACCAGGCCGCCGGTCGCCGCCTTGTTGCCCGGCCAGTCCACGATCGTGCCCTTGAGCGTCGCGTCGGGGATCGGCGGCCCGGTGGAGAAGACGACCAGCCGGCCCCGCTTCATCCGGTTCTGCCGCAGGTCGGTGACGCCCGGCAGCAGCTCGAGCCGGTAGATCCGCCCCGCGCGGAAGCCGCCCTTCGGCTCCACCGTGATGCGGGTGCGGTGCCAGCCCACGCTGACCTTGCCGGTCACGGGCGAGAGGATCACCGCGCCCGAGATGTCCCGCTGCTGGCCCGCGATCTGCTCGGCGATCACCTTGTCGAAGTCGATCTCGGCCTGGTGCGGCATCTCGGTGAGAACCGCGCCCGACTCCGGCACGACGCGCACCACCTTCGGGGGCGTGACGTCGGGCGGTCCGCCGGGCGGGTCGCCCGCGAACGCGCAGCCCGCCGCGAGGACGAACGCCGCCGCGAGCGCTAGGCGCATCCGAGGGCGGCGAGCTTGGCCGCGATGGCGTCCACCTTCGCGGTCCACTGCCGCTCCTTGTCCGCCTCGCGCGCGACCACCTCGGCCGGGGCGCGCGCGCGGAACGACTCGGTGCCGAGCTTGGCGCGCACCGCGGCCAGCTGCTGGTCGAGCCGGGCGCGCTCCGCGCCCAGCCGCGCGCACTCCTTCGCGACGTCGATCGCGTCGCCGAGGGCGACGAACAGCTCGGCGCCGTCCGGCAGCAGGGCGTGCGAGCCGATCCGGCCGGTGAACGAGGCCTCGCCCTCCACCGTCTCCAGCCCGCCGACCTTGGCGAGCCGCACGATCATCTCGCGCGCGGCGTCGATCGCCGCGGCCTGGCGCGGCGAGAGCCGGCTCACCACGATCGCCACCTCGAGGCCCGGCTTGACGCCGTACTCGGCGCGGATCTCCCGCACCGCGTTCACGACCGCCTGCGCGAACGCGAAGTCCCGCTCGGCATCGGGGTCGGCGCGGCCGGCCTCGGGCCCGGGCCACCGCGCGACCATGATCGAGTCGGCGGCGTGACCGGGCAGGCGGCGGAACAGCTCCTCGGTGATGAACGGCATCCCGGGGTGCAGCAGCCGGAGCACCCGGTCGAAGACGTGCGCCGCCACCACCCGGGCGACGTCGCCGCCCGGCGCCTCGCCCCGGAGCCGCGGCTTGATCGACTCGAGATACCAGTCCGCGAAGTCGTCCCACAGGAAGTGGTAGGGCGTGCCCACCGCGTCGTTGAGCCGGAACTTCTCCAGGTGCTCGGTGGTCTCGCCCGCGACCGTCGCCAGCCGCGAGGTGATCCAGCGGTCGGCCAGGCCGAGCCGCTCCGCGGGCACCCGGGCCAGCGGCGGCACCGGCGCGTCGCCGAGCGCGGACAGCAGCAGCCGGCCGACGTTCCACAGCTTGTTGGCGAAGTTGCGGCCCGAGCCGAACGAGGTGTCCAGGTCGTGGGGATCGAGGATGATGTCGGTGCCCACCGCGAGCCCGCTGGTGACCGCGAACCGCAGCGCGTCGGCCCCGTAGCGCCGCACCACCTCGAGCGGATCGATGCCGTTGCCCAGCGACTTGGACATCTTGACGTGGTCGGTGTCCCGCACCGTGCCGTGGAGGTACACCGTGTGGAACGGCACGCGCCCCAGGAAGTGCAGCCCCGCCATGATCATCCGGGCGACCCAGAAGAAGATGATCTCGGGCGCGGTGACCAGGACGTCGGTGGGGTAGTAGCGGGCGAGATCGGTGGTGGCTTGCGGCCAGCCGAGGGTCGAGAACGGCCACAGCCACGAGCTGAACCAGGTGTCGAGCACGTCCTCGTCCTGGTGCATCGGGCCGCCGCACGCGGGACAGGCGGTGGGGTCCTCGCGCAGCGCGCTCACCAGCCCGCACTTCTCGCAGTACCAGACCGGGACGCGGTGCCCCCACCACAGCTGGCGCGAGATGTTCCAGTCGCGGATGCCGGTCAGCCACTGCTCGAACTCGTCGCCGCGCCGCTCGGGGATGAAGCGCACCTCGCCCTTGCGGTAGGCCTCCAGCGCCGGGGCCGCGAGCGGCTCCATGGTGACGAACCACTGCTCGCTGAGCCGCGGCTCCACCACCGTGTCGCAGCGGTAGCAGTGGCGCACGGCGTGGAGCCGGGTCTCGACCTTCTCGAGCAGGCCCTTCTCCTTGAGCGCCGCGACGATCGCCTTGCGCGCCTCGAAGCGGTCCATGCCGAAGAACGGCGCCGGCACCCGGCCGCCGGGCTTGCCGTCCAGGGCCGCGTCGGCCATCCGCGCGTCCGCGGTCATCACGATCGGGGTCGCCAGGTCGTGGCGGCGCCCGACCTCGAAGTCGTCGGCGTCGTGCGCCGGCGTGATCTTCACGAACCCGGTGCCGAATCCCGCCTCGACGTGCTGGTCGGCGATGATCGGGATCTCGAGCTCCGCGATGGGCAGGATCAGGTGGCGCCCCACCAGCGGCCGGCGCTCCGCGTCGTCCGGGTTCACCGCGATCGCGACGTCGCCCAGCATCGTCTCCGGCCGGGTGGTCGCCACGGTGACGTGGCCGGCGCTGTCGGCGAACGGGTAGCGGATGTAGTACAGCGCGCCCTCCACGTCGGCGTGCTCCGCCTCCTCGTCCGACAGCGCGGTGTGGCAGCGCGGGCACCAGTGGATCACGCGGTACCCGCGGTAGATCAGGCCCTCTTCCCACAGCCGGACGAACACCTCGCGCACCGCGCGGCTCATCGCCGGATCGAGCGTGAACCGGGTGCGGGACCAGTCGCAGGAGCAGCCGATGGCCTTCAGCTGCTGGAGGATGGTGTCGCCCTTCTGCCGCACGTGCGCCCACACCCGCTCGACGAACGCGGCGCGGCCGAGGTCGAAGCGCGTCTTGCCCTCGGCGGCGAGCAGCTTCTCCACCACGTTCTGCGTGGCGATGCCCGCGTGATCGGTGCCCGGCACCCACAGCGCCGCGCGCCCGCGCATCCGCTCGAAGCGGATCAGCACGTCCTGGACGGTGTTGTTGAGCCCGTGCCCCATGTGGAGCACGTCCGTCACGTTGGGCGGCGGGATCACGATGACGTAGGGCTTGGCGCCCGGCGCGGCCGACGGGGCGAACAGCCCCCGCGCCTGCCAGTCGGCGTAGAGGCGCGACTCGACGTCGGCCGGCGCGTACTGCGGGGCGAGCGCGGCGGCGTCGCTCATCGCGGCGGCTTCACGAAAAGGCCCGCACTGAGCGGGCCGCGGAGCAGGGACATCGGGACGTGCCTCAGCTGCGCGCGGCCAGCGGCGTGCTCGGCCCCGGCACCGCCCGGGCCTCGCCGTCCGCTCCCGGCACGAGCAGATGGTTCAGCACCGTGCGGACGCCGGCCACGGCCCGCACCACCTCGCCGGCCAGCGCGATCTCGCTGGAGCTCTTGACCCGTCCGCCGAGCTCGACGATGCCGCCGTCGAGCACCCGGACCCGCACCGCGCGGCGCCCCAGCACGGCGTCGCGGCGCAGCGCGTCGAGCACACGGGACTCCAGCCGCTCGGCCTCCTCGTCCGTCCACCGCTGCCGCGGCACGCGGGCCCGCGCGGTCCACCGCTCCAGCGCCCCGGCCACCCGCCGCGTGTTCACCCGGCCCACCCGCTCGGCGGCGAAGTACCCGGCCACCAGGCCGAGGCCCGCGCCGGTCATCAGGAGCAGCAGGTCGCCGATGGTGAAGGAGGAGCGGTCGTGGTGGCGCGACACCCGGACTCCGGTGGAAACAGTAGTGGCCCTTCGCTACATTGCAGGCCAGTCTCTAACAGTGGCGAAGCGGGCTTCCTGTCGCAAGTTGCGCCCCGTCGCGCCGCGCATGCCGGTGGGAGGGCGGCCGTCCGCGGCCGCGCCTCCCGGAGCGTCATGAACCAGGAACTCGTTCTCAGACTCCCCGACGGATCCGAGAAGCGCGTCGCCCCCGGGACGACGCCGCGCGCCGTGGCGCAGTCGATCGGCCCGGGCCTCGCCCGGGCGGCGGTGGCCGCGCGCCTCGACGGCCAGATCGTCGAGCTGGACCGGCCGCTCGAGGCCCCGGGGCCGTTCGAGATCCTCACCGACAAGAGCCCCGACGCGCTGTTCGTGCTCCGCCACTCGGCGGCGCACGTGCTGGCGACCGCGGTGCGCCGGCTGTTTCCCGGCGCGGGCATCGGGTTCGGGCCGCCGATCGAGGACGGCTTCTACTACGACTTCGACGTCCCGCGCCCGTTCACGCCCGAGGACCTCGAGAAGATCGAGGCCGAGATGCAGGCGGTGGTCGCCGCCGACTACAAGATCGAGCGCGAGGTGGTGAGCCGCGCCGAGGCCACGAAGCGCTTCGCCGCCGATCCGCTAAAGCTCGAGCGCCTGGCCGAGATCCCCGACGGCGAGACCATCTCGGTGTACCGCGACGGCCCGTTCGAGGACCTGTGCCGCGGGCCGCACCTCGCCGCCACCGGGCG
>DASPTN010000130.1:0-33583 GCA_035623395.1 Gemmatimonadales bacterium | reverse complement strand
CATCCGCGCGCCCCCCGAGGCCGAGACGATGATGAGCGGCTTCCGCTCCTCCCGGGCGCGCCGCCCCAGCCGGACGATCTTCTCCCCCACCACGGAGCCCATCGAGCCGCCCATGAACTTGAAGTCCATCACCGCCAGCGCGATGGGCTGGCCCTCGAGCGTCCCCGTGCCGGTGCGCACGGCGTCCTCGCGGCCCGCCTTCTTCACCGCGGCGGTCAGCCGGTCCCGGTAGTTCTCGAACCCCAGGGCGTCGACCGAGCGCAGGCCCTGGTCCAGGGGCGACCAGCTCCCCTCGTCGGTGAGCAGGGCCACGTACTGCGCCGCGTCCACCCGGCGGTGGTGCCCGCAGTTGGGGCAGACCCCGTACCCCCGCTCGAACTTCTCCCGCACGTCGACGTGGCCGCACTCCTCGCACTTGTCCCAGACGTCGGCCGGGATCTCCAGCCGCTCGCGCTGAGACGTTCGAGGACGCCGGTCTTTGCGGAACCAGGCCATGGGCACGGGGATCGAGGGATGAACGGAGGCCCGAGTCGGGCCTCCCAAGGGATGGATCAATTTGGAAACTGAGGTACGGTCCCGCTAGAGCCAATCCGTAAGTCGTTGCTACAGCTCGTGATAGCCGAGCTCACGGCCCTCGCGGGCGATCCGCATGGCCATCCCCACGCCGACGAAGCAGGCCAGCAGGAACGACCCCCCGTAGGAGAAGAAGGGCAGCGGGATGCCCGTGATCGGCATGACGTTGGCCGTCATCCCGATGTTCTCGAAGATGTGGGTGAAGAACACGCCGATGATCCCGAACGCGACCAGGCTGCCGAAGGGGTCCGGGCTGCGCCGCGCCACGCGGATCAGGATCACGAGCAGGGCGAAAAACAGCCCGAGCGCCACCAGGACGCCGACGAAGCCCAGCTCCTCGCCCACCACCGAGAAGATGAAGTCGGTGTGCTGGGCCGGCAGGAAGGCGAGCCGCTTCTGGGAGCCCATCGTGAAGCCCTTGCCCAGCCAGCCGCCGCTGCCGATCGCGATCTTGGACTGGATGATGTGCCAGCCGGTCGCCCGGGGATCGATGTCGGGGTTGAGGAAGGAGAGGAACCGGTGCTGCTGGTAGGCGGCGAGCTTCCGCCACAGCGGCAGGGCGATGATGCCCATCCCGAGGTTGGCCCCGAGGACCGCCAACCCCTCCCATACGAACGGCCGCCAGATGATGAGCAGCGCGCCCAGCAGCAGGATCCAGCCGCCCCAGGTCCACGGCGAGAAGGCGAGCATCAGTGAGGCGATGGGCGAGCCGAGCAGCACCAGCAGCGGGATGCGCACCCCCGCCCAGAACAGCATCGCGAACAGCACGCCACCGAACACCAGCGCGCTGCCGAGATCGGGCTGGATGGCCACCAGGCCGGCGGGCACCGTGGCGATGAGGCACGGCACCACGAGCTCGCGCAGGTTCTGCGGCGGGACACGGCGGGAGGCGAGATGGCGCGCGAGCATCAGGATCACGAGGAGCTTCACGAACTCCGACGGCTGGCCGAGCCGCTGCCCGCCGATGGTGATCCAGGAGTGGGACGAGGCGGCCGTCCCGCCGCCGGTGCCGATGACCAGGGTCACGAGGAGCACGACGATGCCCGCCGCGTAGCAGCCCGGCGCCGCCCACTCCAGGAGCCGCGGCGAGACCCGCATCACGAGCAGCGCGGCGGTGACGCTCAGCGCGAACCACACCAGCTGCCGCTGCCAGATGTGCGCGACCGACGTCGGGACGTCGGTCTGGCCGGCCGAGTACAGGATCAGCACGCCGAAGGCGGTGAGCGCGAGGGTTACCGCGGTCAGGGGGCGGTCGAGGCGGCCGATCATCGGCGCTGCCCCAGCGGCCCCGGGCCCGTGTCCTCGGGCGGCGGCGGCGGGATGGGGACCGGACTGGCCGGCGGGGCGCCCCGTGCCTGGTTGACGGGCGAGGGCCGGACGCCGCGCGCCGGACGGGCGGGCGCCGGCGGGGCCGCGCGCGCGGGGCCGACGGGAGAAGGACCGGCGGGCGCGGGCGACGGGTTGACGGGCATCGGGGCGACGCCGCGCACGGTGTCCTCGGGGATCGCGAGCCGCACCGGGCGGAAGCCGCGGCCCTGGTCCGTGGTGTCGGGCCCGAGGACGTACCGCTCGACGATGCGGGCCACGTAAGGCGCGACGGCGGTGCCGTGCCCGGCTCCCTCGATGACGCCGGCGACGACGATCTGCGGCCGGTCGGCCGGCGCGAAGCCGATGAACCAGCCCGTATTCGGGCCCTCGGGGTTCTGGGCCGTGCCGGTCTTCCCCGCGAGCTGGAGGCTCGCCAGGCGCACCGCGCGCGCGGTGCCCTGCTCCACCACCGCGATCAGCGCCTTGCGGATCTGCAGGAAGGTCGAGTCGGGGAGATCCACGGCGCCCTTGGACGGGAAGTCGCCCGCGAGGATGTGCGGCCGCACCAGGTGGCCGCCGTTCGCCAGCGCGGCGTAGAAGCGCACCATGTTGATCGGCGTCTGCGCGTTCTCGCCCTGCCCGATGGCGAGGTTGAGCGCGACCGCCTGTGTCCAGCCGTTCTTCCCGTAGACCCGGTCGTAGTAGCTCGAGTCGGGGAACGCCGGCCTCACCTCGCCCGGCAGGTCGATGCCGCTGCGCATCCCGAAGCCGAGGCGCGCCCCGCCTTCCAGGATCGCCTTGACGGTGAGCCGCAGTCCGAGCTGGTAGAAGTACGCGTCGCACGACGCGGCGATGGCTTGCTCGAGGTCGAGCGACCCGTGGCCGCGCGGCTCCCAGCACTGGAAGAACCGGTTCCCGTAGCGGAAGCCGCCGCGGCACGGCTGCGGCATCCGGGACGCGAAGTTCACCAGGCCGTCGCGCAGCGCGATCACCGAGGTGGCGAGCTTGAAGGTGGAGGCCGGCGGGTAGCGGGCGGCGATCACGCGGTCGAGCAGCGGGTGGCTCGCGTCGGTGTTCAGGGTGTCCCACAGGCTCGGCGCGATGCCGCCCACGAACGCGTTGGGGTCGTACGCCGGGCTCGAGTAGAGCGCCAGGATGTCGCCGTTCCACGGGTCCATCGCCACGATCGCGCCGAGTCGGCCGGCCGGGAACACCGAGGCCACGTAGCGCTGCAGCGGGAGGTCGATCGTGGTGTGCAGCACGCGGCCCGGCTCCTCCTGCAGCGTGGCGGCGGCGCCCTCCTCGCGCACCACGCGTCCGAGCGCGTCCACCTCGACGAACCGGACCCCGTCCGCGCCGGTCAGCGTGGAGTCGTACTGACGCTCGAGGCCCTCCCGCCCGATGATCGACCCCGGGCGACGGCCGGCGTAGGCGCCTTCCAGCTCCTGCTGGGTCACCTCGCTGACGTACCCCACCAGGTGAGCCACGACCGGTCCGTCCGGGTACTGCCGCTTGGGCTCGGTCTGGATGACGAGCCCCGGGAGCTCGACCCGGTGCTCCTCGAGCTTGGACACCAGGACGAACGACGCGTCCTTGACCAGGACGGTGGGCTGGTAGGGCGCGGCCCGGAAGCGCGCGACCACCCGCTCCGTGGCGGCGGAATCGAGCGGGATCAGGGGCTCCAGCCGCCGGAGCATGGATCGCAGCGAGTCCTCGTCGGCCGACAGGAGCGACACGGAATAGCCGGGCACGTTCTCCGCGATCACCGCGCCGTGACGATCGACGATCAGCCCGCGGGCGGCGGGCAGCGGCACCGGGCGCAGCCGGTTCGACTCCGACTTCAGCCGGTAGCGGTCGCGCTGCAGCACCTGGAGCCGGAAGAAGGCGCCGGCGAGCAGCAGGAAGACGACCGCCAGGGCGTTGCGGGCCACCACGCCCCGCAGCGCGAGGACGAAGGGATGGAAGGCCTGCCGGTCGTTCACGACGCGGGCGCCGAGCGGAGCCAGCCGCGGAACAGCAGCAGCGCGATCGCCGAAGCGGCCGCGGTGCCGACGGCGCTCGCGGGCGAGAGCACCACCAGCTGGGTGCCGAGCGCCCCGGTGCGCAGCGTGCCGCTCGCGGCCAGCTCGATGAAGTCGCGCAGCCAGCTCGCCGCGAAGACGAACACCACGGTCACGAGGAGGTTGTCGGCGAAGACCACGGCCTTCAGCCACCCGGCCACGTAGCCGATGATCGTCAGCGCGAAGGCGCCCGCGCCCAGCGCGGTCGGCGCCACCGCATCGCTGAGCAGCCCGACGACGAAGCCGGCCGCGGCGCCGGCGCCGGGGCGCGAGCGCATCGCGAAGAACAGCAGCGCCACGAGCAGGAAGTCGGGGGCGAACGGGGACGTCGCGAGCCACGGCCGCAGCACCAGCTGGGCCGCCAGCAGCACCACCAGGGCCGCCCACAGCTTCAGGCGGGGGGAGCCCAGCCTCATATGGTGTCGGCCGGAAACGCCCGGGTCGCCGCCGCGCTCTCGGCGGCGGGCGGCGGGAGGAAGGCGGGCGCCACGCTGTCGCTGGGGACGCCCGGCCTCAGCACGAGCACGTGCGTGACCTGGGCCGGGTGGGCCGCGGGGCGGACGAGGTAGGTGCGCTCCCAGCCCTCCGCCTCGCTCAGCATCCCCTCGATGGTCCCGAGCGGAATGCCGCGCGGAAACACGCCACCGAGCCCGGACGTGACGACCAGGGTACCCGCGGGCAGCCGGTCGCGGTACGGCACGCCCCGGAACTCCATCACCTCGCCGGCCCGCTCACCCCGGCGCGCGGCCACGATGCCGAAGACAGTGCCCTTCTCCGTCATCGCGCTGGCGCGGAAATCGGGATGCGACCACGCCATGACCACGCTGGACCGTGCGTCCACCGTGGTCACCACGCCCACCAGGCCGGTGGGCGACACGACCGGGGCGAGCGGCGCGATGCCGGCGCGGCGGCCGGCCGAGAGCAGCAGCGTGAGGCCGTCCCCGAGACCGGCCTGGTGCAGGACCTCCGCGGTGACGAACCCGTTCACCAGCCGGCCGCGCACGCGGAGCAGCGCGCGCAGCTCCTCGTTCTCGGTCACCAGCTCGGGCACCTGGGACGCGGCCAGCGCGAACGAGTCGCGCTCCGCCCGGAGCCGGCGGACCGCCTCGCGCTCGGCCCGCGAGGCGGCCACGCGGGACTCGATGGTCACGGCGGGCAGCAGGACGCTGCGCCGCATCGCCGCGGCGAGCGGCGCGCGGATGGCTTCGGGCAGCGCGAGGGTGACGAGCGCGACCACCAGGCAGGCCACGAAGGCGACCGTGTCGGCCCGCGACCCGTACCGCTCGACGCCGATCGCCACGGCCCGTCAGGTCGTCAGGACGGTGCGGTACTTGTCGGGATCGTCGAGGATGCGCCCGGTGCCCCGCACCACGCAGGTGAGCGGGTCCTCGTCCACGTGGATGGGCAGGCCGGTCTCGTGCGTGAGCAGGACGTCGAGGCCGCGGATGAGGGAGCCGCCCCCGGTCATCACGATGCCGCGGTCCACGATGTCGCTCGCCAGCTCGGGCGGCGTGATCTCCAGGGCCCGGCGCACGGCGTCCACGATCTGCTGCATCGGCTCCATCAGCGCGGCGCGGATCTCGTCCGAGCGGACCGTCACCGTCTTGGGGATGCCCGACACCAGGTCGCGGCCCTTCACCTCCATCTCCTGCTCGTCGCCCACCGGCGCCGCGCTGCCGATCTGGATCTTGATGCGCTCGGCCGTCGGCTCGCCGATCAGCACGTTGTGGTTCTTGCGCATGTGCTGGACGATCGCGGTGTCCATCTCGTCGCCCGCGGTGCGGATCGACGCGTCGCACACGATGCCCGACAGCGCGATCACGGCGATCTCCGTCGTGCCGCCGCCGATGTCGATGACCATGTTGCCGGTCGGCGTCTCGATCGGCAGACCCACCCCGATGGCCGCCGCCATCGGCTCCGCGACCATGTACACTTCCTTCGCTCCGGCCGACTGCGCGCTGTCGCGCACCGCCCGCTTCTCCACCTCGGTGATCCCGCTCGGCACGCACACGATCACCTTCGGCTTCACCCGGAACACGTGCTTGTTGATGATCGAAGCCAGGAAGTAGCGGAGCATCTTCTCCGTGACGTCGAAGTCCGCGATCACGCCGTCCTTGAGCGGGCGCACGGCCTGCACGCCGTCGGGCGTCCGGCCGAGCATCCGCTTGGCCTCGAGCCCGATGCCCTTGATGCGCCCGGTGGTCTTTTCGAGGGCGACGACCGAAGGCTCGTTCAGGACGATGCCTTCACCACGCACGTAGACGAGCGTGTTCGCGGTGCCGAGGTCCACGGCGATTTCGTTGGCGGGGAGCCAGGACCCCGGATTCCAGGACGTCAAGCGCATGCCGGCGTGCAACTCGGAAAAGGGTGAAGGGAGGCGGCGTAACTTGTTGAGCCGCCGTTAACATAGCCCCCGCGCACCCGTCAGGCAACACCGCGCTTGACACTGTTCCGGAACCGAAGGTAACGTGCGCCCGTGTCCCCTTCCGCAGCCGTGGCGCCGCGCATCGCCGTCGTGGACTCCGACCTGTGCGATGCCTGCGGCCTGTGCATGCCACTGTGTCCCCCGGAGGCCATCCACATGACCCGCCGCGGGCTGGTGGTCGACGGGCCGACCTGCACCGGTTGCGAGAAGTGCATCGCGCCCTGCCCGGTGGGCGCGCTGACGATGGTCGATGCGCGCCGTTGACGTGCTGGTGGTGGGCGGCGGTCCCGCCGGGTGCGTCGCCGCCTGGGAGGCCGCGGCCGCCGGCGCGGGCGACGTGCTCCTGGTCGAGCGGGACCGGGCGATCGGCGCGCCGGTGCGCTGCGCCGAGGGGGTCGGGAGCGACGGCCTGCGGGAGTTCCTGGATCCGGACGGCGCGCCCTGGGTCTCCCGCCGCATCACCCGCGTGATCTTCATTGCCCCCGACGACACCCAGGTCGCGCTGGCCGAGCGCGAGGTGGGCTACGTCCTGGACCGCACCAGGTTCGAGCCGGCGCTGGCCGACCGGGCGGCGCAGGCGGGGGCGCGGATCCGGATCTCGACCGAGGCCGTGGCGCTGCGGCGCGACGCCTCCGCCTGGCGCGTGACGCTGCGCGGCCCGGCGGGCGAGGAGGAGCTGACGGCCCGGGTCGTGATCGGAGCCGACGGGGTGGAGACGATGATCGGCCGCTGGGCGGGCCTCGACACCCGCGTCGCCGCGCGGGACATGGAGTCGTGCGCGCAGTACGTGGTGGGCAACATCGAATTCGATCCGGACGCCATCTACCTGCACTTCGGCCCCTCGGTCGCGCCGGGGGGCTACGCCTGGATCTTCCCCAAGGGCGTCGGCGTCGCCAACGTCGGCCTCGGCGTCGTCACGCTGCGCGGCGACGGCCGCACCGTGCGCCAGTACCTCGACGACTACGTCGCCCGCCACTTCCCGACCGCCACCGTCACCGGCCTCACCGTCGGCGGCGTCATCAGCGGCGTCACGGTGAAGCGTACCGTCGCCGACGGCCTGATGCTCGCCGGCGATGCCGCCCACATGATCAACCCGCTCTCCGGCGGCGGGATCATCAACGCGATGAAGGCGGGCCGGCTCGCGGGCCGGCACGCGGCGCGCGCGCTGCAGGAGGGCGACACGTCGGCGGGGAGCCTGGAGGCGTACCACGACGACTGGATGCGGCTGCTGGGCGACTCGCACCGCCGGTACTACAGGCTCAAGGAGACGATCAACAAGTTCGACGACGACTTCTTCAACCGCCTCGCCGCCACCGTCAACCGGATTCCGCTGCAGAAGCGGACCCTGGGCCGCGTGATGGCGTCCGCGCTGGTCCACCACCCCGCCCTGCTTCCGGTCGCGACCCAGCTGTTCGTCTAGCGGGCGGCGACGGCCGCCGCGCCGTCGCCGTCAGGCCTCGACCCGCTCCGGCTCCCGGTCCCCCTGCGGCCGGGGCTGCCGGCCGCCGAGCATCCGGCTGGCCAGCGGGAACAGCCAGCGCTTGGGCAGGCTCTCGCGATACACGCGGTTCGTGAACGCCACCGGGTCCTCCGCGTGCGACAAGCCGAGCAGCAGCAGCCGGGTCGCGCCGTCACCGAGCAGATTGTAGAACAGGCGGTTCACGACCGTGCTCCTGCAGACCGGCGCGACCCACGCCGACGCGAGCCGCCAGTAGTCGCGGCCCTCGGCGATGGCCCGCGCCGCCAGGTAGCCCGTCTGGAGCGCCATCCGGATCCCGAACCCCCACATCGCGTCCTGGAACCCGCCGGCTTCGCCGACGCGGGGCACCCCGCTGCCCGGTCCGGTGAAGCGGCTGCCGATTCCCGCGAACGGAACGGGGTCGACGACGTCGAAGCTCACGACCTGCTGGAACCGGCTGACCGCCTTTTCGAGGTACGACTTCAGGTCGGCCTGGCCGGCGGTGCTGATCACGGCGAGCGTCCCGTGCCCCCTGGAGGACAGGAGGTAGGCGTAGCCCCTGGGGGCGATCGCGCCGTCGAGGATGCCGAGCGCCGTGCGTTGGAGGCTGGTGCGGAAGTTGACGCCGACGGCCACGAGGTGCGGTGCTCTGGGGCCGGTGGCGATGATGTCCGCTGCCCCGGTGAACGACTTGACGCCGAAGACGATCCTGACGCCCGCCGAGACGGCCGCGGTCCTGAGCGCCGAGTCCAGCGTGCCCTCCTGCGGCCCGCGCCTGACCAGATAGAACGCGACGCGATCGGAGCGCAGCGGATAGGCGCGGAGCCGGCCGTCGTAATGGGTGCACTCCCGGAAGGCGTCGTGCTCGAAGCCGATGGGGATGCCCATCTCGCCGAGCATCTCCAGCACGTCCTGCGACGAGGTCCAGTTCTCGAGGCCCTGCAGATCGCCTTTGTACCGGCTCCCCACGCCGTCCGCTCGCTCGACGACCGTCACCTCGAAGCCGCGGCGCGCCAGCGCGATGCCCGCCGCGAGGCCGCCGACGCCGGCTCCGAGGATCGTTATCGGGCGGCCCAGGCCGCGGTCCCGGGCCCGGCGGCGCCGCCGGTGCCCGGGCTCCAGATCATCATCGCCCGCTCCTCAGTGAACGAGCTTCTTGTAGCGGATGCGGTGCGGCTGGTCGGCCGAGGCGCCCTTGCGGCGCCTGTAGTCCGCCGCGTAGCCCTGGTAGTCGCCCTCGTACCAGAACACCTCGCCGTCGCCCTCGAACGCCAGGATGTGGGTCGCGATCCGGTCCAGGAACCAGCGGTCGTGGCTCACGACCACGACGCAGCCGGCGAACCTCAGCAGCGCGTCCTCGAGCGCGCGCAGCGTGTCCACGTCGAGGTCGTTGGTCGGCTCGTCCAGCAGCAGCAGGTTGCCGCCGCTCTTGAGCAGCTTGGCCAGGTGCAGGCGGTTCCGCTCGCCGCCCGAGAGGTCGGCCACCTTCTTCTGCTGGTCGGCGCCGCGGAAGCCGAAGCTCGCCGCGTAGGCGCGCGCGTTCACCTGGCGCTTGCCGAACTCCAGCGTCTCCTGCCCGCCGGAGATCTCCTGGAACACGGTCTTCGACCCGTCGAGCGCCTCGCGGCTCTGATCCACGTAGGCGACCTTCACCGTGGAGCCGACCGTGAGCGTGCCCGCGTCGGGCTTCTCGGCGCCCACGATCAGGCGGAGCAGCGTCGTCTTGCCCGCCCCGTTGGGGCCGATCACGCCCACGATGCCGCCGCGCGGCAGCCGGAGGCTCAGCCGCTCGAACAGCAGCCGGTCGCCGTAGCCCTTGCCGAGCCCCTCGGCCACCACCACCTCGTCGCCGAGCCGGGGCGGCGCGGGGATGAGGATCTCGGCCGTGTCCTCGCGGGCCTCGCTCTCCTCCGCGAGCAGCGACTCGTAGGCGCTGATGCGGGCCTTGGACTTCGCCTGCCGCGCGCGCGGCGCCATGCGGATCCACTCCAGCTCGCGCTCCAGGGTGCGCCGCCGCGCCGAGGCCTGCTTCTCCTCGACCGCGAGGCGTTGCTGCTTCTGGTCCAGCCAGCCGGAGTAGTTCCCCTTCCACGGGATGCCCTCGCCGCGGTCCAGCTCCAGGATCCACCCCGCCACGTTGTCGAGGAAGTAGCGGTCGTGGGTCACGGCGATCACGCAGCCGGGAAACTCCTTGAGGTGGCGCTCCAGCCACGCCACCGACTCGGCGTCGAGGTGGTTGGTGGGCTCGTCGAGCAGCAGCATGTCGGGCTGCGAGAGCAGCAGCCGGCACAGCGCCACCCGGCGCCGCTCGCCGCCCGAGATCTTCGTGACGTCCGCGTCGCCCGGCGGCAGCCGCAGGGCGTCCATCGCCACGTCGAGGTGGTGGTCGAGCTCCCACGCACCGGCGGCGTCGATCCGGTGCTGCAGCTCGCCCTGCTTCTCGAGCAGCGCGTTCATCGCGTCGTCGTCCATCGGCTCGGCGAACTTCGCGCTGATCTGCTCGAACTCCGTGAGCAGGGCGCGGACGGGCGCCACGCCGTCCTCGACGTTGCCGCGGACGTCCTTCGCGGGGTCGAGCTTCGGCTCCTGGGGCAGCCAGCCGATCCGGATGCCGGGCGCAGGCCGCGCCTCGCCGATGAAGTCGGGGTCCACGCCGGCCATGATCCTGAGGAGGCTGCTCTTCCCCGCGCCGTTGAGGCCGATCACGCCGATCTTCGCGTCCGGGAAGAACGACAGCGAGATGTCCTTCAGCACGTGCCGGCTCGGTGGCACGACCTTGCCGAGCCGCAGCGTCTGGAAGATGTACTGCAGGGTCATCCGGCCGCCGGGAAAGCCACCGTGGGCAGGTACTGCGGCGGACGCCGCATCCGGCTCGCCTGCTCGTAGGCGAAGGCCGCCCGGATCAGTGTCTCCTCCGACCAGGCGCGGCCGAAGAACGACAGCCCCACCGGGACGCCGAGCACGTAGCCCATCGGCACGGTCAGGTGCGGGTAGCCCGCCACGGCGGCCGGCGTGGTGCAGTCGGCGAAGCCGCTGTCGCCGCTGGCCAGATCGATCGGCCGCGGCGGCAGCGAGGTCGGGCACACGATCGCGCCGAGCCGGTGCTTGCGGACGACGAGATCGATGCCCTCGGCGCGGGCGTACCGGCGGCACCGCGCCAGCGCCCGGCGGTACGCCGGACTGGTGAGCCTTCCCCGCGCCTCCGACGACAGCATGGTCTCCTGGCCGAAGAGCAGCAGCTCTTCGGCCTCGTGCGCCTTGTTGAACGCGATCACGTCGGCCAGCGACCGGACCGGCGCGCCGGGACCGAGCGCTCCCAGGTAGGCGTCGAGGTCGGCCTTGAATTCGAACTCCAGCACGACCTGCTCGGCGTCCTGGAGGTGGTCCTCCGTGGCGAGGTCCACCGTGTCCACCAGCACGGCGCCGCGGTCGCGCAGCACCGCCAGCGCGGCGTCGAACAGCTGGTCCACGACGCGGTGGTTCCCGGTGTAGCGCTTGCGCGCGATGCCGAGCCTCAGGCCGCGCAGCCCGTCCGGGTCCAGCGCGCGGGTGTAGTCGGTGCCGTGCGCGCCGGCCCGGCGGGTCGCCGGGTCGCGAGGATCGCTCCCCGCGAGCGCGGTCAGCAGCGCCGCCGCGTCCGCCACGCAGCGCGCCAGCGGTCCCGCCGTGTCCTGGGTGTGCGAGATGGGCACGATCCCGGCGCGGCTCACCAGCCCGACCGTCGGCTTGATGCCGACCAGGCTGCAGGCCGATCCCGGCGACGTGATCGAACCGTCGGTCTCGGTGCCGACCGCCACCGCGCACAGGCTCGCGGCCGCGGCGGCCGCCGATCCGCTGCTGGATCCCGACGGCGAGCGGTCCAGCACGTACGGGTTGCGGCACTGCCCGCCGCGCCCGCTCCAGCCGCTGATCGAGTGGCGCCCGCGGAAGTTCGCCCACTCGCTCAGGTTCGTCTTGCCGAGGATCACGGCGCCGGCGTCGCGCAGCCGCTGCGCCACGGACGAGTCGCGCGAGGCGGTCGAGGCCGCGAGGGCCAGCGAGCCGGCGCTGGTGTGCATCCGATCCGCGGTGTCGATGTTGTCCTTGACCAGCACCGGGATGCCGTGCAGCGGCCCCCGCGCCCCCTTGGTCCGCCGCTCGGCGTCGAGCGCGTCGGCGATCGCCAGGGCGTCGGGGTTGGTCTCAATCACCGCGTGCAGGCTGGGACCCTTCTGATCCATCGCGTCGATGCGCGCGAGGTACTGCTCGGCCAGCGCCCGCGCCGTCCAGTGGCCGGTGCGCATCCCGTCCTGCAGCTGTGACACCGTCACCTCGGACAGGTCCTGCTGCCCCTGCCAGCCGCGGACCCGGGCTGCGGCGAAGCCGCCCCTCCCGGGCCCGCGGGGATCGGCGGCCGCCAGGGCCCCGCCGAGCACCGTGGTGCCGACGAACGCCCGGCGCGTCATTCCGCCCTGATCCATCGTCACTCCGTCACAGGTTCGACGTGCACTGCGGACACTTGGTCGCCTTCACCGGGATCGTCGAGAAGCAGAACCGGCACTCCTTCGTGGCCGGCGCCGCCGCGGCCGCCGGCTTGGCCATGGCCTGCTGCATCCGGTTCGCCATCCTGATCACGAGGAACAGCGCGAAGGCGACAATCAGGAAGTCGATCGTCGCGTTGAGGAACGTGCCGTAGTTGACGGTCGGTGCGCCGGCCGCCTTCGCCGCGGCGAGGCTCGGATACGCCGTCCCCGACAGGTTGAGGTACAGGCCGCTGAAGTCCACCTTGCCGATCAGCAGCCCGATGGGCGGCATGAGAATGTCGGCCACCAGCGACGAGACGATCTTGCCGAACGCCGCGCCGATGATCACCGCCACTGCCAGGTCGATGACGTTGCCGCGCAGGATGAACGCCTTGAATTCCTTCCACATGGTCTGGCCTCCTCGAGTTGAGATACGTCGGCGCGGACGCTACCGCCCGCGAGCCGGAGTGATCTTCACCAGGACGATGCCGTGGGCCGGAACCTGCGCCGCCCAGCTCCCGACGTGGCGGCCGCGCTCGGCGTGGGCCCACAGGTCGCGCACCTGCGCCGCCGCGCCGCGGGCGAGCCCGACGCCCGGCCAGTCGACCGCGATCCGCGCCCCCGCGTCCGTCCGGTTCAACAGCGCCACCGCCCGGCCTCCGCCCGCGAGCGGCTTCACCCACACCTGGAGCCCGGGCGTGACCTGCTCCGCCAGCCACCCTTCCGTGCCCAGGGAGTCCTGGTCCACCGCGAGGACCTCGCGGTTGGTGAGGATGTCGCGGGTCGCCGCGGACATGGTGCGCAGGTCGTTGCCGGCGATGAGCGGAGCCGCCACGATCGCCCACAGCGACAGGTGGGCGCGGTACTCGTCGTCGGTCATCCCGCCGTTGCCGACCTCGAGCATGTCCGGGTCGTTCCACCCGCCGGGTCCCGCGACCGCCTGGTGCGGCGACGACGCGTCGAGGTTGGCGAGCATGCTCGCCCACGTGTCCTCGATGTCGCCCGTGGTCCGCCACAGGTGGCCGATCCCCGCCGCCCACTCCCAGGGCCGGTTGGACCCCCACTCGCAGAGGCTCAGCACGATCGGGCGCCCGGTCGCCACCAGCGCGTCGTGGAACTTGCGGTACTGGACCGGCGCGGTGAGGCCGCGGGAGTTGCACCAGTCCTCCTTCACGTAGTCCACGCCCCAGCTCGCGTAGGTGCGCGCGTCCTGGGCCTCGTGGTCCAGGGTCCCGGGCCGGCCCTGGCAGGTCTTGCTGCCCGCGTCGGTGTAGATGCCGAACAGCAGGCCCTTCGCGTGCACGTAGTCGGCGACGGCCTTGATGCCGTGCGGGAAGCGCTGCGAATCGGCGACGATCGCGCCCGCGCTGTCGCGCGCCACCTGCCAGCAGTCGTCGATCACGACGTAGCGGTAGCCCGCGTCGCGCATCCCGCTCGCCACCATCGCGTCGGCGGTTTCCTGGATGAGCTTCTCGCTCACGTCGCAGCCGAACTTGTTCCAGGTGTTCCAACCCATCGGCGGCGTGCGCGCGAGCCCGTCGTCGAGCCGCCGGACCTGCGCGCGGCCGGAGGCGGCGATCAGGGGCAGCAGCGCGACGGCAGCGACCAGACCGGCGGAACGGCGGAAGGCGATCACGGGACCTCCACGGCGACGCGGGGAGCGGTGGGTGCGGCGGTGGCCGCGGCTAAGTATCCCGCGCGCGCCGCGCGCCCGCAACGCCCGGCTGGCGGGCGACGTACTGTAGCGTGCATAGTGTCTCCGCCGCCACCCGCCGCGAGCCTCCGCGCTCGCGGCGCACCCTGACCGGACCGTTCTCGACATTCGTGGGAGGTACCCGATGAGGCGTTCGATCGCCGGCGTGGCCCTGGGGCTCCTCTTGGCCTCGAGCACCGCCGCCGCACAGACCTTCTCCACCGACGACTCCGTGCTGCATCGCATCTGGGCGGTCGGCATGGACAGCTCCCGGACGTACCAGCTCTCCCAGGCCCTGTTCGACTCCATCGGTCCGCGCCTGACCGGGTCGCCGGGGTTCAAGTCGGCCGGCGACTGGGCGCTGGCGATGTACCAGTCGTGGGGCATCGCGGCCCGCGCCGAGCCGTACGGCACGTGGAAGGGCTGGCGGCGCGGCGTGACCCACATCGACCTCGTCGCGCCCAGGGTCCGCACGCTCGCGGGCACGATGCTCTCGTTCAGCCCCGGCACCGGCGGCAAGACGGTGCGGGCCGACGTCCTGCTGCTGCCCGACGTGGCCGATTCGGCCGCCTTCCGCGCCTGGCTCCCCCAGGTGAAGGGCAAGTTCGTCGCGGTCTCGTATCCCGAGCCCACCTGCCGGACCGACAGCGAGTGGATCACCACGGCGCTGCCCGACACCTGGAAGCGGCTCCAGGACGGCCGGACCGCCGAGCGGTCGGCGTGGGCGGCCCGCATCCGCAACGCGGCCGGCAACCAGCGGCTGCTCGAGATCGCGCTCGACGGCGCGGGCGCGGCCGGCATCCTGCAGAGCACCTGGAGCGGCGGCTGGGGCACCCACCGCGTCTTCAACGCCTCGACCGAGCACGCCCCCGTCATCGACCTGGAGTGCGAGGACTACGGGCTGGTGGCGCGGCTGGCGCAGAACCACGACGGGCCGGTCGTGCAGCTGGCCGCGGACGCGCAGTTCCTGGGCGACGTGCCCGTCTTCAACACCGTGGCCGAGATCCGCGGCTCCGAGCTGCCCAACGAATACGTGATGCTGTCGGCGCACTTCGACTCGTGGGACGGCGGCTCGGGCGCCACCGACAACGGCACCGGCACGATCACCATGATGGAGGCGATGCGGATCCTGAAGGCCGCGTACCCGCATCCCAGGCGGACCATCCTGGTCGGAGACTGGGCCTCCGAGGAGAACGGGCTCGACGGCTCGCGGGCGTTCGTGGCCGACCATCCCGACGTCGTCGCCCACCTGCAGGCGCTGTTCAACCAGGACAACGGCACCGGCCGCGTGATCAACATGTCGGCGTCGGGCTTCGTCGACGCCTCGGCCAACCTCGGCCGCTGGCTGTCGCGGGTGCCCTCGGAGCTGACCCGGGGCATCACGTTCCAGTTCCCCGGCATGCCGGCCGGCGGCGGCACCGATCACGCCTCGTTCGACTGCGCCGGCGCCCCCGGCTTCGGCCTGGGCTCGCTCAACTGGGATTACTTCCTCTACACCTGGCACACCAACCGGGACACGTTCGACAAGATCGTCTTCGACGAGCTGAAGTCGAACGCCGTGCTCACGGCGATGTTGGTGTACCTGGCCTCCGAGGATCCGCAGCCGGTGCCGCGCGAGCGGCGCACCGTGTTCCCGACGCGCGCCGGCTTCGGCCCGGGCGGGCCGTCAGGCACGTCCTGGCCGGTCTGCGCGCCGCCGCCCCGCAACTTCGGGGACTACCTGCACGAGGTGGAGCAGCGGGAAGCCCAGCAGCGCCAGGCTCAGCAGCAGGCGCCGCGGGGGCCATGAAGGAGGAGCGGGGATCGGGGCCTGGGGGGTGGGGGCTTCGGCCGCCTCACCCAGGCCCCGACCCCGTGCTTCTACAGCGCCGCCAGCACCTCTTCGGTCGACCGGACGACGCCGAGCCGCGGGAAGATCGCGGTCACCGCGAACCGGTGCATCTCGGGCGCGAGCCCCGACATCGCGTCCTCCACGAACACCAGCTCGTAGCCCCGCTCGAACGCGTCCCGCGCGGTGGACTCGACGCCGAAGTTGGTGGCGATGCCGCCGAGCACGAGCGTGCGCACGCCGCGGCGCCTCAGCTGCAGCTCCAGCTCGGTCCCGTAGAACGCGCCCCACTGGCGCTTGGTGACCACGACGTCGCCGGGAACGTGGCCAAGCTCCGGCACCAGCTCGCTGAAGTCCGGCGGCACCGCGCCGCCGAGCGGCGCCGCATCGATGCGCTGCGTGAGCCGGTCGCGGCCGTCCGCCGAGTAGGCCACCCGCACCAGCACGACGGTGGCCTTCGCCTGGCGGAACCGCGCGGCGAGCCGCGCCGCCCGCGCGACGACGTCGGGAGCGGCGTGCGGGGCGGTCTGCCGGCCCACGATGCCGCGTTGGAGGTCGACGAGCACCAGGGCGGTCGACCCGGGATCCAGCGCCAGCTTCTCCATGCGTAACGCCTCCCACGAGTGCGACTGGAGAGTAACGCGCCGCGCGGCCGGCGGCACCCCCGCGCGGAACGCCGTGCCGATCCGCCCGCGGCCCGTTAACGGGCCGGCCGGCGGAGCGTCGAAGGACCGGCCGCGGGCGCACGCCGGCAACGACGCGCCCCGCTGCGGCGTATGAAGACTGGTGCGACGCACGCACGGCTGTGCCATTCGGCTTCCACGGAGGACCTCATGAAGGCTCGAGCCGCACTCGTTTCGAGCGCGCTGCTGGCGCTCGCCGCCACGGCGGCGCTCGCGCAGAATCCGCAGGGCCCGCCCGGGGGCGGGATGGGGGGCATGCGGGGCCCCGGTCGCCAGATGCAGATGCTCCTGAACGGCATCACGCTCACCGCGCAGCAGCAGGCCCAGGTGGATTCCATCCAGGCCAGGTACCAGCCGCAGATGCGGGCCCTGTTCGGCCGCGGCATGCCGATGGACTCCGCGACCCGGGCGCAGATGGCGACGCTGCGGAGCGATCAGCAGAGGGAGATCAGGGCCGTGCTGACGCCGGAGCAGCAGAAGGTGTTCGACAAGAACGTGTCCGAGCTGCCGCCGCCGGGCAGCTTCCGGCGTGGACCGCCGGGCGGGCAGTAGCGCGACGCCCGGTCGTCGGTGTGGGGCAGCTCCCGGGGGCGGGCCGTCGTGGCCCGCCCTTCCCGCATTCGCGGGGTTGCGCCGGGCCGCGCGACCGCGCTACGTGACACCCATGCCACATCGCACACCGGGACTCCGGACGGCGTCCGCCCGTCGGGGCGCGGTCCTGGCGGCCCTGTGCGGCGTCGCGCTCGCGCGCTCGCTGCCGGCCCAGGATCTCGTTCCGCCCCGCCACGACTACGCGCAGGTGGTCGAGGCGCTGACGCGCTTCATCGAGGCCCAGATCGCCGAGAAGAAGCTGCCGGCGCTGTCGATCGCCCTGGTGGACGACCAGCAGACCGTGTGGGCACGCGGCTTCGGGCTGGCGAACCCCGCCGACAGCACGCCCGCCACGGCCGCGACGCCCTACCGCGTCGCCTCGGTCTCGAAGCTGTTCACGGACATCGCCGTGATGCAGCTGGTCGAGGCCGGGCGCGTCGCGCTCGACACGCCGCTCACGCGCTACGTGCCGGACATCCACCCGGTCGACCCGTTCGGCCAGCCGATCACGCTGCGCGAGCTGCTGTCGCACCGGTCGGGCCTGGTGCGCGAGCCGCCGGTGGGCAACTACTTCGACCCGACGTCGCCGACCCTGGCCGCCACCGCACGGAGTCTCGACTCCACGACGCTCGTCTACGCGCCCGGGGCGCGCACCAAGTACTCGAACGCGGCCATCGCCCTGGCCGGGTACGTCGTCGAGCGGGTGACGGGCGAGCCGTTCGCCGCGCGCCTCCGGCGGTCGGTCCTCGCGCCGCTGGGCATGACGAGCAGCAGCTTCGAGCCCTCCGGCGCGCTGCTCGCCGGCCGCGCCCGCGGCCAGATGTGGACCACCGACGGACGGACCTTCGACGCGCCCACCTTCCCGCTGGGCATCTCGCCTGCGGCCGAGCTGACGACCTCGATGCTCGATCTCGGCAAGTTCCTCAGCGCGCTGTTCGCCGGCGGCGTCGGCCCCGGCGGCAGGATCCTCGCCGATTCGACGCTGACGCAGATGTGGGGCGTGCAGTTCGGCGGCGCGGGCCAGACGAGCGGGTTCGGGCTCGGCTTCGCCATCTCGCGGCTCGACGGGCACCAGTGGATCGGCCACAACGGCTGGCACTACGGCTTCGGAACCCAGCTGGCGGCCCTGCCGCAGGACCGCCTGGGCGTGGCGGTGTCGACCACCGTGGACGCGGGGATGGCGGTGCCGTCGCGGGTGGCGAACGCCGCCCTGCGGCTGATGCTGGCGGCGAAGGAAGGGCGGCCGCTGCCTCCGATCGAGGTCACCGCCGCCGTCCCGCCGGCCGACGCCGCCCGCCTCGCGGGCCGCTGGCGCGGCCGCAGCCTGGGCATCGATCTGGACGTCCGCGACGGCGTGCCGTGGATGCAGCCGGTGTCCGGCGGATACGTCACGCCGCTCCGCGCGATCGGCGACACGCTGGTCGTGGACGGCCGCGTAGCGTACGGGGAGAGGATCCAGCGCGGTCCCGGCTACCTGGTCTACGAGGGCGACACGCTGCGGCCTTCGCCGGACCCCGAGCCCCCGCCCCCGCCTTCGCGCTACCTCGATCTCGTGGGCGAGTACGGCTGGGACCACGACGTGCTCTACGTGCTCGAGCGCGACGGCCGGCTGTTCGCCCAGATCGAGTGGTTCGCCCTGTACCCGCTCACCGAGGTGTCGGACACGCTGTTCCGCTTCCCCGACGGCGGGCTGTACGCCGGCGAGCCGCTCGCCTTCGCGCGCGGGTCCGACGGACGGATCGCCGCGGCGCTCGTGGCCGGGGTGCGGTTCCCGCGCCGGTCCGTGGGCACCGAGCGAGGGGTCACGTTCCACATCACGGCGCTCAAGCCGGTGGACGAGCTGCGGCGGGCGGCGCTCGCGATGACGCCTCCGCCGGGCCGGCCCGGGATGCGCAAGCCCGATCTGGTGGACGTGACGACGCTCGATCCGCGCATCAAGCTCGACATCCGCTACGCGACATCGAACAACTTCATGGGCACGCCCATGTACACCTCGGCGCGGGCGTTCCTCCAGCGACCCGCGGCGGAGGCGGTGGCGCGCGCGGCGCGCTGGCTCGCCGGCCGGGGCTACGGCCTCCTGATCCACGACGCCTACCGGCCGTGGTACGTCACCGAGACGTTCTGGGACGCGACGCCGGAGCCGCTGCGGATCTTC
This sequence comes from Gemmatimonadales bacterium, assembly GCA_035623395.1. Classification (GTDB taxonomy): domain Bacteria; phylum Gemmatimonadota; class Gemmatimonadetes; order Gemmatimonadales; family JACORV01; genus Fen-1245. The sequence continues at coordinate 14,306 of DASPTN010000130.1, read as the reverse complement.
GTCGCGGACCCGAAGCAGGGCTCGCACCACAACCGTGGCTGCGCGGTGGACCTCACGCTCTACGACCTGGCCACCGGCCAGCCGGTGGGGATGGTGGGCGGCTACGACGAGTTCTCGGCCCGCTCGTTCGCGGACTACCCCGGCGGCACCGGGAGGCAGCGCTGGCACCGGGCGCTGCTGCGGCGCGCTATGGAAGCGCAGGGCTTTACGGTGTATGATGCGGAGTGGTGGCACTTCGATTTCCGGGACTGGGCCCGCTATCCGGTCCTGAACCTCACCTTCGAGCAGCTCGCCGGACGCCATGATCACTAGGGACGACCTCAACCGCGACCTGCTGCGCGCCGAGTACGCGGTGCGCGGCGCGATACCGACGCGCGCGATGCAGCTCGAGGCACAGGGCCGCAGGATCATCTACTGCAACATCGGCAACCCGCTGGCCTTCTCCCAGCGCCCGCTCAGCTACCTGCGCCAGCTCCTCTGCCTGGTGGAGTACCCGGCGCTGCTCGACGACCCCGCCGCGGTCCGGCACTTCCCGGCCGACGTGGTCGAGCGCGCGCGCTCCATCCTCGAGCGGCATCCCTCCGGCACCGGAGCCTACTCGCAGAGCGCCGGCATCCCGTTCATCCGGGAGGCGGTGGCCGACTTCATCGCCCGGCGGGACGCCATTCCCGCCGACAAGGACCACGTCATCCTCACCGACGGCGCCAGCAAGGGCGTCGAGGCCGCGGTCGTCGCGCTGCTCAGGGACCGCAGCGACGGCATCCTCATCCCGATCCCGCAGTACCCGCTCTACAGCGCGGAGATCGCGCTGCACGGCGGCAAGGCCGTCGGCTATCACCTCGACGAGAGCCATCACTGGCAGCTGCGCGAGGAATCGCTGGTCTCGAGCCACGCGCGCGCCCGGTCCGAGGGGATCCGCCCGGTCGCGATCGTGGTCATCAACCCGGGGAACCCGACCGGCGCGGTGCTGACCCGCGAGAACATCGCGATGGTCATCCGGTTCGCACGGGCCAACGGCCTCGCCATCCTGGCCGACGAGGTCTACCAGGAGAACGTGTACGCCTCCGGCAGCCGGTTCCACTCGTTCGCCAAGGTGATGCACGAGCTGGGCGAGACCTCGGTCTCGCTGTTCAGCTTCCACTCCGTCTCGAAGGGCTTCCTCGGCGAGTGCGGGCACCGCGGCGGGTACGTCGAGTTCCGCAACATGCCCGACGACGTCCTGGCGGAGCTGGTCAAGCTCCAGTCGATCAGCCTGTGCTCGAGCGTGGTGGGGCAGATCGCGGTGTACGTGATGGTCGCGCCGCCGCAGCCGGGCCAGGCCAGCTACGAGCGCTACGTCGCGGAGCGCGAGGGCGTGCTGCGCGAGCTCAAGGCCAAGGCCGACATCCTCAGCCGCGGGATCAACGCGATCCCCGGGATGTCGCTGGAGTCGCCGCAGGGCGCGCTGTACGGGTTCGTGCGCTTCGAGCTCCCGCCGGAGCCGGGCGTGGATCCCGGCGCCATGACGCCGGAGCAGCGCCGCGAGTACGAGGGGAAGCGGGACTCGGCCTACTGCCTCGCCTTGCTGGAGGAGACGGGCATCTGCGTCGTGCCCGGCTCGGGCTTCGGCCAGGAGCCGGGGACCCTGCACTTCCGCACGACCTTCCTGCCGTCGCGGGACGAGATCGAGGCGCTGGTGGCGCGGCTCAAGTCGTTCCACGAGCACTACGTCGACGCGCTCGCCGGCAACGGCAAGCACGCCGCCGCACGCCGCTAGCCCGTCGGCCCTCCCCGGTACCGGCGACCGAGGACCCGCTGGATCACGGCGGTTCCCACCGCGCAGCGGCTGGCGAACCGGGCGAGGGCCATGCCGGCCCCGGACAGCGACGAGTCTCCGAGCACCAGCGGCACCGCGCCGCGGTCCCAGCCGTACACCGGGCGGCGGGGCACGCCCAGCGGGTCGGCGCCGCCCCGGCGCGGACCGGTGAAGCCCAGCCGGTAGCCCGCGCGGGCCGCGAGGTCGCGCACCCGCGCGTCGGCCGAGCCGAACGGGTAGCTCACCGCGCAGGGCGCGCGGCCCAGCCTCCGGCCGATGGCCTCGCGCGAGCGCTGCAGCTCGTCGGTCACGCGCTCGTCAGCCAGCCAGGTGAGCCGGGCGTGGGTGGCGCCGTGCGAGTGCACCTCGATGCCGCGCTCCTGCCAGGCCGCGAGGTCCTCCCAGTCGAGGTGCGTGAACCGGCGCCACCCGTACTGCACGTCCCAGGTGTTCTCCCGTCCCACGTAGTCGCTGATCACGAACACCAGCGCGCGGAACCCGTGGTCGGCGAGCACGGGAAAGGCGTGCCGCGCGAGGCCCGCGTAGCCGTCGTCGAAGGTGATGACCACCTCGCGCTGCGGCGCGCCCTCCGCCGGCGCAGCCAGCCGCGCCAGCAGCTCGGCCGTGCCAAGCGTGCGGTAGCCGGCGCGGGCCAGCGCCTCGACCTGGCGGCGGAACACGCGCGGCTCGACCTGGGTGAAGCCCAGCTCGAACCGGGTGTCGACCTTGTGATAGCAGAGAACCGGCGGGAGCACGCCCGGCGCGCCCCTCACGCCGCGGAGGCGCCGCCGGCCGTCAGCTGGGGCCCAGCCACACCACCACCTGGCGGTCCGGCGCGTAGAACTCCGCGGCGACCGCAGCCACCTGCTCGGGAGTGACCGCGTCGACCTCGGCCAGGACCGCATCGATCGGCTTGTAGTCCTCGCGGTACAGCGCCGCGCCCGCGAGGCGGTACATCCGCGGCACCGGCCCCTCGAGGGCCAGCACCAGCTGTCCCTTCACCTGCTGCTTGGCCGACACCAGCTCCTCGGGCGTGAGCGAGCGCTCGGCGAGCCGCGCGAACTCCTCGCGGATGGTCGCCGCCGCACGCTCGGCGGTCGGGGGCTGCGTGCCGACGTACACGCCCGCGGCGCCCGACGCCTGGAAGAAGGAGTGGAACGCGTACACGGTGTACGCCAGGCCCAGCTCCTCGCGGACCCGCTGGAACAGCCGCGAGCTCATGCCCGCGCCGAAGATCGTCGAGACGAGGACCAGGGCGTGGCGGCGGGGATCGCCGTAGCGGAAGGTCTCGGTGCCGAACACCAGGTGCACCTGCGCCCCATCGCGCGGCACGCGCTGCTCGACCTTCCGCGCGGCGGTGGGCACCGGGACCTCGGCGCCGTCCGGGCCGGGCTCCAGGTCGAGCCAGCCGGCGCCGTCCAGCAGGCCGAGCACCTGCTCGTGCTCGAGATTGCCGGCGGCGGCGAACACCAGCTGCCGCGGCCCGTAGCGCTGCGCGTGCAGCGCGTGCAGGTCGGCGGCGGTGATGCCCGCCACGGTCTCGCGGGTGCCGAGGATGCGGTAGCCGTAGGCGTGCGAGCGCCACAGCGCCGCGGCGTGGAGATCGAAGACCAGGTCGTCGGGCGTGTCCTCGACGGTGGCGATCTCCTCGAGCACCACCTTCCGCTCGAGCGCGAGGTCCGCGTCCTTGAGCAGCGGCCGGCGCACGATGTCGGTGAGGAGGTCGAGGGCGAGCGGCAGGTCCGCGTCAAGCATGCGAGCCTGGTAGGTCGTGTGGTCGCGGCCCGTGTAGGCGTCGAGCCCGCCGCCGCGCGACTCGAGGGCCACGGCGATGTCCTGGGCGGTGCGGGTGGGCGTGCCCTTGAACACCATGTGCTCGAGCAGGTGCGAGACGCCCATCTTCTCGCGCGGCTCGTGCGCCGACGCGGTCTTCACCCAGAAGCCGGCCGCGGCCGAGCGCAGCCACGGCATCCGCTCGGTCAGGATGACGAGCCCGTTGGGCGCGTCGCTGCGCCACGCGGCGTCGTCGAGCCGGACCGTGCGCACGTCAGCTCTTCTCGATCAGCGCCTTGCGCGACAGCCGCAGCCGGCCCCGCTCGTCCACCTCGAGCAGCTTGACGGTCAGCGTGTCGCCCTTCTTCACCACGTCCTCGGTCCGCTCGGTGCGCCCGTGCTGCAGCTCGGAGATGTGCACCAGGCCCTCGACGCCCGGCAGGATCTCGACGAACGCCCCGAAGGCCGTGGTCGTCTTCACCTTGCCGGTGTACGTCTTGCCGACCTCGGGCTCCTGCACCAGGGCCTCGACCATCTCGCGCGCCTTGGCGCCCGCCTCGCCGCCCACGGCCGCGATCGTGACCACGCCGTCGTCGTCGATGCTGACCTTGGCGCCCGACAGCTCCTCGATCTCGCGGATCGTGGCGCCCTTGGGACCGATGATCTTGCCGATGTCCTTCTGCTTCACCTGGATGGTGAGGATCCGCGGCGCCCACGGCGACATCTCGGAGCGCGGCTCCTTCAGGGTCTTGCCCATCACCCCGAGGATGTGCAGCCGGCCCTTCTTCGCCTGGTCCAGCGCCCGGGCCATGATGTCCAGCGACAGCCCCTGGATCTTGATGTCCATCTGGATCGAGGTGATGCCGGCCTCGGTCCCGGCGACCTTGAAGTCCATGTCGCCGAGCGCGTCCTCGGTGCCGAGGATGTCGGTGAGGATCACGACCTGGTCCGCGTCCTTGATGAGCCCCATCGCGACGCCGGCGCACGGCGCCTTGAGCGGGACGCCCGCGTCCATCAGCGACAGCGACGCGCCGCACACGCTGGCCATGGACGACGAGCCGTTGGACTCCAGCACCTCCGAGACGATCCGGATGGTGTACGGGAAGTCCTCGTAGGAGGGGAGCAGCGGCGTCAGGGCGCGCTCGGCCAGGGCCCCGTGGCCGATCTCGCGGCGCGAGGTGCCGCGCATCGGCCGCACCTCCCCGGTCGAGAACGGCGGGAAGTTGTAGTGCAGCATGAACGACTTGGTCGTCTCGCGCGGCACGTCGATGTTGTCGATGCGCTGCTCGTCGTCCACGCTGCCCAGGGTCGTCGTCACCAGCGCCTGGGTCTGGCCGCGGGTGAACAGCGCCGAGCCGTGGACCCGCGGCAGGATGCCGACCTCGCAGGTGATCGGGCGGACCGTCGTGGCGTCGCGGCCGTCCACGCGCTCGCCGCGCTGCAGCACCATCCGGCGCATCACGTCGTACTCGAGGTCCGCCAGCAGGTCGGCGATCACGCGGTTCTGGTCCGGGAACTCCGTCGCCAGCTCCTGCACGATGCTGGTGTACACCGCCGACAGCGCCTGCGACCGCTCCTCCTTCTGCGCCAGCGTCATCGCCTCCTGCACGCGCGGCTTGGCCAGCGCCTCGACGCGGCCGGCCAGGTCGGCCGGCGGCGCCGCCTTGGTCCACTCCATCTTGGGTACGCTGTGCTGCGCCAGCAGGTCCTGCTGGAGCGCGACCAGCTCCTGCAGCCCCTTCTGCGCGACCTTCAGGGCCTCGACCATCTCCGCCTCGGAGATCTCGCCCGCCCCGCCCTCGACCATCATGATCGAGTCGGCCGTGCCGCTCACCACGATGTCGACGTCGGAGAACTCGAGCTGCTGGAAGGTCGGGTTGAGGATCCACTTCCCCTCGACCCGCCCGACCCGCACGCCGGCCAGCGGGCCGGCGAAGGGGATCTTCGAGCTGGCGAGGGCGAAGGAGGCGGCCACCATCCCGAGCACGTCGGCGTCGTTCTCCTGGTCGGCGGAGAGGACGTAGACGAACACCTGGACCTCGTTCTTGAAGCCCTCGGGGAACAGCGGCCGGATCGACCGGTCGATGAGGCGCGCCGCGAGGATCTCCTCGTCGTGCGGCCGCGCCTCGCGCTTGAGGAAGCCGCCGGGGATCTTGCCCGCGGCGTAGAACTTCTCGCGGTACTCGACCAGCAGCGGGAAGAACGGCAGGGTGCTCACCGTGTCGGCGACCGACGCGGCGGCGAGCACGGTGGTCTCGCCGAACTGGACGAGCGCGGCGCCGGCGGCCTGCTTGGCCATCCGCCCGCACTCAATACGGAAGGTGCGGCCGGCGAACGACCGCTCGAGGCGATGCATCATGGGTATGGCGATCCTGTATGGGTGTCGGTTGCGAGGTGCGAGACGCGAGTCGCGGGCAACGGCCGCTCAGCTACCGAGCGGGCCATGCCTCGCAACCCCCTTCTCGCAACTGGCCTGTTAGTGACGGAGCCCCAGCTCGTCGATGAGCTGGCGGTACGCCACGAGATCCGTGCGCTTCAGGTACTCCAGCAGACGGCGCCGCCGCCCGACCATCTTGATCAGGCCGAGCCGTCCGTGGTGGTCCTTGGCGTGCTGACGGAAGTGATCGGTCAGCGAGTTGATGCGGGCACTGAGGAGCGAGATCTGGACCCGGGTCGAGCCCGTGTCGTTCTCGTGCAGACGGTACTGGGCGGCCGCAGCCGCCTTGTCGTAACTCATGCGTTCCCCTGGATTGCCTGGCTCCCGTCACGCGGTTCCGGGAGCGATTCTCTAATTCCGCGTAGCAGTGTAGTTTAACCGCGGTCGGACCCGTTCTCAAGGGGCGCTCTCTGACGCTGGAAGCCGATTCGCTCACCGGCAGGACCGTCGGCCCATACCACGCCATCGAGCTGCTGGGCGCGGGCGGGATGGCGTGGGTCGTCGCCGCCAGCAAGGGCGGCGGCCCGCCCGACGTGGCCCTCAAGGTCCTCAAGCCGAAGTACGCCCGCGACCCGCAGTTCACGGCCCGTTTCCTCAACGAAGCCACCATCGCCGGCGAGCTGCGGCACCCCAACATCATCCGGATCCTGGACGCCGGGCAGGACGGCGAGGTGGTCTACTTCGCCATGCCCCGGCTGGCGACGTCGCTGGACGCGCGGCTCGAGGCGGCGCCGGCCCTGCCGGAGGTCGAGGTGACCCGCGCCGCGCGCGACGTCGCGCTCGGGATGGCCTTCGCGCACCAGGGCGGCGTCGTGCACCGGGACATCAAGCCGCAGAACATCCTGTTCGACGCCGCGGGCACGGCGGTGCTGACCGACTTCGGCATCGCCCGCACCATCGCCTCCTACGTGTCGACCACCGGCAAGCAGCTCACCATCGGCACGCCCCACTACATCTCGCCGGAGCAGGCGCGCGGCCTGCCGCTGGACGGGCGCACCGACGTCTACGCCCTCGGGGTGACGATGTACCGGGCCGCCACGGGCGAGCTGCCCTTCCGCTCCACCGACTGGTACGAGCTGGCCCGGCTGCACGTCGAGGAGCCTCCGGAGCCGCTGCGCCGCCGGCGCCCCGATCTGTCGCGCGCCTTCGAGAAGGTGGTGCTGACCTGCATGGCGAAGGACCGGGAGCAGCGCTACGCCAGCGCCGCCGACCTGGCGGAGGATCTGGACGGGCTGCTGGCCGGCAAGCGGAGCACGACGGAAGTGGCAATCGACGCGGTGAAGAAGATGCTGGGAAGAGGCGAAAAGTGAGAGGTGAGGGGTGAGAAGTGAGACGTTCACGTGAGAAGTGAGAGGCGCAGACGTGAGAGGTGAACCCACTTCTCACGCTTCTCCCTTCTCACCTCTCACGTGAACGTCTCGCGTCTCACCTCTCACTCCTCACCTCTCACTTGAACAGCCTCAGTACATCATTGCTCAGCGCCAGCACCATCAACCCCACCAGCACGAAGAACCCGATCTGGGTCAGCCGCTGCCGCTGCTCGACCGACAGCGGGCGCCCCCGCACGCCCTCGATCAGCAGGAACGCCAGGTGCCCCCCGTCCAGCACCGGGATCGGCAGCAGGTTCAGGATCGCCAGGTTGATCGAGAACAGCGCCATGAAGGCGAGGAAGTTCCTGAGGCCGGCCCGCGCGACCTCGCCCGCCAGCTGGCCGACCAGGATCGGGCCGCCGATGTCCCGCACCGACACCTGGCCCGTCACCAGGCCCTTCAGGGTGAACAGGATGATGCCGGCGGCGCCGGCCGTCTGCCGGAGCCCCTCGCCCACCGACCCGGCGAGACCGAAGCGCCGCAGCGCCGGTCCGACGCCGATGCGCCCCACCGTCACGGTCTTGCCCGAGGCCGGGTCGCGCGCCGCCTCCGCCCGGGGCGTGACCACCACGTGGACCGGCTGCCCCCGGCGCGCCAGCACCAGCGCCAGCGGGCGGCCCGCGCTGCGCTCGATGGCCCGCTGCATCATCTCCCACGACGCGACGGCCTGCCCCCCGGCCGAGTCCACCCGGTCGCCCGGCACGAGCCCGGCGGCCTCGGCCGGCCGGCCGGGCAGCACCTCGCCGATCACCGGGTCGTGCCAGGGCGTGAGCGCGCCGATCAGCGTGGCGCGCGCGTCCTTTTCCGACCGCGGGACGTCGAGCAGGATCGGGCTCGATCGTCCGGCCACGTCGATCGTGATGCGGGTGTCCGGCGCCGTGTACAGCTTCTGCTGGATCTCGCCCCAGCCCGTCATCGAATCGCCGTTGATCCTGAGGATCCGGTCACCCGGCTTCAGCGTCGCCAGCGCCGCCGCGCCGAGCGGCAGCGCGGTGGTGTCGACCCCGCCCACGGTGACGGTCGTGTCCACCGGCGTCCCGTAGGCGCGCGCGATGAAGCTGTAGACCAGCACGGCGAACAGCGCGTTCATCACCACGCCCGCCGAGATCACCAGCACCCGCGCCCACAGCGGCTTGGCGTCGAAGGTGCGCTCCACCGGCACCTCCGCCTCCAGCTTCCCGCCCTCCACCGCGCCGGCGGCGCCTTCCTCCTCGACGCCCGCCATCTTCACGAACCCGCCGAACGGGACCCACGAGAGGCAGTAGTCGGTCTCGCCGATCTTGACGCCGATCGGCGTGCGCGGGCCGAGCCCGAACGAGAACCGCAGCACCGCGATCCCCACCGACTTGGCGGCGAGGAAGTGTCCGAGCTCGTGCACGAAGATCAGCACGCCGATGACGATGACCGCCCCGACGAGGTCGAGCAGCACCGGGCTCCAGTTCACGAACACTCGAGCAGCTCCGCGGCCCGGCGTCGCGCCCAGGCATCGGCTTCGAGCACGGCCTCCACGCTCGAGGCGTCGGTCACCATCTGCTCTTCCAGCACCCTCGCGATCACCTCGGCGATCCGGCCGAACGGGGCCCGGCCCGCGAGGAACGCCGCCACGGCGGTCTCGTTGGCGGCGTTGAACGCGGCCGGCGCCGACCCGCCCGCGCGCCCGGCCTGCATCCCGAGGGCCAGCGCCGGGAACACGTCGGTGCGGACCGGCTCGAACGTCAGCGAGCCCGCGGCCACGGGATCGAAGCGCGCGACGCCGTCGTCGGCCACCCGCTCCGGGTGCGTCAGGGCGTAGAGGATCGGCAGCTCCATGTTGGGGAAGCCCAGCTGCGCCAGCACCGAGCCGTCCACGAACTCCACGAACGAGTGGATCACGGACTGCGGATGCACCACCGCCTCGATGCGGTCGTACGGCAGATCGAACAGGAAGTGCGCCTCGATCACCTCGAGCGCCTTGTTGGCCAGCGTGGCGCTGTCGACGGTGATCTTCCGGCCCATCCGCCAGGTCGGGTGGTTGAGCGCCTCCGCCACCGTCGCGTGCCGCACCCGCTCCGCGGGCCAGGCGTGGAACGGCCCGCCCGAGGCCGTGAGGATCACCCGGCTGAGCCCGGCCGGCCGGCGGCCGGTGACGCACTGGAGGATCGCCGAGTGCTCGGAGTCCACCGGCACGATCTCGCCGCCCTTCTCCCTGGCGGTGCGGGTCACCAGCTCGCCCGCCATCACCAGCGTCTCCTTGTTGGCGAGCGCGACCCGCTTGCCGGCGGCCAGCGCCGCGAGCGTCGCCTCGAGGCCCGCGGCGCCCACGATGCCGTTGAGGACGACGTCCACGTCCTCGCGGGTCACCGCCTCGACGAGGCAGGCGCGGCCCGCGCGCCAGCCGTCGGACGCGTCCCCGTTCACCAGGCCCACGAAGGCCGGCCGGAACGCCGCCGCCTGCGCCTCCAGCCGCTCGCGCTGCCCGAAGGCGGTCAGCGCGACCACCCGGAAGCGCTGCTTGTGGCGCGCCAGCACCTTGAGCGCGGACGTGCCGATCGAGCCCGTGGAGCCCAGGACCGCGACGCCGACGGTGCCGTTCGCACCGGTGCGAGATCCGGCAGGCCGCGCGACAGCCCGCTCCCCGGCAGGTCCGCTGGCGCTCACGTGAGCCCCAGGACCCGGAAGATCCCGGCCGTGACCGGAAGGACGAACAGCAGCGAGTCGATGCGGTCCAGCATCCCGCCGTGCCCGGGGATCAGCGCCGAGCTGTCCTTGACGCCCACTTCCCGTTTGAGCAGCGACTCGGCGAGGTCGCCGGCCTGCCCGGTGACGCCGATCGCAGCGCCCGCGACGAGCGCGGCCACCAGCGGCAGCGGACGTCCCACCGGCTCGAGGATCCAGACCGCGTACGCCCACGCCGACAGGACGGCGGCCACCAGGCCGCTCACCGCGCCCGACCAGGTCTTGCTCGGCGAGAGCGTCGGGGCGAGCTTCGGGCCGCCGATGAGCTTGCCGCCCGCCATGGCCGCGGTGTCGCCGATCCAGGTCAGGGCGAGCGGAAAGAACAGCAGCGCCGTGCCGGTCCGCGACTCGAGCCCGATCCCGGTCGGGTGACGCAGCACGATCGCGAAGCACAGCAGGCCGGAGGCGTACAGCACCGAGAAGACGGTCACCGAGACCGCCGCCAGCGGGCGGCCCGACGGCCCGCGGCGCCACGCCGCCGCCGCGATCACGAACAGCATCCACAGCGCACCCAGGTAGATCGCCGGCTCGGCGAAGTGGATCTCGGAGCCCTTGGCCCAGTAGGTGGCGAGCGGAATCGCGACCGCGGCCGCCATGCCGGAGCGGCGCAGCGGGTCGACGCCTGTGGCGGCCGCGAGGCCGTACAGCTCCCGGGTCGCGAGCACGCCGATCAGCGCGAGCAGCGCGGCCAGGACCCAGCCGCCGACGTAGGCCGCGGCGACGGCGACCGGGATGGCGACCGCGGAAAACGCGACGCGGCGTATCAGCTGCTCGGCCGGCATCAGGCCGTGACGCGTCCGAACCGGCGCTCGCGCCCCTGGTAGTCGAGGATCGCTTCGAACAGGTGCCGGCGCGTGAAGTCCGGCCACAGCACCGGCGTCATGTACAGCTCCGTGTAGGCGAGCTGCCACAGCAGGAAGTTGGAGATCCGCTGCTCGCCCGAGGTGCGGACCAGCAGGTCGGGATCGGGGATGCCGGCGGTGAAGAGGCGGAGGCTCACCGCGTCCTCGTCCACATCCTCGAGGGCCAGCCGTCCCTGGAGGACGTCCTCGGCGAGGCGGCGCGCGGCGCGCGCGATCTCCGCCCGGCTGGAGTAGGAGATGGCGAGGTTGAGGGCGAGCCGGGTGCCGCCGCGGGTCTGCGCCACCAGCCGGTCGACCGCCTCCCGCGCCTTCGGCGCGAGCCGGCTCAGGTCGCCCAGCACGTGCACCTCCACGCCGTTGGCCCTCAGCTCGACCGTTTCGCGGGCGATGTACTCCTCGAGCAGGGCCATCAAGGCGCCGATCTCGAGCGGCGGGCGGTTCCAGTTCTCCTCCGAGAAGGCGAACAGCGTGAGCACCTCCACGCCCGCGGCGATGCAGCCCTCCACGGCCTCGCGCACCGCCTTCATCCCCTCCCGGTGTCCCACCGGCCGGGGCAGGTGGCGCTCCTGGGCCCAGCGGCCGTTGCCGTCCATGATCACGGCCACGTGCCGCGGGACCTCACCACCGGCGCGGATGCGATCGAGCAGCGGAGCGGCCTCGCTCACACTTCCATGATCTCCGCTTCCTTGGCCTTCACCATCTCGTCGATGTGCTTGATGTGGTCGTCGGTGACCTTCTGGAGGTCGTGGTCGGCCTTGCGGTGATCGTCCTCGGAGACGTGCTCGACCTTCTTGAGCTGCTCCTTCGACGTGTGCCGCGCGTGGCGCACCGCGACCTTGCCTTCCTCCGCCAGCTTGTGCACCACCTTCACCAGCTCGCGGCGGCGCTCCTCGGTGAGCGGCGGCAGCGGGACCCGGATGATGCCGCTCTGGGTCACCGGGTTGAGCCCGAGGTCGCTCTCGCGCAGCGCCTTGTCGATCGCGCCGGTGAGCGACTTGTCCCACGGCGTGACCGTGAGGAGCCGGGGCTCCGGGGCGGCCACCGAGGCTACCTGGTTGAGCGGCATCTCGTTGCCGTAGGCGGTCACCCGCACCAGGTCGAGGAGCGAGGTGGTGGCCTTGCCGCTGCGGATGGAGGCGAACTCGCGGCGGGTGCTCTCCATCGCCTTGTCCATCGCCATCCGCGACTGCTTCACGACGTCCTGCAGGTTGGGCTGGCTCATCGCACGATGGTGCCGATGCGGTCGCCGTGGAGGATGCGCAGCACCGCGCCGGGCTGGTTGATGTTGAACACGTGAATCGGCAAACCGTTGTCCTTGCAGAGCCCGAAGGCGTTGGCGTCCATCACGCCGAGCCCCTTGACCATGGCGTCGAGGAAGCTCACCTCGGGGATGAACTCCGCGGACCGGTCCCGGTTCGGATCGGCCGTGTAGACGCCGTCCACGTTGGTGCCCTTCAGGAGCGCCTGCGCCTCGATCTCCAGCGCGCGGAGCACCGCCGCGGTGTCGGTCGAAAAATAGGGGTTTCCCGTCCCGCCCGCGAAGATCACCACCCGCCCCTTCTCGAGGTGGCGGATGGCGCGCCGGCGGATGTACGGCTCGGCCAGCGCCTCCATGCGGATCGCGGTCAGGACCCGCGTGTCCACGCCCTTGCGCTCGAGGACGTCCTGGACCGCCAGCGCGTTGATGACCGTGGCCAGCATGCCCATGTAGTCGGCCGAGACCCGGTCCATGCCCTCGCGGCTGGCCTCGGTGCCGCGGATGATGTTGCCGCCGCCGATCACCAGGCCGATGTCCACGCCCTCGGCGCGGACGGCCTTGATCTCCTCGGCCAGCCGGTCGATCACCGCCAGGTCGAAGCCGAAGTCCCGCTCCCCGGCCAGCGCCTCGCCGGACAGCTTGAGCAGGGCCCGGCGGTACAGGAGGCTCACACGTCCTCTCCGAGCTGGAAGCGGGCGAACCGCCGGACCATGACGTTCTCGCCGGTTTTCCCGGAGACTTCCTTGACCACCTCGCCGACCGTGCGCTTGTCGTCCTTCACGAACGGCTGGTCCAGCAGCACGGCCTCGCTGTAGAACTTCTTCAGCTTGCCCTCGACGATCTTGGCGCGGATCGCCTCCGGCTTGCCCTCCTGGGCCACCTGCTCCGCGTAGATCCGCCGCTCGCGCTCGATCACGTCGGCCGGGAGCTGGTCGGCGCTGACCGCCAGCGGCGCCGCGGCCGCGATGTGCATCGCCACGTCGCGGGCCAGCTGCTTGAAGTCGTCGGTGCGGGCCACGAAGTCCGTCTCGCAGTTCAGCTCGAGCAGGACCCCGATCTTCCCGCTGTGGTGCACGTAGCTCTCCACCAGGCCCTGCTTGGCCTCGCGGCCGGCCCGCTTGTCGGCCCGCGCGACCCCGTGGGCCCGCAGCCACTCGGTGGCCTTGGCGAAGTCGCCGCCCGACTCCGCCAGCGCCTTCTTGCAGTCCATCATCCCGGCGCCGGTCTGCCGGCGCAGCTCCGCCACGTCCTTCGCACTGACGCTCGCCATTGTATCCGTCATGGTCTCCATCCGGGTTCGCCTACGAAACCGCCGCCCGCCCGACGGGGCAGAGGCGGCGGTGCTCCCACTCCGGTCCGGCCCCGCCGGCTACGCGGTGGCGTCCTCCGCCGCGGCCGTGGGCACGGGGGGCGCCGGCGGCGCCGCCTCGTCCGTCTTGATGCGTGCGACGATCGCCTCCGGCTTGGGCCGGCGCTTGCGCCGCGGCCGCCGCCGCCGCTTCTCGGCGTCGGTTTCACCGCCCTCGGTGGCGCCCGCGTCGGTCGAGTAGGCCGCGAAGTCCGTCTCCTCGGCCTCTTCGCGCGCCGGCATCCGGGCCCGCGCCTCGCCGATGGCGTCGGCCACCGCGCTGCTGATCAGCGACACCGAACGGATGGCGTCGTCGTTCCCGGCGATCGGCACCGTGATGACGTCCGGATCGGCGTTGGTGTCCACGATGGCGACGACGGGGATGCCGAGCTTGTTCGCCTCGGCGACGGCGATGCGCTCCTTCTTGGCGTCCACCACGAACAGCGCGCCCGGCAGGCGGGACATGTTCTTCACGCCCGACATGTTCCGCTCCAGCTTGACCCGCTCGCGCTCGAGCAGCAGCTGCTCCTTCTTGGTGAAGAACTCGAAGCTGCCTTCTTCCTGGCCCTGCTCGAGGTCCTTGAGGCGGCGGATCTGCCGCTTGATGGTCGCGTAGTTGGTGAGCGTCCCGCCCAGCCACCGCTCGGTGACGTAGTAGGCGCCGCACCGCTCCGCGTCGGCCTGGATGATCGCCTTGAGCTGCTTCTTGGTGCAGACGAACAGCACGCCCTCGCCGCGCAGCACCAC